>CAMORS010000085.1 GCA_946624005.1 uncultured Prevotella sp. | reverse complement strand
GCAAAAAGTTGAACAAAAAACAAAGCAAGTGAGACAAAAGAAGAGTCCCGCAAGCCATTGACTTACGGGACTTTCTCTGAGGCGCTTCAGGATGGGCTTGCGCTCGGCTTTGCCGCTTTCGCAGCTTTGCGGAGAAAGAACCACGACCCGGGGCGTTGGGAAGAGCCCCCTGAACACAAAAAATCCTCAACCGTAGTTGAGGATTTTGCGCTTCAGGATGGGCTTGAACCAACGACCCCCTGATTAACAGTCAGGTGCTCTAACCAACTGAGCTACTGAAGCAGATGCGCATCATTTCTGAATTGCGGGTGCAAAGGTACGGTGAATTTTTGAAACCACCAAACTTTTTCCGACTTTTTTTTCAAGAATTTGCTTTTTTCCCTAATTTTCGATAAAAAAACGGGCAAAAACGTTGATATACGAAGATAAACATGTAATTTTGCAGCATGATTCCAAACCAAGTTGACTAATATGAAGAAAATCTGTTTGCTGCTGGCTCTTTTCGCCACAACGACGCTCTGCTCTGCGCAAGAAGACAAGGACCACAACTTCGAAGTGGCCAAGAATCTTGAGATATTCAACTCTATCTACCGCAACCTCGACATGATGTACGTCGACTCGCTCGATGCCAACCGCGTGGTGGGCAATGCCATCGACGCCATGCTGCGGCAGCTGGACCCGTATACGGAGTATTATCCCGCCGACAAGACGAGCGACCTCAAGGCGCTGCGCACGGGAAAGTATTCGGGCATCGGTTCGCTCATCCGCTACCACATGAAGCGCGGCAATGCCGTCATCGACGAGCCATACGCCGGCACACCATCGGCAGAAGCCGGGCTGCGCAAGGGTGATGTCATCCTGAGCATCGACGACTCGACGATGGTGGGCAAAGACACGCGCTATGTGAGCGACCACCTGCTGGGCGACGCCGGAACGACTTTCCTGCTGAAATTCTTACGCCCATCGACGGGAAAGGAGATGCAGACGAAGATTACACGGCGTACCATCCAGATGCCCGCCCTACCCTATTATGGGATTATCGAGGAAAGAGGAGAGAGGAAAGAGGAAAGAGGCAAGACTGGCTATATCAACCTGAACAGTTTCACGGAGGGATGCTCGAAGGAGGTGCGCCGTGCCTTCATCGACCTGAAGAACCAGGGAATGACGCAGCTTGTCTTCGACCTTCGCGGCAACGGTGGCGGCAGCGAGGCAGAGGCAGCCAACATCGTGAACCTCTTCGTGGGCAGCGGCATCACCGTGGCCTCGAACAAGGGGAAGCTGAAGCGTGCCAACCACGACTACGTGACGACGGTAGAACCCTTAGACTCGGTGATGCCCATCGTCGTGCTGGTGAACGGCGGATCGGCCAGCGCCAGCGAGATAACGAGCGGTGCCCTTCAGGACCTCGACCGCGCAGTAATATTAGGTACGCGCACGTACGGGAAGGGACTGGTACAGCTGCCGATGGACCTGCCGCACAACGCACAGATGAAGCTCACCACAGGCAAATACTACATCCCCAGCGGACGCTGCATACAAGCCATCAACTACAAACACGGCGACGGCGGATATATGGAGCATATACCCGACTCGCTGACACGGGAGTTCCGCACCCGTGGAGGTCGCATCGTTCGCGACGGCGGCGGCATCATGCCCGATGTGGAGGTGAAGCCCGACTCGCTGCCCAACATCGTCTACTACCTGAGTGCCTCGGGGCGCGACTCTACGGAGGTGATGTTCGACTATGAGGTAGACTATATCGCCAAGCATCCCACCATCGCACCGGCCCGCGACTTCGCGCTCAGCGATGCCGACTACGAGGAGTTCAAGCAGCGCGTCATCGAGAGCGGCTTCACCTACGACCCGGAGAGCGGCCATGTGATGGAAGATCTCAAGAAGATGATGGAGTTTGAAGGTTACTATGAGGATGCGAAGGCTGAGTTTGAAGCTTTGGAGAACAAGCTGAGCCACAATAACCTGGCCAACGACCTGGAGCACCACAAGGAGGTGATCAAGCAGGTGATGGAAAACGACATCGTCGCTGCCTACTACTATCAGGCAGGGGCCATCGAGAACTCGCTGCGCCACGACAAGCAACTGGACGCTGCCATCGAGCTGCTCAACGACACAGAGCGCTATCGCAGCATCTTATCAGCGCCCACTGAGTAAGCAGGAAGCAACAAAAAAAGGAAGCCCTCGTCGCTGACAGCAAGGTGTCAGGACGAGGGTGAACATTTTTCGTAGGTATGTTCGTTTTGATGAGAGAGAGAGTTATTTCTTTTTCTTCAAGGTGATGATGAGCTTGTCTTTCTGCATAGCATCCTTGGCTTTTTCCACTTGCATGCTTTCGATGTTGTCGGGCGCAATACTGTTCAGCTCATCGGCGCCCACCACACGGCCGTCAACGACAACGTCAAACACCTTTCCGTTGTGTTCCTTGCCCAGAACGATGTTCGTTGCAGCAGACTCTTCATCACCGTCGATCCGGAACGTGACAGGTACGGCATACTTCACCGCAACGGGTTTGCCATCTTGCATGCCAGGCGTCCAGTTGGGCATCGTGTTGATGACACGCAGCGCCTCGGCATCCAGTTGCGGGCTGATATGCCGCATGATGTGTGCATCGCTGATGCTGCCGTCTTTCCCTACCGTGAAGCTAACGATGACACGTCCCTGAATGTTGTTCTTGAAGGACTCCTCCGGATAGCGGATATTCTTCATCAAGTATTGCATCATGGCAGCAGAACCACCGGGGAATTGCGGCATCACCTCGACCACATCATAGGTTTTATCCTTGCCAGCACTGCCATCCTTCTCCAAGACGAAGACATAGCTGTCTTGCTTTTCCTTGACGACGATGACATCGCTGGCATAGCCCACATAGGCTGCTGCGACGGCATCGCCCTTCTTGACGTCGATGGAGAACGCACCGTCCAGGTCGGTCACGGTGCCGGCCTTCGAATTGGCAATCTGGATGATAGCCCCCACGATGGGGTCGCCAGTCTCCTTGTCTTTGACGATGCCACGCATCTTGAACGTCTTTCCGTCGTCTTGTTCCGAAAGGGAGGCATCCGATGTCAACGTCCCGATGTCGCTACTGGGGGTGGAGGTTGATGCTTGTTGAGTGTTGACAGACTGAGGGTCATGCGCCTTGTCGTAGACATAGCTGGTTACGGTACGGGCGTTGAGTGCAAGAGCTGCACCGATGATGGGCAGCAGGGCGAGCAGCTTCAGCAGATGGCTGCTCTTCGATTTTCTATTTGTCATCATGTGAATACGGTTTTTAAGGGTACTGTGACTGATGCCGTTGGCAATGGAGTAGCCTCCGATGCTTGCGGCTTTCGAGATTAACAGATATTGATATTGACGCGCGTTAATCCCTTGAGAGAGTACCTCACCGTCGGCCTCATATTCGTGGATGGCACGCAGGTCTTGTCGCAGCATCCACATGGCAGGGTTGAACCACTGCAAGGCGGTGAGCAGATCAACGAGGACGACATCGAGAGAGTGTCTCAACCGGACGTGTCCCCGTTCATGGGCGAGTATGGCGGCATCATGGGCCTCATAGTCGCCTCGGTTCATCACGATATAGTGCATCCAGCTGAAGGGTGCCACCGCTGCATCGGCCGTAACGCAGATGGTGGTGCCGTCAGGTTGCGGATAGCGTTCGCTTCGTCGTATCAGCTGCCACACCCTCGCCAGCGAGAGCAGGGTATGCCCCAGTGTTGCCGCTATACCTATTATATATATAACGGGCAAGACAACCTCCCATAAAGCCGGTTTCGGCTCTGATTCCGCAACCAGTTCGGCCTGCACATCGCCGATGGTCACCTCTGGCATCGCCACCGCCACCGTCTGGTGGGTAGTGATGACACACAAGGGCAGCACAAACGAGGCTGTCGCCGTGAGCAGCAACACCAAGCGGTTGACACGATGGAATGTCTCGCGTGAGAGCAACAGGCGGTAGAACATGT
This sequence comes from uncultured Prevotella sp., assembly GCA_946624005.1. GTDB lineage: Bacteria > Bacteroidota > Bacteroidia > Bacteroidales > Bacteroidaceae > Prevotella. The sequence goes on along the minus strand of CAMORS010000085.1, from coordinate 6,816 downwards.
AGAACACGATGATGAGTGCCGCCACTTTCAGGTCGTAAAGGAGGAAGTCTGACATATCATACGATGCTAAAGCGTGGTCTACTCGCCGGATTCTATCTCGTTGATGAGTTCGCGGAGCTCTTCCAAGCTAATCTTTTCTTCTTTGACAAACGAGGAGACGGCCGAAAGGTATGAGTCGCCGAAATAGTTCTTGACAATGCCGGCTATCGACGTCCTGCCATATTCAGCCTCTGTGATGAGGGGGTAGTACTGATAGGTGTTGCCATACTTCTTGTGCCCAAGAAAGCCCTCGCGCTCCAGAATGCGCACGATGGTTGACAGCGTATTGAAATGCGGACGGGGCTCGGCATAGAGTTCCAGCAGTTCGCGTACGAACATCGGCCCATGTTGCCAATACAGGTCCATGATTTCCTTTTCCTTGTTGGTCAGTTTCTTCATTGTTCTATTTACTAAAGTTTTACACGTTACTTGCGTCAAAAATCAATATCTGGGTGCAAAGTAACTAAAACTTTTCGTTACTACCAACTAAATGTATTAGTTTTTCAACTATTTTAAATAGTTTCTTTAGTTGTTCACACAACTCTTTCAACTTCCCCCCATGCACCGGATAGCCTGTCTATCCGGCGCTGGCCGCCTGCTCCTCGCGCATCATTCGCCGCCACTTGAAGTAGCCCATGATGGCTATGACGACATAGAGGGCATAGAGCGATGCCTTGAAGGGAATGTCTTTGTAGAAATAGAGGACGCACGTCACAACGTCGACGACAATCCAGATGAGCCACTGCTCGACATATTTGCGCGCCAAAGCCCAGATGCCGACGAACGAAAGAGCCGTTGTGAAGGCATCGGCCACGGGTACGGTGCTGTTGGTGCAGTAGGCCAGGAAGAGATAAAGTGCCAACCAGACTGCCAGCGTGATGCCCGTCCAGACGAGGGCTAAGCGAAGGGGGAAGTGGGTAATTCCACTCCGCTCTCCCTCAAGGGCCACCTCCCTACTCTCCCCTCCAACGCGGGCTTTCCTCACCCAGTTCCACCAACCATAGACGGTCATAATGAGATAATAGAACTCCATGCCACAATCGGCATAGAGCCCTTTCTGATAATAGAGCACGATGCCCAGTGTCTGCATGACGAAACCTACCGCCCAAAGCCATACGCTGGCACGGTATTCGAGCAGGATATAGGCCAGACCGAGCACGGTGGTGAGCATGTCGAGCCAATGTTGCTGTAAAAATTCTTCCATTCTTTTTGGCTTTTAAGATGGTTATCTGCGGCATTCCCCATAGCAAAAGAACGCAAACGAGACTGCAATCAGCGTCATATTGCGATACTACATTATTAATGTAGTGAGACTACTTTATTAATGTAGCAAGACTACTTTATTAATGTAGTGTTGGCATATACGGCAAATTGAGGGTCAAAATGCTATAAAACGATGGTCTCCATATCGTCGGGAACAACGATGTGGCCGCTGAAGTAAGTGGCCGCCTCGGCTGTGTAGGCTTCGCGCCGCTCGTCCAGATGGCGGTCTTCGGTGTGATAGAGCAGCAGATGGTCTACCGCGAGCCCACTGGCCTGCCGACCTGCATCGAGTGCCGTGCTGTGGAACTTGCCATAGGGATCGAAGATGTCTCGGTCGCGATAGAGGCAGAAAGCCTCGCTCATGAGCCACGAGGCCCCTTCGACATAGGGCCGGCAGCGCTCGTTGAAGGGTTCATCGCCCAAGCAGACGAGCCGTTTCTCGGGGTCAGCACCACGGCCCGACGATGCCTCTTCGACCAGTTCAGGGTGCTCTACGACCTCGCCGTAGAGCACGAAGCCCATCTGCGGCTCTTTCTGCGAGAAGATGTCGAAACACTGCAGGTGCATGCTGCCCACACGGAAGGTGTCGCCATCGTTGAGACGGTGCATCACGATGCGCTCGCCGATGAACGCCTCGTAATCGCGGTGGAGCATCATCCGGCACATCGACGTCAGCACATCGATACACTTGTCGTGGCTCCACACATGCAGCTGACCGTCGTAGCGACCGTCGAGCATCAGCTGCATCACCATGCGGACAACCCAGAGGCAACCGATGATATGGTCGGTATGGGCGTGTGTGATGAAAAGGTGGTGGATTGACTGTAAGGCGATGTCGGCCCGTTCCAACTGAAGGAGGATGCCATTGCCGCCACCGCCGTCGACAAGCAGGCGGTCGGTCTGACCACCCGCTGTGCGTTCGACGACGAAGCAGGTGTTGTAGCAACGGGTCACGGTAGCATGACCCGTGCCCAACATGATGATTCTATCCATTGTTTCCTACTCTGCTCAAACCTATCTCTTGCTGCTGATGGCTGAAACGCAGCAGGCTCCGACAACAAGAAGGACGCCAGAAACGATCATCATCGTTGACTGATGACCGCCGACAAGCGTGAAGATGGTGCCGCCACAGATGGCTGCGATGATCTGCGGCAGACAGATGGTGCCGTTGAAGAGTCCCAGATAGGCGCCCATGTGGCCATAGCCCTGCAGGGCGTTGGTCACGAAGGTGAACGGCATGGCAAGCATGGCAGCCCAGGCGCAGCCGATGAGCAGGAACGGAACAATCTGCAGATACTGGTTCGGACAGAAGGGGATGAGCGCGAAGCCCAGTCCGCCGATGACCAGGCTGATGGCGTATGCCAGCTTCGTATTCTTGAAGCGCGGCAGTATCATTGCCCAGCAGACACTGCCCATGGCCTGGATGGCATAGAGCACACCGGTCCAGTTGCCTGCCTTCTGATAGGCTTCGGTAGCGGCATCGGTGGTGCCCCACACGGTCTCGGAAACAGCATCGGTGACGTAGGTCCACATATAGAGGAAGGCTGCCCAGCAGAAAAACTGCACCAGACCGACCTTCCAGAAGGTCGACGGGGCGTTCTTCAGCAGCGTAATCCAGTTGGCCTTGTCTTCTTTTTCTTCACTGACAGGGTTGTATTCAAGATACTGCTGCGGCGGCCATTCGCGCACCTTCAGTGTGGTGTAGAGAACGCAGAGGATGAGGATGAGGGCGCCGATATAGAACGACCATACCACCGACGGCGGAACGACGCCTTCGGGAGCGGTGTTCTTCAGGCCTATCCAGGTAAAGACGAATGGGAAGAGGAAACCCACCACCGAGCCGGCGTTGCAGAGGAACGACTGGATGCTGTAGGCCTTCGCCTTCTGCTCTTCGTTGACCATGTCGCCGACGAGCATCTTGAACGGCTGCATGGCCATATTGATGCTGGTGTCGAGGAGCATGAGCATGATGAGTCCGAAAATCATCACCGACGAGACAGCCAGGCCCAGCGAGCCTGCATTGGGCAGCAGGCACATCACGGCAACGGCAACGGCAGCACCGATAAACAGATAAGGTATGCGACGACCGAAGCGTGTCCAGGTGCGGTCGCTACAGGTGCCCACGATGGGCTGTACCAGGATGCCCATCAGCGGCGGAAGAATCCAGAAGAAACTCAGGTTGTGGGGGTCGGCACCGAGGGTGCGGAAGATTCGCGAGATGTTGGCACTCTGCAGGGCATAGGCTATCTGTACGCCGAAGAACCCGAAGGAGAGGTTCCACAGTGCCCAAAACGATAGATTTGGTTTACTTTTCATTGGCTTTTATAATTATAATGTTATTAATACTTCTTGGTCATTTCTAACAGCGGATGTACACGGGCTTTGATTTTTGCAGCGGGCTTACACGGGCTTTGATTTTTGCAGCGGGCTTACACGGGCTTCGATTTTGCAGCGGGCTTACACGGATTGCACGAACTTTGATTTTGCAGCGGACTTACACGGATTACACGGGCTTTGATTTGCAGCGGACTGACACGGGCTTATGAGAAGTGAACGACATGAGATGATGAAGGGGCTAAAAATCTTGTTTTGCAGCAAGACCAATAAGGCGCTTGTAGCCCTTACCTTCCAGTTGCCCGAAGTTTAGGATATATCCCACCTTCGAATGGGTGAGATTGATATAGTTGATAGTCTGGGCGATATGCTCAGGGGTGATAGCTGTAACGGCTTTCAGTTCGACGATGATTTTTCCCTCAACGAAGAAATCTGCGACGTAAGAGCCCACCATATGTCCTTTATACTCCACCTGAAGGGGGAATTGACGCTCATATCTTATGCCCAATTCTTCAAATTCAATACTTAGCGCATTCTCGTAGACTTTCTCGGCAAGTCCTTTTCCCAGTACGTCAAGTACATTGAAATAGGCCCTCAGTATCTTGTCTGATAACTCTTGATATAATAGCATACCTTTTATTTGTTGTAAATATTGTTTACGAATCCTCGCATTTGCCAGTCACCAATCATGATTCCATGTTCGTTTGTCCGTGTCCGTCCGTGAACCTCCTTTCCAAGTCCGTGTCTGTCCGTGTCAGCCCGTTGCCCATCTGAAGACCGTGCCCGTCCGTGATAGCCCGTTGCTATGAATAGACCGTGCCCGTCCGTGATAGCCCGTTGCTATGAATAGACCGTAGCCGCCCGCTGCTTACCTCGTCGTACCACGGACGATGAGCCTCGTGCGGACCACTCGCTTGACGACCTGGTCGGAGGGCGTGATGCCCTCCACATGGTCGACGAGGATGTCGACAGCCTCTTCGCCCACCATGAAGCCCCGCTGCTCGACGGTGGTGAGCTGCGGATCGCAGGCCGTGGCTCGCTCACCGTTGGTGAAGCCGCAGATGCTGATATCGTCGGGAATACGGAAGCCCATGCGCTTGGCCGTGTAGAGAATGCCGATAGCCGTGTCGTCGTTGATGGCGAAGAAGGCATCCGGCGGGTTGTTGCCCTTGAGGATTCGCGGTGTGATGAGCTCTGCATCGGCGCGCTCGTCGCAGATGAAGAGGAGCTTGTCGTCGACAGAAAGTCCTCGCTTGAGGATAGCGTCGCGGTAGCCGTTGTAGCGGTTCTTCGAAATCTCCAAGCTCATGGGCGAACTGAAGAAAGCGATGCGGCGACAACCAGTGTCGATGAGGTGGGAGACAGCCGTATAAGCGCCCATATAGTCGTCGACCACGACGCGGTTGGTATTGACACCCGTGCAGATACGGTCGTAGAAGACGACGGGCAACCTGTTGTCCATCAGTCGTTTGAAGTGGTCGTACTTCACGGTGTCCTTGGCCTGTGAGACGATGACGCCGCAGACACGGTGGTTGAGGAACGACTCGCAGATACGCTTCTCGCGCTCGTACTGCTCGTTCGACTGTGCCACCATGATGCGATAGCCTCGCACACGCGACTGCTCCTCGATGCCGGAAAGGATGGTGGAAAAATAGTAGTGGGCTATCTGCGGCACGATGACACCGATGATGCGCGGCGGTGAAACACGACTGTTGCGCAACGTCTCGGCAATGACGTTGGGATAGAAATTATGCTCTACGGCAAAGGTCTTGATCTTTTCGCGCTGTGCCTCACTGATTCGCGGACTGTCTTTCAATGCCCGTGACACCGTAGCCACCGAAACACCCAGTTCCTTGGCTATGTCCTTCATTGTAATCGTCCCACGCTCGCCCATAGGTATCTGTTTGATTGTTGTAGTGCAAAGATAGTGCAAATTCCGATTGATTGTTCGCGTACATTATATTATATTATACAATTTTTAATGCAAACGTTTGCGCTTTACAAATAATGAATTTACCCTGCAAAACGTCGCATCTTTTCGGATTTCGCCTTAAATTTGCACTACAAAATACACGTACGCGAGCTATCAACTACACAATATGTGACAAATTCGTTTCAAAATTTATAACATTAACTTAAAACATGTAAAGATGAAGCAGGTAAACATCAGAATCCCCAAGAGGATTCTCGCCCTCTTCTGTGGGCTGATCCTATCATTAGGTGCCTTTGCACAGCAGATTACTGTCAATGGCCATGTGAAAGATGCTACCGGCGAGGATGTCATCGGCGCTACAGTCCGCGTGGTCGGACAAGACGGCGGTACGGTGACCGACTTCGACGGAAACTTCTCGCTCAAAGCCAATCCTGGCGACAAGATTGAGATTTCGTTCATCGGCTATGAGAATGTGGTGGCCGACGCTGCAGCCAACATGAACATCATCATGCGCGATGATGCCGCTCAGACGCTGAACGAAGTGGTGGTCATCGGTTATGGTGTCGCCAAGAAGAGCGACCTGACCGGTTCGGTGGCCGCCCTGAAACCCGACTCGAAGAACAAAGGTCTGGTGGTGAACCCGCAGGACCTGATGCAGGGTAAGATTGCCGGTGTGAACGTCACCAGCGGCGACGGTACTCCTGGCGGTGGCGCAACCATCCGTATCCGTGGTGGTTCGTCGCTGAACGCATCGAACGACCCGCTCATCGTCATCGACGGTGTGCCTATGGACAACAGCGGCGTGAAAGGTCTTGCCAACCCGCTGTCGATGATCAACCCGCAAGACATTGAGAGCTTCAACGTGCTGAAGGACGCTTCGGCAACGGCCATCTATGGTAGCCGTGGTTCGAACGGTGTCATCATCATCACCACTAAGAAGGGTCGCAAGGGTCAGAAACCCAGCATTTCCTATGCTGGAAGTGCCACAGTGAGTGTCAACAAGAGCACACTCGACGTGATGGACGGTAACGAATATCGTGCATTTATCGAGAAGATCTGGGGCAAGAACAGTGAGGCTTATTCCGCACTGGGAACGGCTAACACCGACTGGCAAGACCTCATCTACCGCACAGGTATCTCGCACGACCACAACGTGACCGTAGCAGGCGCCATGAAAGACCTCCCCTATCGTCTGTCGTTAGGCTACACTGGTCAGGAGGGTACGCTGAAGAACTCTGACTTCCAGC
>CAMORS010000084.1 GCA_946624005.1 uncultured Prevotella sp. | reverse complement strand
TTCGTGCTGGGCAAGCTCCGCAAAGCCCTCACCGAGTACGTCTATATTCCTTAATGAAGAATGGAGAATGATTCATCATATCTCTCAATATCGAAATAAAACGTCAATTGTAAATCGTAAATAATAAATGCTGAAGCGCCTCCACGATATATGCTATATATGGGCACAAGAGATGAAATCACTTGTACACGACGAAGGTGTGGCCATCTTCTTCATCGTCGTGCCTATCTTCTATCCGCTGCTCTATTCCTGGGCTTACAATAACGAGGTAGTGGAAGAGGTGCCTGTTGCTGTCGTCGACATGAGTCATTCGGCAACAAGCCGACAGTTTGCACGGCAGTATGACGCATCGCCAAATGTCAAGGTGGCCTATCGCTGCAACGATATACTGGAGGCGCGCGACCTGATGGAGAAGCAGGTGGTGCATGGCTTTGTTGTCATCCCGACCGACTTCGACAACTGTATCAACCGCATGGAACAGGCTCACATCAGCGTTTTCTGCGACATGAGCCTCATGCTCACCTACAAGGCTATCTTCTCGACTGCCACCAGCGTGGTGCAAGACATGAACGCCGACATTCAGGTGGCGGTGAGCAGTATGCTGCAGCCCGATGCCGTGGCACCGACAGCGCGGCAAGAAACGGTGCAGACGCATCCGCTCGACTTCGACGAGGTGCAGCTCTTCAATCCCACGGGAGGCTATGGCTCGTTCATCATCCCTGCCGTCCTGATGCTCATCATCCAGCAGACACTCGTCCTGGGCATCGGTCTCTCGGCAGGAACGGCACGTGAGAACAACCGCTACAAAGACCTTGTGCCTATCAACCGTCACTACACGCAGATATCGACCATCATCTTCGGCAAGTCGATGTGCTATTTCATGGTATATATCGTCATTGCAGCATGGCTCACGCTCGCTGTTCCGAAGATATTCCATTTCACATCGCTCTTCCCACCGCGCGACTTGCTCCACCTGATGCTTCCCTATCTCTTGGCGTGCATCTTCTTTGGGATGTTCGTCAGCTGCATCGTGCGCTATCGCGAGAATGTCATGCTGTTCGTCGTCTTCGCTTCCGTGCCCATGCTGTTCCTCAGTGGCGTTTCATGGCCGCAGTCGGCAATACCCTCCTACTGGCAGGGCTTCTCATGGCTCTTCCCCAGCACCTTCGGTGTGCGTGCCTTTGTGCGTATGAACTCGATGGGTGCCACCCTTGCCGACGTTCGCGAAGAGTATATCTGCCTCTGGCTGCAGATGCTGGCCTACTTCTTTGCCACCTTCGCCGTCTATCGCTATCAGCTCATCCGTACGCGGCGGCATGCACTGCAAACCATCGAGAACATCCAGCAGCAGATTCAAAAGGCAAAACAGCGGTAGCCGAACATAGGAAAGGCGCGTCTGTGCCAAAAGAAAAAAACGATAGATTCTTACGCTTTTCTTTGGCTCTTTCAACTTTTTTGAGTATCTTTGCGCCATATTAACAAAACCGAATAATAAACAATAAGATAAGATGATGAAAAACAAGTTATTTTTCCTTATCGCCATGATATTGATGGCGGTAGGAGTGGCCAAAGCCCAAATTACAACATCAGGCATTTCTGGTAAGGTGACCTTCGAGAAAGAAGCCGTCATCGGGGCTACCATCACAGCGAAGCATGAGCCATCGGGTACTGTCTATCGCGCCGTAACCAATGCCGACGGACGATACGCTATCCAGGGTATGCGCGTCGGTGGGCCTTACACGGTGGAAATCAGCTATATCGCCTACGAGACGGCCGTGTTCAACAATGTCAACCTCCGACTGGGTGAGACGGAAGACCTCTCGTGCAAGATGCACGAAGGCTCGGAGCTGCTGCAGGAGGTGGTGGTGACGGCTCGCGGCGGTCTCGACGCTACGAAGATGGGTGCAGCGCAGAGCATCAGCGCCGACATGATCAACAACATGCCTACAATGACACAGAGCATCGCCGACATTGCCCGTCTGAACGCCTACGTATCGAGCAACGAGCAGTCGGGAGCCATGTCGTTTGCCGGACAGAGCAACCGCTACAACTCGTTCCAGATTGACGGTGCTATGAACAACGACGTGTTCGGTCTGACCAGCAACGGTTCGAATGGCGGACAGGCCGGTACACAGCCCGTGTCAATGGAGACAATCGAGCAGATACACATCAACATCGCTCCCTACGATGTGCGCCAGGGAGGCTTCACGGGTGGTGCCATCAACGCCATCACGAAGAGTGGTACGAACACTTTCCACGGCAGCATCTATGGACACGGAATGAACGAGAATCTCATCGGTCGTCACTACAAGAACCTCGACGGAACGTATGCACAGCCTTACGACGACGAGGAGGAATATCGCTACGGCATCACGCTGGGCGGTCCGATCGTGAAGGACAAGCTCTTCTTCTTCGCCAACTACGAGAAGTCGAAGAAGCAATACCCCAGCCAGTATGGTATGGGCACGGAGGGCTCCTTGGTTGATGCCGACGTGGCCTACGACATCCTGGACAAGGTGAAGGAGATGGCTGCAGCTCAAGGTTTTGAGTATAACGGCATCTATACCGCCCCTGACAAATACATCGAGAATGACAAGGGCGGTATCAAGCTCGACTGGAACATCAACGAGGCCAACAAGCTGACAGCACGCTGGAGCATTGTTGACGCCAAGCAGCTGCTGGGTATCGGTGGCCGACTGACCGCTAACACCAACGACCATCCCTACGAGTTCGCATCTCAGACGAACACCTTCGTGGCCGAGCTGCACAGCAAGCTGTCGCAGACGCTGAGCAACGAGCTGCGTGCCTCTTACGTCCGTGTGCGCGATAAGCGTACGTCGGGTGCTGCCTTCCCCGGTGTGACGGTGCGCAACGTGCCGTCGACCGACCCGCGCTCGTCGTCGACCATCAATATCGGTAATGAATACAGTTCGATGGCCAACGCTCTGGATCAGGACATCTATACCTTCGAGGACAACCTGACGCTCTTGGCTGGCAATCATACCATCACGCTCGGTACGCACAACGAGTTCTATCAGTTCCGCAACCTCTTCATCCAGAACCTCTACGGATGCTACTATTTCAATAGTCCCGACGACTTCAACAGCTATTACGACAGCTTCAAGGCCGGCACACCCGATGGCACGAAGATAGCCACCTACTATTTCAACCAGGCTAACGTCGACGTGACGGGCGACCCGCGCTGGGCTGCTGAGTTCGGAGCCGGACAGCTGGGCTTCTACCTGCAGGACAAGTGGAACGTGACGAACAACCTGCAGCTGACCTACGGTGCACGCATCGAGGTGCCGCTGTTCTTCGATTCGCCTGCCGCCAACGTAGAGTTCAATGGCTATGCCCGCCAGCGCGGATGGGACGTACAGACCAACCGTCGCCTGTCGAAGAATCCGCTCCTGAGTCCGCGTGTCGGTTTCCGCTGGAACGTCCTGCCTAACAACCAGTTGGTTGTGCGTGGCGGTGTGGGTGTCTTCACGGGTCGCATCCCCTTCGTATGGCTCTCCAACAGCTTCTCTAATACGGGTATCCAGCTCTCGAAGTATCAGACAAGCAACTCGAAGAGTGTCGAGCTGCTGCTCGATCCCGACCGCCAGTGGGAGAACGGTGCCCGTCTGGCCAGCAGCGGTTCGCAAGAGGTGAACGTCTTCGACAAGGACTTCAAGTTTGCACAGAACCTGCGTGCCTCGCTCGGTATCGATTTCCGCCTGTTGGGCATCGACTGGACGGCAGAAGCTATCTATTCGAAGAACCTCAACGACGTCTACTACGAGAACCTTGCCTACGAGATGACGGGCAAGACCTTCGGTGAGACCTACGGTATGCCTTGGGACACACGCCCCATGTATCAGCGCAGCACCAACGGAACGCCTTTCAACGCTATCTATCTGATTAAGAACACCTCGAAGGGCTACACCTACAACCTCTCGCTGAAAGCCGAGAAGCGCTTCAACTTCGGTCTCGACCTCATGGCCAGCTATACGTTCACACGTTCGCGTTCGATAGCCAGTGTCACCTCGTCAGTGGCTTCGAGCAACTGGAACAACACCCACGTCTATACCGACTCGAGCCGTCCGGAGATGGGCAACAGCGCATTCAACACACCCCACATGGTGAAGGCATCGGCCTTCTATCACGTCGACTACGGTCGTGCCAAGTGCCTGCGCACCACCGTCGGCATCATCTACGAGGGACGCAGCGGATCACCCTATTCGCTCATCTACTACAACGACGTCAACGGTGACAACGGACGTGGCAACGACCTGATGTTCATCCCCACCGATGCGCAGGCCGACCAGATGACCTTCGTCGCCAACAGCCAGTATTCGGCCGAGGAGCAGCTGGCCAACTTCAAGCAGTGGCTCGGTTCGACACCCTATATCCGCGACCACCGCGGCGAATACTACGAGCGCTATGTCGATAACCTGCCCTTCGAGAGCCATTTCGACGTGCATGTGGCAGAGAAGTTCCAGTTCCGCGTAGGTCGGCAGATGAACGCCCTGGAGCTCTCGCTCGACATCATGAACGTGGCCAACCTGCTGAACAAAGACTGGGGACGCACCTACAGCTCGAGCTACAGCAGCCAGTTCCTCTCGCCCGTCACCTACAGCGGCGATGGCAAGTTCCAGTTCCTCCATCCCGGCGACTACTCGCTCACCACTCCCAGCGACTACTACAGCCGTTGGCGCGGACAGCTCTCGCTGAAGTATACATTCTAATAGTTAGTTGACCCCAAGAAAGATGAAAATCGATTTCAGCAAAATTGCAGAAGGCATCGTCCCCAACTTCAAGGGTGGCGAAGGCATGTACATCAGACGCCTCTATTCTGATGGCAAAGTGAAGATTATGATGGGCAAGCTGCGTCCCGGTCATTCCATCGGCCTGCATCGCCATGAGGGAAGCAGCGAAGTGTTTTACATCCTGAGTGGCGAGGGCACTTGTCTCTACGAAGGCGAACAAGAGATACTTCGTCCCGGCGACGTGCACTACTGTCCGATGGGCAAGGAGCACACGCTCATGAACAAAGGCAGCGAAGACCTGACGTTCTTCGCTGTCGTTCCCGAGCATCTCTTGGGTGTGCCCGAGCAGTAATCATTCGTAGCATCAGTTTTTTACATTGGCTCTGTCGTCATGGCAGAGTCAATGTTTTCTATTACCTCCGTCGTATCGACATAGGTGGTATCTATTTCATCCATTCTTGGCGGGTGGTGCTGTCCTACAGCGATGCCTATTATAGAAATGAATGTAAGCATGCCCGTGACGACCATCAGGATGAAGGCAAGCACGGCTATCCCCCAGCGACGTTGCAACAAGGCGGCAACGAACGTGATGGGCTGAACGGCCACGAGTGCTATCGACAGGACCATACAGATCACGCCTAACTCCTCGTGGGTGTTGTACATAATCGTTCCACAAGCACCTAAGTTCATCAGCAAAGCCAACACTGGCAAAATGTAGAAATGCGTCACCAGTCCGCGGAAAAACTTCTTCATAGTCTTAATGATATGAGTTTTGTTGTTGTGCAAAGATAGGCTTTTTTCGTGAAACGACCAACAAAACGAACAATTATTTCCACTTTTTTATGTTCCGACGATGTAGCGGCTGCCCGGCAGGAGCGACAGGAGCTTTGTCGCCAATGCCGACAAGACGAAGGTGCAAGCGGCTGTCAGCACGATGATGAGTGGTGTGCCTGCCCAAGGATTGATATGGCCGAACCATTCTGTCATGAAGCTGAAGACGATGGTCAGCACGAAGATGTGCAGCAGATACATGCCGAAGCTCAGTCGCGAGAGCGGAACGATGAGGCGACGGTAGACGGCACCGTTGGCTGTCAGCTTGCGTGCCACGAGGAAGTAGGCTATCGTCGTCAGTGCCACACCGAAGGTGCTGAAGCACCAGCTCGTCTCCATGAAGACAGCCAGCATGATGTCGTCGCGTACGGGAAACAGCTTGGGCATCGTCGCCCAGAACCATCCTGCCGTGATGGCATAGCCTACGAGCCATAAGGGTATGGCTATAGAGAGTGTGCGTTGCCAGCTCATCGTAGGCACATGCTTCTTGAAATAATGTCCCAAGACGACGTAGCCCATCAGACCGCTGACGTAGTAGAACGTGCCGAACTCGTTCCAGAAGGCCTCGCCCCACACCATGCGCTGTCCGAACACCAGCATGGCCAGTTCGCGCCAGAAGGGGATGGTCGTCGAGAAGAGCCAAACGAAGAGGAAAGCCCGTTCGCCCCGCCGCGACACTTTCTCGGCCCACGGCGACAAGAGAGGCATGGCCAGATAGACTCCGATGAGCATATACATGAACCACAAGTGACCGGCAGCATCGGGAAAGTTCAGCACGGCATGCTTGATGTTGCCCCAGAAGTCGTAGGTGCTCCAGTCGGTGCCATACTGCGGGATGAGTGCATAGAGCAGCACCCATGAGAGCAAGGGCCATCCCACCCGTGAGAGCCTGCGACGGAAGAATGCCTCCGTGGATTGCTTCACAGGGAAGAGCAGATAGCTTGATGTCATGATGAACAGCGGAACGGCAGCGCGCAATGCCGAGTCGAGCACCGTCGACCAGAAGCCGTTGGCCTCGCAGGTGATGAGTGTCCCGCCGTCGCCGAGGTAGAACGGTTCGATACTGTGTACACCCATCACCATCAGACAGGCCACAACGCGCAGCCAGTCGAGAAAAACAATTCTTTCTTTATCCATATTCGTATTTGTGTTGTTAGTCGTCCGTTCAGGCTATTCCAGTCCGGTAAACTTGCCCACGAAGAGAATGACACCCGAGGAGGCCTCGCGAATGGCATAGACGAAGGGGCGGTTGGCGTGGAACGAAGCTTTGGGATATTCTTGATGAATAGATGATTCCGTGAAACTAGCTGCTGCAGTGACGGCAGCGGCCTCAGAGCCCTCCTCGTTCACCTCGATGGCAGCCTTCTGCCTCATCATCTTGATATAGACCGGTAAATCAGTCATATTAGGAATCTGTGCCGAAATAGAGTCGAATACCTGTCGGATGCCCATCTTCCTCAGCAGCGAGATGAGTCCGCCTTCCCCCAGATTGTCTGTGTCGGAAGCCGTCTTGAAGCGGGGCAGCTTCAGGTCGACCTCGCAGGGGTGGAAGGTGTCACCGGGATTGCCACACCAGCCTTGGTTGTTCAGCAGAGTGCTGTTTACAGCCATGTTGATGACATCATCGGTGGTCTTTCCGGCTTCGGGCAGCAGCACCGTCATATTCCACAATCCGGAGCCGTAGGGTATGATAACTGCCGAGCAGGTGGCGTTCTTCAGATAGCTGATGAGCACCTTCTGATGCATCAAGGGCAGTTGGGTGGTGCCGTTCTCGGTCGTGAAGGTCTCCATCTTGGTGTTCTTCTCGTCAAACTTCGATGCCCAGTCGGCTTTGAAGTAGATGGCATTGAGCAGATACGACACCACGTTGGGGTCCACCCCGTCGAGGATGGTGGGTATCATGCCGTTCGTCTTCTTACTGCACCAGCCGTTGATGTGGCTCAGCGTCTCGGGCGACGAGAAGTCGAGCGCTTCGGCTTTGGCGTCGTAATATTCCTGCATGTCCTGCTCAAACTGTTGCTTCAGCTGATAGTCCTTGTTCAGGAAGATGGCGTTGGCGATGTTGAGCTGCACCTTGTCGTCAACTTTCGGCAGTCCGTCAATCAGTTTCTTGCAAAAGTCGTTGACAGCCTGGATGCCACCCTCGTTGAATCCCAACCTCTGTTCCAGCTCTTTTTCCGTTTCGCCCACAGCGGCATCGTTGGTCATCCCTAAAACATAGGTGATGCTCAGCGGCGAGTAGATAAAGCTCTTGCCGCTCTTGTCGGCATCGTTCGCGGTCTTCAGGAAGTTCAGCGTAAACTGGTTGTTGTCGAGCACAAACATCCTTTGCTGATCCGTCATCTCGATGTACTGTGGCTCCGAAAGCATATCCACAACGCTCTTGGTTTCTCCGAGGTCGTCGACCTCTTCTGTTGATGAACACGACACCAGCGCCATACCACCCAGTAAGGCAACTGTCCAAAAATACATTCTTTTCATATTGCTTGCAAATTTAGTGTTTTTTTTTCTTATCAACACCTGTAGAGGCAGAATATTGCACAATTTACAGTTAAAGAATCTGAAAACGAACTTTTTCCTTTTGTTGTTTTCCTCGTTTCTTCGTACCTTTGAAGGCTGAAAAAACGATTATCAGACTTATGAAGAAAATTTTGCTAACAACCGTGGTGATGGCCTTGTCGATAGGCAGTGCCGTCACCGCAGCCGAAGCAGCAAAAGGCCTCAAACCCTTCGTCAAGAAGTAACAGGCCGAATAGAATAACACGTCAAGCGAAGAGGTCGTCCATCAAGACCTCACTCTGAACAACCCCCGAGTGGATTCCCCGTGCTACGCCATAGGTGGTCACCATCGTCGTCACAAGACTCTTCTTTGTCTTTGTGTCCTCCCTGAAGATGGCCATTCTGTTGCGTAGCTTCTCTTCATAATCCTTCGTGATGCTGTAGGGACCCTCTGCGAACTTCATTTCGCAGAGGTTGATAATCCTGTCGGCCCGATCGATGACCAAGTCTATCTGGGTCCCCCTGCTCGATGAGTCGCCCAGCTTTCTCCAGCAGCTGGTTGTCGTGGCTATCCCCGAAATGCCCAGACGTTGTTTGATTTGCTCTATGTGGGTCATGCAGATGGTCTCAAAACTAAAGCCCTGCCATGCCTCGACGGAATGAGAATGCAAATTGTTGGTCCACCAGTGTTCATCCTTGGTGTTCGTATTGTGAAGAAACTTGAAATAGAACAAGGTATAAGGGTCGCTGATTCTATAAAATGTATTCCTTACCGACGAATGGAAGCGTGCATAGGTCTCGATGAAGTCGCAACGCTCCAGGTTGTTCAGAATCTTGGTCAGGCTACCGCCAGACAGCTTTGTCTTTTCCATGATTTCGGCTCGTAGCATTCCCTCCCTGCGTCCAGCAAGGGCACTGATGACGGCGATATACTTGTCGGCCTGGTTGAATAGTGCGTTGAATAACTCTTCAAACTCCTCCCGCAAGGGCGCATTCTTGACGAAGAATAGGCGGTCGATGTTTTGTGCCAGACTCTGTTCAGGATTGAGCAGGCTCATATAGTAAGGCACACCTCCCATTGCCATATAACATTGCAGAATGGAATACTTGTCCCACATGCACCCCATGTCGTGAAGGTATTCCTCGCATTCGCCTAAGCGAAAAGGTCTCAGGTATATTTGTTCGGTGATGCGGTTGTGGAGGCCACCTTGGTTTTTGACGAGCATGTTGACCATCCATGATGTGGCCGAACCGCAAGCTATAAAGAGTATGTCTGTACGCTGTGCTGCCCATGCATTCCAGAAATACTCCAATGCCTCGACGAAGGCACTATGTGGGGTGTCTATCCAGGGCATCTCATCGATAAAGATCACTTTGCGTTCTTCAGCGGGTCTTCTCTCGATCAGCACTCTGAGTTCGTTGAATGCCTCTTCCCAGCTGTTCAGGGCAGGAGCATATTGAGAGCCGCTATAGTATTTCAGTTGTGAGGCAAACCTCTGAAGTTGTATTGCCTGTTTCTGCTTTCTTGAGCCGACAAAGCTGAACGTAAACCTATCAGCAAACAGATTGTTGATAAGAAATGTCTTGCCAATGCGGCGACGTCCATAAACTATGATAAACTCTGACTTGCCGGAACGATACATACGCTCAAGCGATTTTATTTCGTTGGTTCGTGCAATAATCCTGTTCATGACCATGTACTGTTTTGGTGCAAAATTACAAAATAATGCAGATATGGGCAAGAAAATCAAAAGAAAATTGCCCATATCTCCATTTTTTTTCGAGATATGGGCAAGAAAATCAAAAAAGAATTGCCCATATCTCCATTCTTTTTCGAGATATGGGCAAAAGCCTGTCCAATCCGCATCGCTTATTCTTATGCTTAACAACCTAACATGGCTGCAGGGCTGATGCCCAGTGTGGTGCATAGCAGACGTGCAGTCTTTAGAGTTGGCTCTGCCCTACCTGAAACATAGTCGCTGATACGT
This sequence comes from uncultured Prevotella sp., assembly GCA_946624005.1. GTDB lineage: Bacteria > Bacteroidota > Bacteroidia > Bacteroidales > Bacteroidaceae > Prevotella. The sequence continues at coordinate 787 of CAMORS010000084.1, read as the reverse complement.
GAAGTACTGACACCTATCTCTGCTGCCAGTTGTTTTTGGGTCATCTGCTTTTCTTGAAGCGTGAGCTGAATCAGCTGGGCAACAGTAGGCTTTGCTATGGGGAAATGCTCTTTCTCATAGTCTATAACGATTTCCGACATCATTGTCAGTTCTACAGCATGGCGATCGTTGGCTGGCGTGTTATCGTCAACCGTAGGCAGCAATTCTTCAATTCTTGCCAGTGCGAACTCATATTGTTCTTTTGTTATCTTACTCATAGTGGTTCCTCCTTGTGCGTTATATTGTTGATGCGTCTATTCTATCGTATTCGCTATGCGTACCTACAAAGCGTATGTAAATATACCCTATCGTGAATTTAACCACAACTATCAAGCGGTATTTGTTTCCTTTTATGTTAAAAACGTAATGCTGATTACCCACATAATCGGTTGCGGGGAAGTCAACTTTTATGTCAGACAGATTCTTCCATTGAGCCCTCTCTGCAGTATCATACCATCGCTCAAGGGCAGCTTGTGCATCTCCATGTCCTTCCGAACTGTAGAATTCCACCAGTTTTCTATGTGAAACAATTCTCATCTTGCGTGCAAAGGTACACAAATATTTTGAAATACAAAACAAATTGGCTGATTATTTTTATTTTTCGCTAATCTCCTTACGTTCGGATGAATTTGTCGCTCGACCTCTGGTCGCTTGCCAGAGGGAGCCGCTTTCATTGCCTAAGGCCCATAACTGCATTTTTTTTCGAGATATGGGCAAGTAAATCAGATGTCATGATGCAAGAATCTGG
>CAMORS010000083.1 GCA_946624005.1 uncultured Prevotella sp. | reverse complement strand
GCGTCGCATCCTGGCTCGTGACCTGCACGACTCGTTAGGCGGCATGCTGTCGCTGTTGCGGCTGAAGATGGAAGCCAAGGCCGGCGATGTGCTGCCCCTGCTCGACGCCACTCACACGGAGCTGCGCCGCGTGGCCCACCACCTCATGCCGGAAGAGCTGCTGCGCCACGGCCTCGAACCGGCCCTGCACGACTTCGCCATTTCCGTTCCAGGTGCGCAGTTTCAGGCTTTCGGCGACATCCGTCTCGGCAAGGAGATGGAGCTGACGCTCTACCGCTGTGCCTACGAGCTGGTGAACAACGCCATGAAGCACGCCGAGGCCAGCCATATCGACATACAGCTGATGCAGACGACGCATGAAGTGACGCTGACCGTGAGCGATGACGGTCGGGGGCTGAAAGCCGCTCCTACGGGTGCTGGCTCGAAGGGGGCCGGTCTGCAGAACATCCGCGAGCGCATAGAGCCCTATAATGGATGGCTGCACATCGTCAGCAGCGAGAACACCGGAACAGAAATCAACGTAACACTGCCGCTATGATGAAATACCGTATAGACGTAAACATCGTCGACGACCATGCAATGCTCGCTGAGGGACTGACCGAAGCGCTTAACCGCAGCGCGACCATCCATGTGAGCCGCAGCTTCACCACCTTGGCCGAATGTCGTGCAGCATTGAAGGAGCGCAGACCCGACATCCTGCTGCTCGACATCTCTATGCCCGACGGCGATGGCATCGCTTTCTGCCAACAGGTGACGGCCGACTTCCCGAAAGTGCGCATCGTGGCCGTCACCATCCACGATGAATACAGCGTCATCCGGCGCATGCTCGATGCCGGCGTTCATGGTTATGTGCTGAAAAGCGCAGCCATCGACGAGCTCGTTACGGCTATCGAACGGGTATGGAGGAGGGAGACCTACGTCAGCCCCGCCGTCGAAGAAATCATCCGGCAGGCTGCCAGCAAGGCCGTTGTCCTTACCAAACCCGAACAACACATTCTGCGCTATGTCTGCGAGGGACTCTCCAATCCGGAGATAGCCAAGCGGATGAACCTCAGCAGCGAGACCGTCAAGTGGTATCGGAAGCGTTTGCTGGCTAAGTTCGGTGTGAAGAACACCGCCAGTCTGGTGGCGCTGGCGATGAAAGAATGTTTGCATCTCTTCGGGTTACAAAAAAATGCCCAATGAGGGGAACAGCCGAATGTAATTCTATTTAATGTTTTGCAAAATCAAGTTAAATCGCATATATGTAGCATGGATTTTTGAAGAAAAAGCCGTATCTTTGCAGAAATTTTCTTGTACAAGAAAGACGCTGCGTACATTATTATATATCGTGCGCGCGAAGGACAACGGTTTTTACAAACAAAGAACATGGGAAAAATCATAGCTCTGGCCAATCAGAAAGGCGGTGTCGGCAAGACCACTACCACCATCAACTTGGCTGCCTCGCTGGCAACACTTGAGAAGAAAGTGCTCGTCATCGATGCCGACCCGCAGGCCAATGCATCGAGCGGACTGGGTGTCGACCTGAAGAAGGTGGACTGCTCGCTCTATGAATGCATCATCGACCATGCAGACATCCGCAACGCTATCTACACCACCGACATCGAAGGGCTCGAAATCGTAGCCAGCCATATCGACCTGGTGGGTGCCGAGATAGAGATGCTCAATATGGACCATCGCGAGAGGGTGTTGAAGAACCTGCTCAGCACCATCCGCAACGAATACGATTATATTCTTATCGACTGCTCTCCGTCGCTCGGACTCATCACGGTGAACGCTCTGACGGCGGCCGATTCGGTCATCATCCCCGTGCAGTGCGAATATTTCGCACTGGAGGGAATATCAAAGCTGCTCAACACCATCCGTATCATCAAGAGCAAGCTCAACCCGAAGCTGGAGATAGAGGGCTTCCTCCTGACGATGTACAACGCCCACCTCCGTCTGGCCAACCAGATTTACGACGAGGTGAAGCGCCACTTCCAGGAGCTGGTCTTCAAGACCGTCATCCAGCGTAACGTCAAGCTCGGCGAGGCTCCTTCACACGGTATCCCCGTCATCCTCTACGATGCCGAGTCGACAGGTGCCAAGAACCACCTCTCGCTGGCAAAGGAAATCATCAGCAGGGAGAAGAAGGAGTAAAAACAAAAGAATATGGCAGTAAAAAAGAAATATCAAGCATTAGGTCGCGGCCTCGACGCGCTCATCTCTACCGACGACGTGCGGACAGAGGGATCGTCGACCATCAACGAGATAGCCTTGAGCGACATCGAGGCTAACCCCAACCAGCCACGAAGAGAGTTCGACCAGGAAGCGCTGCAAGAACTGGCCAACAGCATACGCGAGATAGGCATCATACAGCCTATCACGCTGAGACAAACAGAAGACGGACGCTATCAGATCATTGCAGGCGAACGTCGCTGGAGGGCATCGCAGATGGCCGGACTGACCTCCATACCGGCCTACATACGCACCATCAACGATGAGAGCGTCATGGAGATGGCGCTCGTAGAGAATATTCAGCGCGAAGACCTCAACGCCATAGAGATAGCCTTGGCCTACCAGCATCTCGTAGATGCCAGCGGTATGACGCAGGAACGCGTTGCCGAGCGGGTGGGGAAGAGCCGCACCGCCGTGACCAACTATCTGCGACTGCTGAAGCTTCCTGCACAGGTGCAGATGGCTCTGCAGGAGAAGAGCATCGACATGGGGCACGCCCGGGCTTTGCTCTCACTCGACAGTCCTGCGCTGCAGATCAAGATGTTCCGCGAAATACAGAAGAATGCCTACTCCGTCCGAAAGGTAGAGGAGCTGGTGAGGCAGCTGAAGAGCGGCGATGCTGTGCAGATCGGCAAGAAGCACATCGCTGGCAAATCGCCGCTGCCCGATCAGTACGTCGCGCTCCGACAGCAGTTGTCCGACGTTTTCAGCACTCGCGTAGAGCTGACCTGCTCGCCCAAGGGAAAGGGTAAGATCAGCATCCCCTTCGCCAATGCCGACGAGCTGGAGAAGATTCGCGCCGTGATAGACAGGTTGCAGTAGAAACAACAGGTAGAACCCCAAAAAACAAGATAGTACGCTTGACAACTGTAAACGCAATCTTCCGCCATCTGAGGATGCTCTGCTGGGTCATCGTCCTGACGCTCAACGCTGTCGATGCCTCGGCTCAATCGACTGACGACTTCGCCGTCGACGACTCGCTGGCTAATGCTATCATGAGCCACGCCGACTCGCTCGAGATGCAGCTCGACATGAGCGAAGGGATGTTTGCCGACGACGTCATCGACATCGATGCGTCCAACGACACCATCGCCATGAGCGGACGCGACTGGGACTCTTGGCGGCCCAATCCGCAGCGCGCTATGTGGCTCGCCATCGTTCTGCCCGGAGCTGGGCAGATATACAATCGCAAATACTGGAAGCTGCCCATCTTCTACGGAGGATTCGTGGGCTGTTTCTACGCCATGCGGTGGAACAACATGATGTACAACGACTACTCGCAGGCCTACATGGATCTCATGGACGACAACCCCGAGACGCACAGCTACGACAAGTTTCAGCACCTCGGGGCCGAGGTTACCAATGAAAACCGGACGACGTGGGAGAACAAGTTCCGTCGGCGAAAAGACTATTACCGCCGTTACCGCGACATGAGTGCCTTCATCATGATCGGCGTCTATGCCTTGTCGGTCATCGATGCCTACGTGGACGCCTCGCTCTCTGAGTTCGACATCTCCGACGACCTCAGCCTGCGCGTGGCTCCTGCCATCATCAACGAGGGAGGGGGAGGAATGGCCTTCCGCTTTACCAAACAATCCGCACTGGGTGTACAGTGCATCGTCAATTTCTAACCATCAGAATATGAACAGAAAAGCAATATTTATCATCACCGCCCTGATGCTCTGCGCTGGCTTTGCACAGGCTCAGAACGACGAAGACGAAATTGAAGTAATCACCGACGAAGGCGCACTCGACGTCATCGATGTGCCGGTGGGCATGATGCTCGAGGTGGACAGTCTGCTCAACCTCTACAATGCCCGCAACTACCTGCAGGAGGAAAACTGCAACTACCGGGACGTCAACCCCGAGTTTCCGCGCGAGACCTACATCGAACGTCTGCAGCGCATCCCCTCAATCATGGAGATGCCCTACAACGAGGTGGTACGCAAGTTTATCGACCGCTATGCGGTGAAGCTGCGCCGCTCGGTGGGCTATATGCTCGGAGCCAGCAACTTCTACATGCCCATCTTCGAACAGGCGCTCGAAACCTACAACCTGCCCCTGGAACTGAAGTACCTGCCGGTCATCGAGTCGGCCCTCTCGCCCAAGGCAACATCGCGTGTGGGCGCTGCCGGACTGTGGCAGTTTATGCTCGCTACGGGCAAGCAGTACGGGCTGGAAGTGACCTCGCTGGTCGACGAGCGGCGCGACCCCATCAAGTCGTCGGACGCTGCGGCACGCTATCTGCGCGACCTCTTCCGCATCTATCACGACTGGAGCCTCGTTATTGCTGCCTACAACTGCGGACCGGAGAACATCAACAAGGCCATCCACCGTGCTGGGGGAGAGAAAGACTATTGGGCCATCTATAAGTATCTGCCGCGCGAGACGCAGGGATATGTGCCGGCTTTCATCGCTGCCAACTACATCATGACCTATTATTGCGACCACAATATCTGTCCGATGCGCACCACGCTGCCCGCAAAGACCGATACGCTGATGATCGACCGCGACGTCCATTTCCGGCAGATTGCCGCCGTGACGGGCATCGACATCGAGGAGTTGCGTACGCTCAACCCGCAGTATCGCCGCGACATCGTCAACGGCAATTCCAAGGTGTCCGTACTTCGCTTGCCGCAGAACTACATCAATGCCTTCATCGACAACGAGGACTCTATCTACAACTACGAGCCCGACCGTTGGCTCACCAAACGCGCCGAGGTGGAGGTGACCCAGAACGAAGAGGCTGTGGCTCCCACCAACAACCGCTCTTCGCACAGTCGCAAGCAGGCTGTCAGCGGCAAGCGGGGTAAGCACGACAGGCATGCTCGTTCCGGGCGCGGACGCAATCGCGGCGGGCAGAGCGTCACCGTGAAGCAAGGACAGACGCTGTCCGAACTGGCTCGCAAGCACCACACCACCGTCTCCAAGCTGCGCAAGCTCAACGGCATCAAGGGCAACAATATCCGTGCCGGTAAGAAGCTCAAGGTGAAGTAAGAGGAAAGAGGAAAGAGGAAAGAGGAGAGAGGAAAGAGGAAAGATATGTGACCCATCAAAAAGAGGAGGAAAAATCATGGATGAACACAGCGAACTAACCGTTCAGGAACCGCAGGACAAAATGGTAGACGATGCGTTTCAGCATCTGCTCGACAGCTATATCGCATCGCGACACCGAAAGAAGGTGGACATCATCACGAAAGCCTTCAACTTTGCGCGCCAAGCCCATAAGGGCGTGAAGCGACTGTCGGGCGAACCCTACATCATGCACCCTATCGCCGTGGCTCAGATAGCCTGCACGGAGATAGGCCTCGGGTCGACAAGCATCTGTGCCGCCTTGCTCCATGATGTCGTGGAAGACACCGACTACACCGTAGAGGACATCGCCAACATCTTCGGCCCGAAGATAGCACAGATCGTCGACGGATTGACAAAGATCTCGGGTGGCATCTTCGGCGGACAGGCTTCGGCGCAGGCGGAGAATATCAAGAAGCTGCTGCTCACCATGAGCGACGACATCCGCGTCATCCTCATCAAAATATGCGACCGCCTCCACAACATGCGCACCTTGGAGTCGCAGCCTGCCAACAAGCAGTACAAGATAGCTGGCGAGACGCTTTATATCTATGCACCGCTGGCCAACCGACTCGGACTCAACAAGATAAAGACGGAGCTCGAGAACCTCAGCTTCAAGTTTGAGCATCCCGAGGAGTTCAATACCATTCAGCGCAAACTGGCCATCACGCAGGAGTCGCGCGACGAACTCTTCGAACAGTTCACGGCACCCATCCGTGAGGCGCTCGACAAGATGGGCGTCAACTACAAAATCCTCGCTCGCGTCAAGAGTCCTTATTCCATCTGGAACAAGATGCAGACAAAGCACGTGTCGTTCGACGAGATTTTCGACATCCTGGCCGTACGCATCATCTTCAAGCCGAATAATCGCGAGAACGAAATCAACGAATGCTTCAACATCTACGTCGCCGTCAGCAAAATCTATAAGAGTCATCCCGACAGGCTGCGCGACTGGCTCTCCCATCCCAAGACGAATGGCTATCAGGCGCTGCACGTCACGCTCATGTCGAAGCAGGGACGATGGATAGAGGTGCAGATCAGGAGCGACCGCATGGACGAGATAGCCGAGCAGGGCTTCGCCGCCCACTGGAAATACAAGGAGGGCGAGGAGTATACCGAGGACGAAGGCGAACTCAACGACTGGCTGCGCACCATCAAGGAGATTCTCGACGACCCGCAGCCCGACGCGATGGATTTCCTCGATGCCATCAAGCTCAACCTCTTCGCTTCCGAAATCTTTGTCTTCACGCCCAAGGGCGAGATCAAGACGATGCCGGCAGGCTGTACAGCCCTCGACTTCGCCTTCCAGATACACACCTTCCTCGGCAGCCATTGCATCGGCGCCAAGGTGAACCACCGCCTCGTGCCACTGAGCCACAAGCTGCAGAGCGGCGACCAGGTGGAAATCCTCACCAGCAACTCGCAGCACGTGCAGTCCGACTGGATCAACTTCGTCAGTACGGCAAAGGCGAAGGGAAAGATTCAGGCCATCCTCCGTCGCGAGAACCGCGAGATACAGAAGAAGGGCGAGCAGGTGCTGACCGACTTCCTCGCACGTCACGACATGGAGGTCAATGTCTCCGTCCTCGACAAGCTCTGCGAGCTGCACGAGGTGAAGAAGCACGAGCAGCTCTTCCAGTGCATCGGCGACAAGTCCATCATCCTTGGCGAGAAAGACATCGACGAACTGCTCGGTAAGAACAAGCGCGAAGGCGGAAAGAAAGGGTGGCGACGACTCATCCCCTTCCTCGGCGGAAAAGAAAAGGCCAAGGTGGTCAAGGAGGCTTTCGAGGCGCAAGACTACTTCATCGTGCCGAAAGACTTCAACCGCAAGAAGCCCGTCTACATCACGGAGAACAACATCACGCAGTTCCTCTTCCCCGACTGCTGCCATCCCATCCCCGGCGACGATGCCCTGGGATTCATCGACAACAAGAACCGCATCGAGATACACAAACGCAACTGCCAGGTGGCCAACCGACTGAAGTCGAGCTACGGCAACCGCCTCCTCGACGTCAAGTGGGACATGCACCGACGCATGTATTTCGATGCCACCATCGTCATGCGGGGCATCGACCGCCTCGGACTGCTCAACGAGCTCACGCAGGTCATCTCCCACCAGCTGAACGTCGACATGAAGATGCTCACCTTCAAGACCAACGAGAACATCTTCGACGGCGAGATAGACCTTCGTGTACACGACCGCGACGACGTGCAAAACATCATGGACGAACTGAAAGCCATCCGGGGCATTCAGGAAATCCACCTCGACAACTAATCTGCAAACAATGAAAAAAGCCATCTTCTCACTCCTTCTCCTGAGCAACATCGCTGTTGCTCTCGCCGCCAATCCGTACGACAATCCCGACACCATCTTCGTGGCACGCGACGGAACCGGTCAGTTCCGCAACATCGGCGAGGCCATCGAGGTGTGCCGAGCCTTCATGGAATACCATAAGGTCATCTTCGTCCGCCCCGGTGTCTACAAGGAGAAACTCGTCGTCCCCTCATCGCTCACCAACATCGAGATATGTGGCGAGGATGCAGCCAGCACCATCATCACCTACGACGATCATGCCAACATCTCCATCCCGACACCCTATGGCGACACCAAGCCGATGGGCACCTTCCGCACCTACACGCTGAAGATAGAGGGCAGCGACATCACGCTGAAGAACATCACCGTCGAGAACAATGCTGCCCGCCTTGGGCAGGCCGTAGCGCTGCATACCGAAGGCAACCGCTTGCACTTCGTCGGCTGCCGCTTCCTCGGCAACCAAGACACCGTCTATACAGGCGTCGCGGGTACTTTCCTCCGCTTCGACAACTGCTATATCGAGGGCACCACCGACTTCATCTTCGGCCCCTCGACAGCCTGGTTCGAGCAATGCGAGATCCGCAGCAAGGCCAACTCCTACATCACGGCAGCATCCACACCGGCCGACCAAGACGGTGGCTATGTCTTCCACAAATGCCGGCTGACAGCCAACGAGGGTGTCGACAAGGTCTATCTCGGACGTCCTTGGCGGCCCTACGCCTATACGGCGTTCATCAACTGCTACCTGGGTCCGCATATCCTCCCCGAGGGGTGGGACAACTGGCGCAACCCAGCCAACGAGCGGACGGCACGCTACATGGAGTACGGCAATAGCGGCCCCGGAGCCGACACCTCCCACCGCGTGGCGTGGTGCCGACAGCTTACCGCCAGCGAAGCCCACGACATCCTCTTCTGAACTCCTCTTCTGAACAGCTATCATAAAAAAACAACCGAATTTCCCGCTCACCCGAGCTTGAGGCCCTCCAATGCTTCATATGCGCTGTTGCGGGCGGAAACGCTGTTCCGCCCCTACAATAGCGCCAACGTAGGAGGTCACGCTTCCCAGCGTGACACCAGCCACGTATGCGCTAATGTAGGAGGTCACGCTTCCTAGCGTGACACCTGCCACGTATGCGCTGCCTATGCGCTGTTGCGACGCTGGGAAGCGTCGCCTCCTATATGCGCTGCCTATGCGCTGTTGCGACGCTGGGAAAGGCCACGGGTAGGCGAGCGTAGCTCGGGAATGGCGTCGCCTCCTACGCTACCGCCTATGCCCTGTTGCGGGCGGAAACGTTGTTCCGCCCATAACAACGCAATTCGGCTGCTGTGAGGCGGGCGATTTGCAATCCCCATCCCTCACAGCAGCCGAATTTTCCGCTCAGCCGCTCAGCCGATTTTGCGGGCTTATTCCCCAGCCGGATTATTCCTCAGCTTTCGGCTCCGCTTTTTCCTCGGGCTTCTCCTCGTTGTTTGCTTGGTCGATGGCCTTAATCTTGTCGTAGGTCAGCTTCAGGTCGTCCTTGAGTTTCTGCACCTTGCGGTTCATCTCGTCGATGAGCGAGTTACCCTTCTTCGACGAAGCGTTGAGGAATCCCAGGTTGTTCTCGTAGGTCTGAATCTCCTGCTTCATGGCCTCGTAGCGGCGCATCAGTCGCGAGCGCTCGTTGTCCAGAGCGTCGACGCCCTTCTCCGCCATACTCTTCAGGTTGCTCTTGAAGTTGTCCAGTCGGCGACGAGCGATGCTGACGTTCAGTTCCTTATAGATCTTGTCGAGCACCTCGCGATACTCCTTGTATATCTTGTCCTTATCCTTGAACGGCACATGTCCGATGCTCTGGTATTCGTCTACAAGCTTCTGCACCTGCTGCTGCACATTGTCGCCAGCGTCCTCAAGCAGGCCCTTCAGCTGTTCGATCACCCCGCGCTTCTTCTCCAGGTTCTCACGCTCCGCATTGCGCGTGCCGGCATTGGCGGCATTGCGAGCCTCGAAGAACTTGTTGCAGGCTCCGAGGAAGTCGTTCCACAGCTGGTCGCCCAGTTTCTTGGGCACGGTGCCGATGGTCTTCCATTCCTTCTGCAAGGCTATCAGCTTGTCGCTCGTACCCTTCCAGTCGGTGCTGTCGGCAAGGGCCTGCGCCTTTTCCACCAGCACGCGCTTCTTCTCGGCATTCTCGGCGAAGCGTGCCTTCATATCCTTGAAGAACTCACCCTTGCGGCCGAAGAAGTCGTCGCAGGCAGCGCGGAACCGCTCGAAGATCTTCACGTTCATCTTCTGCGGAGCAAAGCCGATGGTCTTCCACTCAGCCTGGATGGCGATAATCTCCTTTGTGCGGCGCTCCCAGTCGGATGCCGACTTGTTCTCTTCCTTGGCGATGGCCTCCACGCGCTCGCAGAGCTCCGTCTTGCGGGCCAGGTTCTCTTCCTCCCGGGCGCGCATATCGTCGAAGTGCTGCTGGTGCTTCTTGTTGATGACGGTCGATGCAGCCTTGAAGCGCTGCCAGATCTCCTCGCGCAGTTCCTTCGACACGGGGCCCGTCTCGCGATACTCCTGGTGCAGCTTCTGCAGCTGGTGGAAAGCACTGATCACGTCAGGCTCCTCGTCCAGTCGTTCGGCAGCCTCGCAGAGCTTCGTCTTCAGTTCAAGGTTCTTCTTGAAGTCGTATTCGCGCGCCTCGCTGTTCAGCTTCAGCAGGTCGTAGTATTGCTCCACGTAGTGCTGATAGTTGCGCCACAGCTCGTTGGCCTTCTCAGCCGGGACGAGCCTTATCTCCTTCCACTCCTGCTGCAGCTTCTTAAACTCCTGGAAGTTCTTGTTGGCATCTTCGGGAGTGGTAGCCATGTTCTTGATCTGTTCGATGATCTCGAGCTTGCGCTGCAGGTTGGCTTCCTTCTCCTTCTCCTGTTCGAGGAAGGCCTGTGCACGTTTCTCCTTGATGAGCCCCATCTCGGCCTTGAAGGTCTCCTCGTCGGCATCGGGCACCACCTGGTATGTCTCCGGGTCGCCTCCGTTGTCGAGATACTCCTTCATGGCAGCCTCGCGCTCAGCGAAGTGCAGCTTGTAGAACGTCGTCTTGAGCAGGTCTACCTCGTCCTTGGCGGGAGTTTCCTCGCCGTGGGCCAGTTCTTTCATTCGCTCAATCACCTCTTGCTTGGTTCTGAACACCCTCTTGGGTTCTTCCGCTGCGGTTACGTCTACTGCGGCATCCTCTTCTGCAGGTTGCTCTTGTGCGATTTCTACATTCTTTTCAGGCTCGTTGGCCACGGTCGGTTCAGCTACCGGCTCTTCGTTGACAACGTTGTTCTCTACCTCGTTGTTCACTTGCTGTGCCTCTTGTGCGAGGGCATTCTCTTGAGAGTCCATCATTTTCTAATGATTTAGGTTCATAAAACATGCTGTTCGCCGCCCCTCCAGCTGTCTGTAGGGGGCAGACGAAAGTAATAGCGTGCAAATGTAACATATTTTCTTGAAACGAGCAAATATTTAATGATATTTTCGTTCTTTTGACATGTTTTTACGCTGATATTGGGTGTTCTCGTGTTATACAAA
>CAMORS010000082.1 GCA_946624005.1 uncultured Prevotella sp. | reverse complement strand
CGTTGGTGCGGCGACCCATAGCGTCGAAGTAGACGGCATTCTGCTCGTCGGCATTAACGACAGACTCAATGGCTGTTGTCGACTCGCTCTTGATGAGCTGCATATCGTAGTACACCTCGTAAGCGCGAGGACTGTTCTGGCTTGAGCTGAGGACATAGACATTCTGAGCGGTGAAGTTGCCGGTCGTAGCGTCGTAGTCCATCACGACATCTTCAACACCTGCCTCGCTATAACCCAAGAAGTACATGTCATAGCTGTCGAAAGCGGCTCCGAAGTACTGTCCTGTGGCGAAGGTAGCGGTAGCATCCTCGAGAGTACCCTTTACCCAAGCCTCGGCGATATACTCGTTGAGACCCTGTACGTAGACATCGTTGCCGTCGAAGCCAACCTTAGCGTCAGCGGTGTATTCTTCGAAGACGGGGTTGCCCTCTTCGTCATAGATATACTCGTCGTTGTCGTAGTCGTACTGCTGAATCTGAGCCTTGAAGATATAGTCCTCCGTCTCTAAGTTCTCGGGAGCCACGACAGTCTCGGGAGCCACATACTCACCGAAGGTGTAGGTGGCATCGTTCCAGTAGCCGTAAGCCATCACGGCGTCTTTCTCGCCCGACTCAACGACGAGGTTGTCACCAAGTGTGATGGTCTGAGCCTCAGCGTCGTAGTTGAAGACAAAGTCGGAAGCGGTAGATCCGTCAGCTGTACCGACGAGATACTCCTTGCCGTACTGATCCTCGCCGACGAACTGACCCGTAGCGAAGGTTATCTGGGTGCCATTGAGGGTACCCTTGACAAAAGATTCCCCGAAGAAGTAGGCCAGACCTTGCAGGTAGAAGTCGTTGCCATCGATGGCCACCTTCACACCCTTGTTGATGTCTACCGGTACGAACTGTGAGCCGTCGTATCCGTTGTAAGTACCAACGAGCGTCCAATCCTGCAGCTCTACACCAGCGGGAACCTCAACGAGCTGGTCCTCCTCGACGGGAGTCTGACCATCGCCGACGACCCAAGTGAAGGTCATCTCGGCGAGTTCTTCGCCCGTAGCCTTATTCTGGAAGATACCGGCGGGGATGGTCAGCACGTAGGTGCCTTCCTCGGTGTAGTTGAAGTCGGTCATCTTACCGAAGTAGATGTCGGCCTTTGTTCCGGCGGAGTTCAGCGACATCGTCTTGAACTCGAGGAGGTTGACATCGTCATCCTCTTCCGAAGCAGCAGCCTCGATCATCTCTGTCTCACCGTTGACGGTCAGCGTAAGGTCTTTCGTATAGTCGATGCGGCTGACAGAGCCGTCAACGAAGTTCAGGGCGAAGTGGTTGCCCAGGCTCTCCAGATTCTCGGCTTCCTCGGGATCGATGGTCCAAGAGAGCACCAGCGGAGCCACGATGCTATAGTTGAAGGTCAGTTCGGGAACCTCTACGGTCTCCTCGTCAACTGTCAGTGTCAGCGAACCGGCGGGGATGGTCAGCGTGTACTCACCAGCGGTGGTCGACTCCTCGTAGGAGAGCATCACCTTCTTGTTGGCAACGACCAGCACGGGAGCAAAGTTCTCTTCCTCAGTGGTATTGTTCTTCAGCGAAGCAACAGCTGTGGGATTAGCCTTAGCGACGGCGTAGTCGCCGAAGGTAATGGTGAAGGCACCGATGCTCTCCAGCTCGCCCTCAGCAGGGTCGATAGCAACATAGTCCATCACGTCGAAGGGCTTCTCCTCGGGGATGTAGATGCGAACGTTGGAATAGTTCTCGTAGAAGTAGCCGCGAACCACCTCATACTTGGCAGTGGTGTACTCGTCGGTTTCGGCATTGTATGCGAAGACGAGGTCTGCTTCGGGGTTGAGGTAAACCTCACGCTCCGTGCCGTCCTCCGTAACCTTACCCATGAGCGTGTTCATGGTGATGGTCACATTACCTTCGGCCATAGTACCCTTCACCCAAGCTTCGGGCATGCACTCAGCCAGACCCTGGAAGTAGACGTCTGTACCGTCGACGGCCACCTTGACAGTGCGCTCGTAGGTCTTACTGGAATAGTAAGTGTCGGTAGCCTCGAAGGTGTATTCCTTCTGCTCGGCAGTTGCCGGAGGAGTGACACCGTCGCCGGGCTCATCACCAGGCTGTTCGCCACCTTCCTTGAAGATCTCAACAGCGGTATAGTTCTCTGTAGTTGTGTATCCACCGTCGGCCATCAGCTCGTTGATGACGTAGGCATCGGTTGTGAGCTTGTTGTTGGCTTCGTCGTAAGTAAATACAACGTCGTTCTCTGCGCTGAAATAGACATTATAAGAAGCAACAACAGTGCCCAGGATCGACTGCTCGTCAACACCGACATACTGCTTCTTCGCGAAGGTGATGGTCTCGCCGTTGCGAACACCCTTCACCCAACCGTCGGCATAGTCGCGGCTCAAGCCCTGAACGTAAACGTCATTGCCGTCGAAGGCTACCTGTACGGTACCAGTGATATCCTCAGCGGGGAAGATGATGCTCTCGGCGGGCTTCACGCTCTTATACTGATACTCCTCAGCTGTTACGCCAGCGGGGAGCTGCACGAGCTCGTCCACGGCAGGCTCTTCGCCACCGGGCTCTTCGCCAGCCTCACCGATAGTCCAAGTGAAGGTCAGCTCTTCCATAGCCTCACCGTTGTTCTTCAGCGTTCCGGCGGGGATGGTCAGCACGTAGGTGCCGTCTTCTGTATAGGTTGTCTCGCTCATCGAGCCGAAGTAGAGAGTGGCTTTCTGGCTTGCAGAAACGTTCATGCTCATGAAGTCGACCAGGTTCTCGCCGTCCTTTGTCAGGGTCGGGTCGGCCTGTGTGTAGTCGTAAGTCACCTTACCGTTCTCAAACTGAATCTCGAAGATGTTGGTCAGGCTCTCCACCTTACCCTCTTCGGGGTTGATGGTCCAACCAAACACGACGGGAGCGGCGATGGTGTAGTGGTAGACATACTCGGGGCTCTGTGCATCCTCTTCATAGTAGTCGAAAGCACCGGCACCAATCTTCAGCTCATAATTGCCGGGATTGGTGATTGCGGGATCGAATGCGATGGTAAAGTAGCCCGTACCTTCATCGTAAATCTGGCCCGTGTATTCATCGTTCGTGTCGAGGTTCGTGAGCATCACGTCGGCAAAGAAATTGGAAGCGATGGTGGGATAGTCGGGGAAGCTCACCGTGAAGTTTTCAATCTGCTCCACCTCACTGCCGTCTGCCGGAGTGATGACGATGGTGGCAAACGGATCAACAGCAACGGGCTTCGAGAGTGTGATGTCTCTGTATACCTCCCATCCGGAAACAGTCTTGATCTCATACTTGGCAGAAGTATAGGTCTCGGCTTCTGCATCGTAGGTAAAGGTGACATCGTAGTCGGGGCAGAAGAATACGTTACCCTCGCTCGATTCACCCATCAGCTGGTTAGCGGCAAACGTCACGACGTTGCCGTCAAGAGTTCCCTTTGCCCATCCCTCAGGATAGCCATAGGCCAACCCCTGCATGTACACATCACTGCCGTCGACGGCCACATTGACCGTTGCGGGTGTCTTCTGGATGCCAGTTGTCACATGTGTGCCACTAAACACAAACTCTTCTGCCGTCAGCCCGTCAGGCAGCACGACAGCGTCCTGTGCGAAAGAAGCCACAGCCATGAACAACATGGCAATCATGAAAGTCAGTTTTTTCATAAGCTTTCCTTTCTTTTTTAAAAGTTAAACGGTTTAGATAATTATAGTTTATAGATTATTTATGTAAATCTGCGTAGTAGGCTTTGCCTGTTATTGTATGCGCGTGCAAAGATACAAATTATTTTTATACCAGCAAACGTTTTTGCAAAAAAAATGCGAATATATTCATTTTTATCTATTAAATTATAACAAATAAGCTCCCGCCTTTTCATGGAGGGAGCTTACCTGATGATACCTATTTAATAAAAGGTCAGTCGTGCAGAATCAGCGCCGACTGCATCGCGACGTCCACCTTGTCACCACTGAGCTGGCGCAGGCCCTTCTCGTTGATACGTCCATGATCGCAGACAACGGTATACTGTCCGTCGGGTATGTCAACGCACACCTCCTCGCGATTGGCATTGAGGATGACGATGATGTCGCGCCAGTCGTCGCGGCCGGCATAGTTCTTCAGGCGGAAGGCCACCACATTCTTCGGAGCATCGAGAAACTCGAGATGCTTCCTCACCAGGTCGGCCGAACCTAAGCGGAAGGCGGGGTGATTGGAACGCAGGCCGATGAGTCCTTTGTAATAGGCAAACACCTGTGGAGAGCGCTTCAGGTTGTTCCAGTCGAGATGGTTGATAGAGTCGGGCGACTCGAACGAGTTGTGCACTCCCTTCTTGTCGCGAAGCATCTCCTCGCCGCTGAGCATGAAAGGAACTCCCTGCGAGGTGAAAACAGCCGTCTGTGCCAACAGGTCGAGGCGGATGAGCTCTTCCATCTGACCCTTGTTGAGATTGCCCTTCGACTTCAGCGAGGGGATGCTGGCCTTCAGTCGGTCGACGAGGCACATGTCGTCGTGGCAGCTGACGTAGCTAATCATCTGTGTAGGCTCTGAGGCCCACGGTTGTTTCGAATAGTTCACCTGCTGCATGTCTACCTGCGGATGGGCGATGCCGCCGACGATGCCAAACTTGATGCTCTCCTCGCATCCCGGGATGCAGGCCAGGAAGGCGGGCTTCCGGTCGTTGTCGAATGGTCCGCGCAGCGCGTCGCGTATCTCGTCGGAGAAAGCTGCGATGCCAGGCATCTTCGAGATGTTGGCTTTCAGTCCTAACTTCTCGCCCGGATAGGCGCAGTTGCCGGCGCTCCATCCTTCGCCATAGATGAAGATGGTGGGGTCTATCTCGTCGACGGCCTTGCGGATGGCGTTCATCGTCTCGATATCGTGGATGCCCATCAGGTCGAAGCGCAGTCCGTCGATGTGGTATTCGTTAATCCAGTGCTTGACGCTCTCAATCATAAACTGGCGCATCATCGGGCGCTCTGATGCCGTTTCGTTGCCGCAGCCCGAACCGTTGCTATATGTTCCGTCTGCATTCTTGCGGTAGAAGTAGTCGGGATAGGTGCGCTGGAAGTTGCTGTGGTCGATGTCGTAGGTGTGGTTGTACACCACGTCGAGAATCACTCTGATGCCAGCTTTGTGCAGGGCCTGTACCATCTGTTTGAACTCGTTGATGCGGCATGCTGGATCGTAGGGATTGGTAGAGTAGCCTCCTTCCGGCACGTTGTAGTTCACGGGGTCGTAGCCCCAGTTGTACTTGTTCTTGTCCAGTTGCGTCTCGTCTACCGAGCCATAGTCGTACGATGGCAGGATGTGTACGGCGTTGATGCCCAGTGTCTTCAGGTGGCGGATGGCTTTCGGCTCGGTCAGTGCGAGGAATTTTCCTTTATGCTCCAGTTCCGACGATTTGTCGATAGAGAAGTCGCGGTGGTGCATCTCGTAGATGATGAGGTCGGCGGGCGACTTCACGACGGGTCGTCTGTCCTGTTCCCATCCTTCGGGGTTGGTGGCAGCCATGTTGATGATCGCCCCTCGCTGTCCGTTCACGCCGACAGCCTTGGCGAAGACACCCGGTGTCTCTCCTCGTCCGATGTCGAAGGTGTAGAATCGCCCCATGAGGTTGCCTTTCACGGTTGCCGTCCACTGTTCGTCGGCCGTGCGTTTCATCTTTACCGTCTTGAGTGCCTTGCCGCCCTGTCCTTTGTCATAGAGGCGGAGGGTTACGCTCTTGGCACTGTTGGGCGCAAAGAGTCGGAAGGTTGTCTGCTCCGGTGTGTACTCCATCTCGTTGAAAGTCTGTGCTGTTGCGACCATTGGCAACAAGACCGAAACGATAGCTGTAAGGATCATTTTTTTCATCATAGTGTCATAGTTTTTCTTTTTGGCAAAGTTAGTGTTTTTTCGCCAAACCCCGATGCGCAAGCCGATGTTTCAGTCCTTTTGGCTGGGCAAACGTTTGCATGCGGGTTCTTATTCCTTGTTCTGTTGACGAGGGCTCTTGCTGAGTTTTACCGCTGCGGTGAGCATCAGGTAGCGAGGCAGACTGTTGTGCCACGTCTCGGTGCGTCCTTGCGCGTTCACCTCGTATTGCATGTTCGACAGCTCGTGCAAGAGGTCGAAAGCCTGTAGTTTCAGGGTAAACTTCTCTTTGAGGAACGAGCGCGTCAGCTGGGCGTTCCACACCAGGTGGTCGTCGTTCATCAGGTGGCTCTGGTAGCCACGGCGGCTGAACATCTTCAGGTCGGTGGCTATCTGTAGTTTCCACGGCAGCTCGTATTGCGCCGTGAGGCCATAGTCGAAGTCGACGGCACTGATGTTCTCAAAGCCCTGCCGGCCGGACGTGGTGCGCCGCCAGGCGATGTTGCCGTCGATGCCGAGGGTCAGCGTGCCACGCTGGTAGGTCAGCCCGAGTCCTTCCTCAAGGGTCAGGTTGTTCACCTTCGAGCGCACTGCGCTGTTGGCTTCCTCGTCGGCGGAGAAGAAGATGTCGAAGTCGACGCTGTGCACGTAGCCGAAGTTTGTCTTAGTGGACAGGCGTAAGAACTTCTTCCGGTCTATCGGCCGTTCGAATCTGAAGCCTAAGGATGTCGTCCAGTTGCCGTTGACGTTGTCGCTCATATAGGTATAGGCACCCGTCGTGGGGTTGTAGGTGGTGCGTGTACCCCAGTCGTCCTGTATGATGTTAAGCGAAGCAGCCACCGAGATGGTTTGTTCCGTGGAGTCGTTGCTCCACGTCTTGTGCAGCTCGAAAGCATGCGTCCAGCGGTTTTTCAGGTCAGGATTGTTCACGATATGCGCCAACGGATCCGTTGTGTCGTCCACGGGCAAGATGTCGAGGAAGGCTGGGCGTTCCGGCTTGAGCAAATAACTGGCCATTAGCATATTACGCCCCCACCTGTAGTAACTGATGCTCGGCATGAAGAACACATCTGAGCGGCGGTCGCGCATCTCCTCGTCGCAGATGTAATGAATGCGTTCCACCGTCTTTGTCAACGGCATATTCAGCGAGAAATAACCCTTGCCCATACGTTGCCATGTAAGATCCACTTCTGCTGTGTACGCACGGGTCAAGGTCACACTGCGGTCACTGTTGTCAAGGTCGTAGGCCAGCATCAGTGAGTCGCGCGAAGATGGTCTGTTCCAGAGTTTTCCCGTAAACGTGTGGAGCATACTTCCTGCTGACGACGCATAGTCGGGCTGCGCCCATTGCCCACCCAGCCAGTCGAGACGGTAGTAAGCATTGATGAGCGAGGCATACGACTGTTCGTACCGCAGGTTTCCCGACAAATTGAAATCACTGCCAATGCTATAATAATAGAGGAAAGATGCCGCCCAATCGTAATGTTCGGTATGGTTATCGTAAAAGAAATGACGGAACTCGCGGCTATTGTCGGTCAGATAGTCCACAGACCGCTGGCTGAAACTCTCTATAGGCCGATGTCGGTTCCACTTCCCGTGCAGCGTAAGCAACACATAGTCGCCCCACGGCAGAGGCTTGTTCCAACTGATTCGCCCCGAGACATCCATCTTCTCACTCTTCTTCGGTTCACAGTTGCGCATGACGGTGAGCGGAGAAAGCAGTGACTCATCCTCGATGGAGCGACCACGGGCATAGTCGAGTGTGACGTAAGATGAGAGATTATAGGGCTTTTCCAGTTCCAGGTTGTTCTTGACATGCACTGCAAAGTCCTTCTGGCGCGTGGCAGTGGTGGATGTCTCCACGATATTCCCGTCGGAAGAGAAGCGCTCGGCCACTGCTTCCGCGAGGTTGTCGGTGTCGGTCCAGCGAACGGTGGCATCCAACGACTCCATAAACTTCTTGTCGGGATGCTCCCTTTGCAGCGAAAGGCCAGCCATCTTCGTGCTTTGGCGACCCTCCTCGATGTCGGAGGGTTTCCAATTACCCTTGCTGCCAGGCGTGCGGTTCTCATTCAAGTTGTTGAGGTTGCCGAAGGCAGAGACCATCGTATGGTCGTCGAAATACATGCCGAAGAGCCGTCCCAAGTAGCGGTCTTCCGTACCCAGGCCAGCCTCGGCGTTGGCCAGGATGTTGCGGTTGAACTCGCGTTTCAGGTTGACGTCCATCACATAGTCTTTCTTCTCTACGTCGCGGCCGACACGTTCGCTCAGCCGTGTCGACTTGTGGTAGACCTTCAGGTCCTTCACCGTATAGTAGGGCAGGTTGTCGAGCACGAGCTGGTTCTTGCCTCGGAAGAAGTCCTTTCCGTTCAGGAGCAGGTAGTCGATGCGCTGTCCGTTGATGTAGATGTCGCCGTTCTGCTTCAGCTCGGCACCCGGGAGCTGTCGTACCAGTCCGTCGAGCATCGAACCTTCGGGCAGGTTGAAGGCAGCAGCATTGTAGACGATGGTGTCGCCGCGATACTGTATCTTCACCTTGGTGCCCGTAACGACCACGCCGTCGAGGTCTACCTCCTTGTAGATGTCGCCGCTGCGCTTCATCAGCAGTCGCGGCACCTCGAACCATTCGTTGCGGCGTATCTTCGGCAGCTCGTAGGTCGTCCAAAGGTCGTCGTAGCCTTCGAGGGTGGCATGGAGGATGAAAGTCTGCTGACGTCGCGGCACCTCGAAGAGGGCATACGAGCGGTTCATCCCGTCCCAGACGGAGCAGCTGACGGTGTCTACCACGGTAGAGTCGGCTCGCATCAGCGTGATGTGAGCTTTCAGGGGCACCTTCGTGAACGAGTCGTAGGCCGATAGTGAGAGGGTCAGCTTGCGCTCACCCTTGGTCTGCTTGTCGTCTTGCTGCTGTTGCGATGCACCACCCGTCAGGGCTGTGACCGCCTCTTGAGCGTGCAGCGACACGACGCAGAGCATGGCCAGCAACGTCAGGATTCTTCTCATGCTTCTCTTATTGATGGTTCTTTTCTTGCTTCATCTCCTCTGTGGCTTGGGTGTAGAGGTCGTCGGCAGGCTTGCTCGTGGATAAGTTCTTCAATTCTTCGTACTTTCCGATGACGAAGCAGAACGGAATGATTCTGAGAAACAGGCGCGACGACTCCTCGATAGGGTCGTTGAAAATCCAGCCCAGCACCAGAAGGGCGAAGTAGCCAGCGAAGAAATAGATCAGTGTATTCCTGCACTCGACAATCCATCGCCGCTTTTCGTTACTCTTCCTTCCCAGCAACCACCAACTGACGGTAGCTGCCGCAACGGCCATCACGGCGGTAATGGCCGCCGTCTCCCAGAACTTTCCGAAGGTGGGGAAGAAGTTGTTGAGCAGCCATGCCGTACAGGCGGAAAGTGCAAAACCTATAACGATGAGCGTCAGGAAGACGCCCATTCGTTTCATTTTCTCTTTGTCTTTCATCGGTGGCTATTCTTTGTCGCTGATGGTCTGCATAATCTTGGCCTCTAACTCCTCGCAGAGCTCAGGGTTGTCTTTGAGCAGTTTCTTCACAGCATCACGTCCCTGAGCCAGCTTGTTGCCTTCGTAGGAGAACCACGAACCAGCCTTCTGGACGATGCCATACTCTACACCGAGGTCGACAATCTCGCCAACTTTCGAGATGCCTTCGCCGAAGAGGATTTCAAACTCGCACTTGCGGAAGGGTGGAGCCACCTTGTTCTTCACCACCTTGACGCGCACCTGGTTGCCGATCACCTCGTCGCCATCCTTGATGCTGGTAACGCGGCGGATGTCCAAACGGACGGAAGAATAGAACTTCAGGGCATTGCCGCCCGTTGTTGTCTCGGGGCTGCCGAACATCACTCCAATCTTCTCGCGCAGCTGGTTGATGAAGATACAGGTGGTGTTGGTCTTTGAGATGGTGCTGGTGAGCTTGCGCAGAGCCTGACTCATCAGTCGGGCTTGCAGTCCGACGACGTTGTCGCCCATGTCGCCCTCGATTTCCTTCTTCGGGGTGAGGGCAGCCACGGAGTCGACGACGAGGATGTCGATGGCCGACGACGAGATGAGCTGGTCGGCAATCTGCAGCGCCTGTTCGCCATTGTCGGGCTGCGAGATCCACAGGTTGTTCACGTCGACGCCCAGCTTCTCGGCATAGAAGCGGTCGAAGGCGTGCTCAGCATCGATGAAGGCAGCGATGCCGCCCTGTTTCTGTGCTTCGGCAATGGCGTGGATGGCCAGCGTCGTCTTACCCGACGATTCCGGACCGTATATCTCGATGATGCGTCCGCGGGGATAGCCGCCTACGCCCAAGGCAGCATTCAGTCCGATGCTGCCCGTCGGAATCACTTCCACGTTCTCCACACTCTCGTCGCCCAGCTTCATGATGCTACCCTTGCCGAAGTCCTTTTCTATCTTCGACATGGCGGCCTGCAGGGCCTTCAGTTTCTCGCTCTGGGGATTGAGGGCGTCGCCCTCTATTTCTTTCTTTGCCATAGGTCTTTTTCTTATTTTTTCATTTTTCGTTATTTCGTTATTACGGCATGACAACTTACAACTCCAAGTCGCCGTCGAACACCTCATGCCAGGGGAGGCCCTGCTTGTTGAGCTGCTCCATGAATGGATCGGGATCGAAGTCCTCGACATTCCATACGCCGGGCTTGCGCCAGATGCCTTTCAGGAACATCATCGCGCCAATCATGGCCGGCACGCCCGTGGTGTAGCTGACGCCCTGCATGCCTGTCTCTTCGAAAGCAGCCTGGTGCGAACAGTTGTTATATATATAATAGGTATGCTCCTGGCCGTCCTTGATGCCACGGATGCGGCAGCCGATGGAGGTCTCGCCGTCGTAGTTCTGACCGAGTTCCTGCGGATTGGGCAGCACAGCCTTGAGGAACTGCAGCGGCACAATCTTCACCCGTACCTTCTCCTCGGGCTTGTCGGCCAGCGGAGCCTCGTAGGTGATCTCGTCGATGCGGCTCATGCCGAGGTTCTGGATGCAGTCGAGATAGGTGAGATACTGCTGACCGAAGGTCATCCAGAAGCGTGCCTGCCGGATGGTGGGATAGTTCTTCACGAGCGATTCCAGCTCTTCGTGGTGCAGCAGGTACGACTCTCGCGGGCCGATGTTGGGGTAGGTGAGGGGCTTGTGAATCTCCAGCGGCTCCGTCTCTATCCATTGTCCGTCTTTATAGTAGAGTCCTTTCTGAGTTATCTCGCGGATGTTGATCTCGGGGTTGAAGTTGGTGGCGAAAGCCTTGTGATGGTTGCCGGCGTTGCAGTCGACGATGTCGAGATAGTGAATCTCGTCGAAATGGTGCTTGGCAGCAT
>CAMORS010000081.1 GCA_946624005.1 uncultured Prevotella sp. | reverse complement strand
TCTTGATGCTCTTCACAGCCATTTCTGTTTCGCGCTTCTTCATCAGATACCAGCACGACACGCCAACGACGAAGACGGCGCCGATGATCCAAGCTGAGATGACGGTGTGGCAGAACTTCATCACGGCGAAGGGCGAGAGGGCGACGTCGAAGAACGATACCATCTCGTTCCGGACGGTATCGGCATTGAACTCGCAACCAACGGGACATTGCATCCAGGCATTGGCCACGAGAATCCACCAAGCCGAGATGGTAGCGCCAAGGCCCGTCAGCCACGTGCTGGCCAGGTGGAAGCCGCGCGACACCTTGTTCCATCCGAAATACATCACAGCCACGAAGGTCGACTCCATGAAGAAGGCCACGATGCCCTCGATGGCGAGCGGTGTTCCGAAGATGTCGCCCACGAACCACGAGTAGTTGGACCAGTTGGTGCCAAACTCAAACTCGAGGATGATGCCCGTAGCGACACCCATGGCGAAGTTGATGCCGAAGAGTTTCTGCCAGAACTTTGCCGTATCTTTCCAGAAACGCTTCTTCGTGCGATAGTAGCATGTTTCCATGATGCCCATGATGACGGCCAAACCGAGCGTCAGGGGCACAAACAACCAGTGATAGATGGCGGTCAGGGCGAACTGCGCTCGCGACCAGTCTATCGTACTGGGGTCGATGTTCATAAGTAATTCATTCATTGGCAATAAATTTTTTATTTGTTAGTAGTATGAATATGGAACGCAGAAACGCAAAGACGCAGAGTATTTTTGTTCAATGCAGACGACAGAACGACGACATTGTGTCTCTGCGTCTTTGCGTTTAGATAGGATTATTTCACCACGACCTTGAGCTAAAGTTCGAGCTCGTTCACGTTCGGAAGAGCATGAGCAAGCTCTGCTTTATTCTCACTTAATCACGACCCTTTTTCCGTTCTGGATGAACACACCCTTCTGCGGCTTACCGTTCAGGCGGCGTCCTTGGAGGTCGTAGAGGGATTGATCTTGATGTTGTGATGTGGCATCAGACAGAACATCGGGCTGGGTGATGGATGTGGGGAAGGTGGTCTTGATTTCAATGACATCCTGATAGACGGGGTCGCCATAGAATCGCTCGTCGCAGATGCACCCCTGGTCTTCGTCGAAGTAGAAGTAGTCATGAACGAAGGCGCAATTCTCCAAATCGAAGGTGTTCAAGCAGTCGGTCACCTTATAGTTACCGTTGCTTGCGAGCTTCACGTGCGAATTGACGATCTGCACGCCCTGTTGTTCACAATCATTCTCGCCGTAGATGGCTCCGCCCACGCCTTTCAAGTAAGCATTGGTCTCCCAAAAATATGCCCACACCCACGGGCGTAGTATCTTGATAGCTACGCCCATATCGGCATCTGTCTCAAGCTTTCCTGAGCCTTGGAAATACATATCGTCGAGCAACCAGAAACAATCCTCGGTGGTATTGATGTAGTTGTTGCCCACCAACTCCAAGTAGAGGTAGTCGTTGTTGTTCAGCAGGAAGCTGTTGTTGGAGAAGAATTGCACATTGTCGAGCGTCAAGACGTTGTTGTCAGGATCGTAGGAAATCGACCCGCCATTCAGTCCGTCGGGCACGATGTTGTTGCAATTGAGGTTGGTCACCGGTATGTCTTCCACGTAGAAGTCGTAGAACTTACCCGGCTTCACGATGACATAGCCGTAGCATGGCTCATTCTGATAGTCGATGATTGTCTTTTGATCGGAATCGAATGTGCCGAAGACGGGATTGCTGATGAAGCAATCAGTCAAATCGAACTTCTTGATGCCGTTGATGGTAGCCACGCCCGAGACGGAAGTGGGTCGCATGATGATGTTGGAATTGTTGACATAGACGTAAGCAGAGCCGTCGCCTGTGATGGCACCGCCCCTACTGTCGAGGTCGAGCGTGCAATCGTTGATAAAGAGATCCCAGTAGTCCATGTGGATGGCATCATCGTAGTAGGAGCTGATAGTCAGGCTACCAGGTCCTACTATATATGTAATTTTATTGGTATTGATGCCTTGTGCGTTGACGTTGATCGCGTTGTTGCCACTAAGCTTAATGGTCAGATAGCTGATGCCGTCGTTGCGGATACCGATGTCGTTGTATTCGCAATCGAGGGTGACGTCTTTGAGGGTGAGCGTCTTTGTGTAAATATCGTACGATATTTTACCCGTAGAGAGCTCCGGCACGTTGATGTTGGTCGCCATCGTACGCTTCACGCCCCATCCGGCAATCCAGAGTCCTTCTACATTCGGGACTATGTATGTCGACATATTGTCGAACCAGTCGGGCCATTCGCTATAGGTGTAGGTCTGCGCTATCTGCTCGGCATTGGCACCTATTCCCGCGTCGGGGATATGTAGCGTGCGATAGGGCTTATCGTACAATGCTGAGGTGAAAAAAGGATCCGTTGGGGGGTGTTGGGGCAGTTCGTTTTCGGACACCCATTCCACGTAGACATCGGCCAGCGAAGTGTTATTCATGAAGGCGCCCATGCCGATGTAGGATACCGTGAAGGGTATGTGAATCTCGGAGAATCGGCAACTATCGAAACAATAATCACCCAGGCTGGAGGTGAAATCGGCAATGGTGTATGACCCTGTAAGACCAGTGGGTACGCATGCCAGCTCATAGCTGCCATCGTCATGCTTTCTGTAGACGACGCCTGAGGAGGCCGTCAGCATCGCATTGTTGACAACATTTCTCAAGTTGATGCTCTTCAGGTTGTCAGAATGGGCAAAGGCGCCACCCGAGATGTCTTCCATGCTATTAGGCAATTCTACTGAGGTCAACCCCGTGCAATAGGCGAAGCTCCAGCGGTCGATGTACTTCAGTCCATCGGGAAATGTGATGGACGTCAAACTCAAGCAATTCTGGAACGCTTGCATACGAATGGTCTCCAAAGTGGAAGGAAGCACCAGTCCTGAGTCGTAATGGCCGTTGTTGTTGGTGCAATAGAGTTTATTGCACCCGTAGAAGGCTTTCGTTCCGATAGACTTCAGTCCTTCGGGCAGATGGATGGACAGAAGGTTGCTGCACCCGTTGAAGGCCTCATCATCAATGAACTCGATGTAGTCGCCCAGATAGACCACCTCCTGGAGGGCTGTCAATTCATTGAAGGCTCTTTCGCCGATGCCCACGATGCGGTAGTTCTTGCCGCCATGGATCACCTCGTTTTGTATCCAGAACGATTGAACGTCTGAAACACTTCCGAGGGTGTTAGGGTAGCCTTCGTCTTCGCGAGAGATGATTTTCACGGTGGCATTTGCCTCGCTGACCACCTCGAAGTTGCAATAATAATCGACGGTAGGCGTGATAAGAGCATAAGCCATCCACCGGTCGCCGTCGTCGGCATTGGCCGAGAGGGCAAAAAGCATCAGGGCAGAGGTCGCGGCCTGCCTCATTAAAGATGTAGCCAGGCGCTGAAATGTAAGTTTCTTCATGTCACTTTATTATTTGATTATTCGTTTCTTTCCGTCCTTGATCACGACGCCACGATAGCCGTCGCCCACGCGCTGGCCTTGCAAATTGTAGGCGGGTGAAGGATGTTGCACCCCATCATCCGTGACATTGGCCTGAGAGATGGAGGTAGCGGGTGCGGGCATGATTTCCACTTCGTCCACGAAGACGGGGTCGCCATAGTTGCGCTCGTCGCAGATGCACCCCTTGCTTTCGTCGAAGTAGAAGTAGTCGTGGACGAAGCTACAATTCTCCAGTTCGAAGGAGCTCAGGCTACGGACCACCGGATAGTTTCCACGGCTCGCCATCCTCACATGCGAGTTGACGACCTGCACCCCTTGTTGTTCACAATCCGGGGTACCATGAATGGCGCCTCCTATGCCCTGGAATCTCACGTCTGTATCCCACAAGTAGAGCCATACCGAGGGTTTGACGATGCTGACAGCCGGGTACATGCCGGCATAGGCCATCAGCGACCCACTACCTTCTATATACATATCGTCGAGCAGCCAGAAGCATTCCGAGTCGGTAGAGATGTCGTTGATGCCGTTAAGCTCCATGTGGAGGTGGTCGTTGTTGTTGGCCAGGAAGCTACTGTTGGCAGAGAACACCACATAATTCAAGGTCAAGGTGTTCTCCTCGGGATTGTAGGAAATCCACCCTTCCCTCAGTCCGTCGGGTTCGATGTCGTTGCAATTGATGCTGGTCACGGGCGTATCTTCCACATAGAAGTTGTAGAACTCTCCCGGCTCTATCGTCAGGTAGTCATAGCAAGTCTCTTCCACCCTATCGACGATGGTCTTTCTCACGTCGTCATATCCGCCGAACATGGGATAGCTGATAAAGCAGCTATCCAGATAGAACCACTTGAAGCCCTTGATCGTTTCCACGCCCCATGCGCCGCCAGGCTCTATATCCACATACGCATTCCTGAAAGTGAGGGTGGCCTCTCCGTTACCCACGATGCCACCTTCACGGCCCCTCAGTTTGAGCGAGCAATCATAGATGAAGTATTTCCACACCTTCACGTACATGGCCTCCGCATTTTCGGAGACTATCTCCAGGGAGCCCGGTCCCAGAATACGGGTTGTGTAACTGGAAAAAATGCCGGTGTTGAAAGTATGGATCGTGTTGTTGCCTTCGAGCTTGATGTTGAGGTCCATGATGCCGTCGTTGTTCAAGCCACAGCTGTTGTCTTCTACATCGAGGTAAACGTTGCTGAGGTTGAGCGTTTGGGTCTCCAGGTCGTAGGAAGCTTTCCCCTGTGTGAGTTCCGGGCAAGTGATGTCGTATACCTCCGTACGCCTGACGTACCAGCCTGCAAACAGGAGCCCTTCGACGTTGCCCACGTCGTAGGTCGTGATGGTGCTGAACCAGTCGTTCCATTTGCTATTCGTATAGGCCTGCCTGATTTGCTCCGCGTTGACGCCTGTGCCCACGTAGGGGATATAGAGCGTGCGGGCGATACCCGAGAGGGCGTCGTAGAAGACGCCCAGGTCGTATGTAGGCAGGTCTTCCGGCTTGATCCATTCCACGAAGACCTTGGTCAGCGCGGAATTTTCGCAGAAGGCATACCGTCCGAAATTCTTCACCGTGGAAGGAATCCTGACCGACGTAATACTTGCGGCATCGAAGGCATAAGTACCGATGCTGTAGGTGATGTCTGGAATGGTGACGTCACCGTTGCGACCACCCGGGAAAGCGGCCAGTTCGCTCTTTCCATTGTCCAGGCGTCGGTAGAGGATACCTTCATAGTCGAAAAGCTTCCCCTCGTAGGACACCCTCTTGACGGCGATGTTTATCACATTGTTGCACCTGACGAACACACCACCTTCTACATCCGCCTCGTTGGGAAGCGTTACGTCTGAAAGCTTCGTGCAATCGGCAAATCCCCAACGGGCGATATAATGCAATGAGTCGGGGAAGACGACACGCTCGAGCGAAAAACAACTACGGAAGGCCATCATCTCGATTCTCTCGAGCTTGGAGGGCAGCACCAGGTTGTCGTCGCGTTGACCGTTCTTGTTGGTGCAACGGAGGGAATAGCAATCCATGAAGGCCCACTTGCCGATGGTCTTCACTCCTTCGGGCAGATGGACAGACTCCAGCAAGGGGCAGTCCCAGAAGGCATCGTCTTCGATAAACTCGATGTAGTCGCCCATATAAGTCACCTCGCGCAGGCTCGACATGCCTGTGAAGGCCTTATTGCCGATGCCTACGATGCGATAGGTCTTGCCGTTGTGTTCCACCTCATTACGGATCCAGAACGACGTCAACTGATTGGCGGCGCTGGCAAGGGTATTCACATGGCCCTCCCCCTCGTCTTCGCGATTGATGATCTTCACAGTAGCATCCGCTTCGCTCACCACCTCTACCCGACAATACAATTCATCGTCGGGCGAGACAATGGCATTCTTGGCATTCCACTTGTCGCCATCATTAGCACTTGCCGATACTGCTCCGAGCAGCATCAGTAGCATAGATGTTGCGCGCATCACCGATGCCGACAATTTAGTAAGTCTTAGCTTGTTCATTGTTTCCATGATTATTTGATAATGATTTTCTTTCCGCTCTGGATAAACACGCCTGGCTGCGGCTTGCCGTTGATGCGGCGGCACTGGCTGACAGGCTGCCCGTCAGCAGGAACAAACATACGGCAGCCATTCGCATGATTGATGCGGAGAGGCTATTTGTTGTAATCTTTTTCATATTCTTTTGTTTTTTGGGATTGACTGGGATTGGGTGGGATTTTTAGGATTGTTGGGAGATGTTCAAACTTATTCGTTTGCCGGGCGGATGAGCTGCTCGGAGACGTAGTCGGCCTCATGGCCTTCCTGGGCGTGCTGCTTCAGGAAGTTGGGAAAGAAGAACACCTTGAGGATGGCGAACATGATGAAGAGCTTGATGGCGATGATGGCCCACAAGGTTTTGCCCAGCGTCATGTGCCTGAAACCGTCGTAGTAGAGGTCGAAAGCGCGATACCAAAAGCCTTTCTTGTTCATAAGCCGAAACTTTTTGGCAAATTTAAGTAAATAAATTGAAACTACCAAACAATTTTCATAATTTTAGCTTTTTGTCATCGAAAAATACTGTTTTGCTTCCTTTAACATAATGACCAACTTTTCGACCGATTGCTGGTCATCGCGTGACCAACGTCTGGTCATCCGGTGACCAAGGTGCGGTCGTCACGTGACCAAGGTGCGGTCGCCGTTTGATGAATGTAGGGCAAGTGCGGTCAGCATGTCGAAACCGATGCCGAAGATGCCGTCTTGCGAAAAATTAACACATCAATATCCGTTAATATTTGGTGGTTTCAATTTAAAACCGTACCTTTGCATCGTCAAAGATAACACCCTATCGATTATGAAGAAAATCATCATACCCCTGGTCGTCGTGCTGCTCTTGCTGCTTGCAGGAGTGGCTTACCTATATAAAAGCCTCGACGACCAAAAGAAAGTGAACCAAGACATGCAGGAGCTGGCCGAGCTCGACAAGAAGGAAATGCAGAACGAATACGAGGAGTTCGCACGCCAGTACAGCGAGATGAAGACCCAGATCAACAACGACTCTATCGTTGCCCAGCTCACCAAGGAGCAGATGCGCACGCAGGAGCTGCTGCAGGAGCTGAAGCGCGTCAAGGCCAACGATGCCCGCGAGATAACACGTTTGAAGAAAGAGCTGGCCACCTGTCGTGCCATCATCCGCAGCTATGTGCTCGAAATTGACTCGCTCAACCGCCTCAACCAGAACCTCACGGCTGAGAACACCCGAGTGAAGGGACAATATGAAGAGGCCACCCGACAGATACAAGGACTGAGTGCCGAGAAGTCGTCGCTCTCAGAGAAGGTGGCCATTGCCGCACAGCTCGACGCCACGGGCATCTCGATGAAGCTGCTCAACAAGAAGAACAAGAGCATCGACAACACCGACAAGGCCAAGACAATCCAGGTGAACTTCAACATCGCACGCAACGTCACGGCCAAGAATGGTGTTCGCACTTTCTATGTGCAGATCAAGACACCGACGGGAAAGACGCTCAACGGAGGTTCGTTCAGCTACGAGAACCGCACGCTGCAGTATTCGATGAAGAAGGCTGTGGAATACAACGGCGAGGAGACACCGGTCACCACCTACTGGAACATCAACGAGTTTCTTGGTGAGGGCACCTACCGTGTGAGCATCTTTGCCGAGGGCAATATGATCGGCTCCCGCAGTTTCACCTTTAAATAATTATCTATAGCTTCTATAGTTTCTATAGCTTCTATAGCATCTATAGCTTCTATAACCCTATAGCCCTAAAAAACGAAATGCAAATGAGAAAGGCACTTGTCATCGGAATGCTCTGCGCGAGCATCCTCCCAACAGCCGCACAGCGCGTGCTCACGCTCGACAGCTGCCGCACGTTGGCTTTGCAGAACAACCGGCAGCTGCAGACAGCACGGATGAGGCAGGACATCGCTGCCAACACGCGCAAGGCGGCACGCACAGCCTATCTGCCCAAGGTAGACGCAATCGGCGGCTACGAGTTGTTGAGCAAGGAGATTTCGCTGCTCAACAACGACCAGAAAACAGCCCTCAACAACCTCGGCACGACCATCACCACCAAACTGGGCGCCGCCTTGCCCGAGATGCTCACCTCCATGGCGCAGCAAGGAGTCATCACGCCCCAGCAGGCGCAGGCCTTCGGACAGATTGGCTCTCAGCAGTTGCCTGCGCTGGCCCAGAGTCTCAACGAGGCGGGAAGCGAAATCCGCAAAGCCTTCCGAACCAACAACCGCAATATGTTCGGAGCGGCCATCATGCTGCGTCAGCCCATCTATATGGGTGGAGCCATCACGGCTGCCAACCACATGGCCGACATCAACGAGGAACTGGCCGCACACACCACAGCCAATGTCGAGCAGAATACCTTATATAATATAGAGGAGACATTCTGGCTCGTCGTCTCGCTCAAGCAGAAGAACGAACTGGCCGACAACTTCGTCAACCTGCTCCACAAACTGGACAGCGACGTTCAGAAGATGATAGGCGAGGGGGTGGCCACGAAGGCCGACGGACTGAAGGTGGCCGTCAAGGTGAACGAGGCGGAGATGCAGCAGATGCAGGCCGCCGACGGACTGCAGTTGGCCAAGATGCTGCTCTGCCAGCAATGTGGACTGCCCATCGACACCGACATCGACGTCGATGCCACTGGTCTCCCCCTGGTTCAGTATGATGCGGCTATGCCGCAGCAAGAGCTCCAGCGCGAAGAGCTCAAGATGCTGCAGAACGCCATCGAACTCTCCGAGCAGGCCACCAAGCTGGCACGTGCCTCCATGCTGCCGCAGATAGCGCTGACAGGTGGCTATGCTGTGAGCAATCCCAACGTCTACAACGGATATGAGAACCGCTTCGGTGGCATCTGGAATGTCGGCGTACTGCTCCGCGTGCCGGTATGGAACTGGCAGGAGACGGCCTATAAGGTGCGCGCCGCCAAGGCTGCCACCAGCATCGCCACTATGGAGCTGCAGGAAGCCCGCGAGCTGATGGAGCTGCAGGTGAACCAGAGCCGCTTCAAGGTGACGGAAGCCGACAAGAAGTATGCCATCGCCCTGAAGAATATCGAGAAGGCAGAAGAGAACCTACGCTGCGCCAACCTTGGTTTCAGCGAGGGAGTCCTCACCGCCACCGAGGTGATGGAGGCACAGACGGCCTGGCTGCAGGCACAGACACAGCGCATCGATGCCGACATCGACCGCCAACTCTCACGATCAGCACTCAACAAAGCAATCGGAATTAAAAATTGAAAAGAGAAATGAACGCCAAACAACAACATAACAACATCCTGCTCGCCATCCTCGGCTTTGTAGCAGTAGTAGCCATCGTAGCCCTCATCGGCTATTTCACCCTTGACCGTCCGGCCGACGATATCCAAGGCGAGATGGAAGTGTCAGAATATCGTGTGTCGAGCAAAGTGCCCGGCAGAGTGCTTGAGATACGTGTCAAAGAGGGCGACTACGTCCACGTAGGCGACACGTTGGCCATCCTCGATGCTCCTGAAGTCATGGCCAAGAGGAGCCAGGCACAGAGCGTTGAGCAGGCTGCCGAGGCCATGAGCGACATGGCGCAGCACGGTGCACGCCGACAGCAGATACAAGGTGCCTACCAGCTGTGGCAGCAGGCCAAGGCTGGCGTGGAGGTGGCCAAGAAAAGCTACGACCGCGTACAGCGCCTGTTCGACGAAGGGGTGATGACCGCCCAGAAGCGTGACGAGGCTTTCGCACAGTATAAAGCACTCGAAGCTCAGGAGAAAGCGGCAAAGAGTCAGTACGACCTTGCCGTGGAAGGTGCCAGAGCTGAAGAGAAAGCTGCCGCTGCTGCCAAGGTGAACCAGGCACGGGGTGCTGTCAGTGAGGTCAACTCTTACATCCGTGAGACCATCCAGATAGCCACCGTAGAAGGCGAGGTGAGTAATATCTATCCCAAGGTGGGCGAACTCATCGGAACGGGGGCTCCCATCATGAGCATCGCCTTGATGGACGACATGTGGGGCACCTTCAATGTGCGCGAAGACCAGTTGGAGGGACTCAAGATAGGCGACGAGCTGACGGCCTTCTGTCCCGCCTTCAACAAGGACATCCGCATGAAGGTCTACTATATCAAGGACCAGGGTTCGTTTGCTGTATGGAAAGCCACCAAGGCTACGGGACAGTACGACCTGAAGACCTTCGAGGTGAAGGCGCGTCCGGTACAGAAGATGGAGAGTCTGCGGCCTGGCATGTCGCTCATCCTGAAGAAGTGACCTCCCAAGCCCCTCCAAGGGAAGAACCTCCCCAAGCCCCTCCAAAGGGAAGAACCTCCCCAAGCCCCTCCAAGGGAGGGGATGTATAACCTCCCCAAGCCCCTCCCAAGGAGGGGATGTAGAAAAACCTCCCCAAGCCCCTCCAAGGGAGGGGGTGTAGAGAATGAAAGTGAATGTAATTGACACGGTAAGACGAGTGCTGGCAGTCGCAAGGCGCGAATGCGGCATCCTCGTGAAGAACCCCATCTACGGCTTCTGCATGGTGGTGTTCCCCCTGGCCGTCATGTTCTTTTTTACCGACATCATGCACGACGGACAGCCGCAGGAGATGCCTGTCGGTGTGGTCGATCTCGACAACACTTCTACCACCCGGTCGCTCATCCGTCGGCTCGATGGCTTCCAGACCTCTCATGTCGTGGCCCACTACAACAATGTTGAAGAGGCCCGTCATGCTATCCAGCGCAACAAGATCTACGCCTTCATCTATATCCCGAAGGGAACGACCGAGGGAATGCTCTCGGCACGACAGCCGAAAATATCGTTCTATTACAGCAGCACCTCGCTGACGGCAGGAGCACTGCTCTACCGCGACCTCAAGACCATCAGCACCTTAGGCTCTGCCGCCGTAGGGCAGGCAACGATGCAGGCTCGCGGTGCCACAGCCAGGCAGACGGCTACTTTCCTGCAACCCATCGTCGTTGATCTTCATCCGCTGACCAACCCGTGGGTCAACTACAACGTCTACCTCAGCACGATGCTCATCCCCGGCATCCTGATGCTCTTCATCTTCCTCATCACAGCCTACAGCATCGGAACCGAACTGAAGTTCAAGACCAATACCGAGCTCATGCAGATGGCAAAGGGTGACATCCTCGTCGCCCTGACCGGCAAGTTCCTGCCGCAGACGTTCATCTTCCTCACCATCATGTATGCCTATATGGCCTATACCTTCGGTCATCTCGGCTTCCCGCATCAGGGCAGCGGTTGGATGCTGGCGGCTCTGGGTTTCCTCGCCGTTCTCGCATCGCAGGCTTTCGGCATCTTCGCCTTCGGCCTGACGCCCTCGCTGCGCATGTCGATGAGCGTCTGTTCGTTGTGGGCCGTGCTGAGCTTCACGACCGGAGGCTTCACCTATCCCGTCTTTGCCATGGACGGTGCCATCGAGGCCCTGGCTCAGCTCTTCCCGCTGCGCCACTACTATATGATCTATCAGAAGTGTATCTTCAACGGCTACCCTCTGCACATGGCATGGTTCAACATCATGGCCCTGGCCATGTTCATCGCGCTCCCGTTCTTCGTGCTGGGCAAGCTCCGCAAAGCCCTCACCGAGTACGTCTATATTCCTTAAT
>CAMORS010000080.1 GCA_946624005.1 uncultured Prevotella sp. | reverse complement strand
CAGCCCGACGGCATGAGCTATCTAAAGAAAACTTAAATTGTTGGCCCGACTGGCGGCTAAGTCGCTCCTTTTGTGTACTTTTGCACGTCATTACAAAACAACAAGATAAGATGAACCCTATTTTCATTGCAGGACCCTGCGTCATCGAGTCGGAAGAGCTGCTCAGCACCGTAGGCGCCGAGCTGAAACGCATCAACGACCGCCTGGGCACCGACATCATCTTCAAGGCTTCGTTCGATAAGGCCAACCGCACAAGCATACGCTCCTTCCGCGGACCGGGCTTGGAGCGCGGCCTGCAGATGCTCAGCGACGTGAAGAGCCGCTACGGCCTGAGAATACTCACCGACATCCACGAGAGCTGGCAGGCAGAACCCGTGGGCGTAGTGTGCGACGTACTGCAGATTCCGGCCTTCCTCTGCCGGCAGACCGACCTGCTCGTGGCCGCTGCACGGACGGGCCGTACGGTGAACATCAAGAAGGCACAGTTTCTCTCTGGGCGCGATATGCGCTACCCCGTAGAGAAAGCGCTCGACAGCGGGGCCACGGAGGTGTGGCTCACGGAGCGAGGCAACTGCTTCGGCTATAACAACCTGGTGGTCGACTTCCGCAACATACCCGACATGCTCGACATCGTGCCGACAGTCGTCATGGACTGTACGCACAGCGTGCAGCGACCCGGAGCCGGCGACGGCAAGACATCGGGCGACCGACGCTTCGTGCCCGCCATGGCCTTGGCTGCCAAGGCTTTCGGGGCAACAGGCTTTTTCTTCGAGGTGCACCCCAATCCCGACCAGGGACTGAGCGATGCCGACAATATGCTGGAGCTCAGCAAGCTGGAAAGCCTCATCGAAAAGTTAACATTATGATTAGGCATTATGCATTAAGCATTAAGCATTATGAATAGTATTAAGGATTACGCCATACAATGTATCAAGGACGAGACGCAGGCCGCGCTCAACCTGATACCACAGCTCACCGACGACTTCGAGCGGGCCGTCAGGCTGATGTACCACTGTCAGGGAAAGGTCATCGTCACCGGTGTCGGCAAGAGCGGACATGTGGGCGCTAAGATTGCTGCCACACTGGCCAGCACAGGCACGCCAGCCTTCTTCATCAATCCGCTCGATGTGTTCCACGGCGACCTCGGCGTGATGACGCAGAGCGACGTGGTGCTGGCCATCAGCAACAGCGGGCAGACCGACGAGCTGCTGCGCTTCATACCCATGGTGCTCCACATGAATGTGCCTATCA
Source organism: uncultured Prevotella sp. (assembly GCA_946624005.1). GTDB lineage: Bacteria > Bacteroidota > Bacteroidia > Bacteroidales > Bacteroidaceae > Prevotella. The sequence continues at coordinate 10,611 of CAMORS010000080.1, read as the reverse complement.
TCGCCATGACAGGCAACGCCGAATCGCTCCTCGCCAAATATTCCACCTGCACTATCAGCACTTGGGTGGAGCGCGAGGCTTGTCCGCTGAACCTCGCCCCGACGAGCAGCACAACGGCACAGCTCGTCATGGGCGACGCGCTGGCAGTGGCCCTGATGCAGGTGCGTGGATTCAAGCCAAAAGACTTCGCACAGTTCCATCCCGGCGGTTCGTTGGGTCGCCGACTGCTCACCACCGCCCAAGATGTGATGCACCACGACGACCTGCCCATCATCCCGAAGGAGATGCACCTCGGCGAAGCCATCATCCTCGTGAGCAAAGGTAAGCTGGGACTGGGTGTCTCGTTAGAGAACGACCGCGTAGTAGGACTCATCACCGATGGCGACATTCGCCGTGCTATGGAGAAGTGGCAGGCTGAGTTCTTCAACCATACCGTCGAGGATATCATGACCCGCACGCCGAAATGTGTCTCGCCCTCTACGAAGATCACGGAGATACAGAAGATCATGCAGGCCAACAAGATACACACCGTGCTCGTCGTCGACGACGACAACCACCTGCTTGGCGTGGTAGACCACTACCGGTGTATGGTTTAAGAAGGTTGAAGGAAGAAGGACGAAGGTTGATGTGTTCCTTCGGAAGTGAGAAGGAGGAAGGACGAAGGTTGATGTGTTCCTTCGGAAGTATGATGGATAAAATATGAAGTATGAAGGATTAAGGATCATGGGCGCGCCCAGCACGTTGTGTAAGCAGCTACTCTGTCGCTGCATCATAGCTATTGCCCTCTGCGCTGCCTGCCTGCCCCTGCCTGCACAGACATCCGACTCGCTCATCGTCAGCCAGCTGCGCGAGCAGGGCGTCAGCTTCTCGCATAACAACAGCGTGACGCTCCTCACCAGCGGACAGGAGAAGTTCGACGACATGTTTGCCGCCATCCGGCAAGCCCGCAAAAGCATCCACTTAGAGTATTTCAACTTCCGCAACGACTCCATCGCCCGCCTCTTGTTCGACCTCTTGGCCGACAAGGTGAAAGAGGGCGTGGAGGTAAGGGCCCTGTTCGATGGCTTCGGCAATTCATCGAACAACCAGCCGCTGCAAAAGAAACACGTGAAAAGCATCCGCGACCGCGGCATCGAGATCTATGAATACAACCCCGTCCGGTTTCCCTGGATAGACGACATCTTCAACCGTGACCACCGGAAGATAGTCGTTATCGACGGGCAGATAGCCTATACCGGCGGAATGAACGTGGCCGACTATTATATAAAAGGTACGGAGATGGTGGGCTCGTGGCGCGATATGCACTGCCGCATCGAGGGCGACGAGGTGAACACGCTGCAGGACATCTTCCTGCGGATGTGGAACAAGGTGGCCAAGCAGAACATCTCGGGCCCGCAATATTTCAGAAGCGACCAAGCGGAAGACTCGCTCGACGACCCGTTCGGAGAGCATGAAAGCCGTTTCTACGGATTGAAGCAAGACACCTGCCCGACGGCGGGTCATAAGATGGTGGGCATCATCAACCGCGAGCCACGCACGAGCAACAAGATTATCCGCCGGTTCTATCTCGATGCCATCAACGACGCTCAGGACAGCATCTATCTCATCAACCCCTACCTGACACTCAACCATCGGCTGAAGAAAGCCCTCAAACGAGCTATCCGACGCGGGGTGAAAGTCAGTGTGATGGTATCGCAGAAGAGCGACATCCCGCTGACGCCCGACTGCGTCTTCTACAACGTCCATAAGCTGATGAAGCAGGGTGCCGAGGTTTGGATCTACCAGCCTGGCTTCCACCATACGAAGGTCATCATGGTGGACGGCCGCTTCTGCACCGTAGGGAGTGCCAACCTCAACAGCCGCAGCTTGCGGTGGGACTACGAGGAGAATGCCGTCATCATCGACCCCTGCACCACACAAGAGCTGACCAACCTGTTTATAGCCGACAAAAAAGACTCTTTCCGCCTGACGAAAGAGTCTTGGAACCAATGGCGCACGCCATGGAAGAAGTTTGTAGGATGGTTTGCCCATTTGTTGGCACCATTCCTCTGATCAATGGTTGTCCCACGTATCCTTGCGCTTGTTCAGCACACTGAGGAACATATACCTTGTGTTGCTATAGCCCGACGTGTCGTAGAGCGAATAGTAGGTCTCCTTCTGTCGGCCGTCCTCCCAAAGATCCATCAGATAGTAGGTCAGCTCGGCCACACCATTGGAGTAAGCCCCAAGGATGTTACGGTAAAGCACGAAGTTGAACACCACGTCGTGTTCGGCACCGTTGTATTCCAGGTCGTCGAAGGTCACTGACAGCGGGTAGACGCCAAACTGAATGATGCCCTGATGGAAAGCCCCGATGTAGAACTTCATCTGCAGGCGCTGGTCGGGTTGTCCGACGACAGCCTTGTAGATGGCCGAGTCGCCCACGCAGCGTGCCAGCAGCTTGGCAGGGATGCCCGAGATGTTGATGAGCGAGTCGCCCACACCCAGTATCTGTGCCGTCACGGCTACGGAGTCGGCCTTATAGCCGTTGCCCTCGATGTTGAAATAATAAGTCTTGCCGGTGTACGAGCCAGCCATCTCTGTCAGATACCGCTGATAGGTAGCCTGGTCCATCACCTCCTGGTTGTCGTCGTCGTCATCGCTGAGACACGAAGTCATAGCCATCGCTACGACCGCTGCCATCAGCAGACTTGTCCATGAATTAAGTTTCTTCATTTTCCTTTTATTTCTAAATTACACATTTCTCTCTCCTCTTTCCTCTCTCCTCACTCCTCTCTCCTCGAACGAACTAAATCCTCTTGCTCTCGCCTTGGAGCAGGTTCATAAACTCTTCGCGCGTCTTCGCCTGGTTGAAGGCGCCGCAGAAGTCGCTCGTCGTGGTGATGGCGTTCTGCTTCTCCACGCCGCGCATCTGCATGCACATGTGCTTGGCCTCGATGACGACCATCACGCCCAGGGGGTGAAGTGTCTGTTCGATACATTCGCGTATCTGCTGTGTCAGCCTCTCCTGCACCTGCAGTCGGTGGCTGTAAATGTCGACGACACGGGCTATCTTGCTCAGTCCCGTGATATATCCGTTGGGGATATAGGCCACATGCGCCTTGCCGTAGAAGGGTATCATGTGGTGTTCGCACATCGAGAAGAAGTCGATGTCCTTGACGATGACCATCTGGTTGTACTTCTCTTCGAACAGAGCGTCGGTAAGCACCTTGTGGGCATCCTGTGTATAGCCGCGGGTCAGTATCTGCATGGCCTTGGCCACACGCATCGGAGTCTTCAGCAGTCCCTCACGTTCTGGGTCTTCTCCTAACAACTCGAGCACACTACGATAGTGCGAGGCCAGCTCGTCAAGGCCCTCGCGAAATTCTATTTCTGGATTCATGATAATTACGATTAGTTGGCCACTGATATCTTTCCTTTCACGATGACAGCCTGCTTATATCCCATCGCCTTCACCTGCTTGAGAATCTTCTCCGCCTCGGCATAGGTTCTGTAGTTGCCCATGCGGCAAATCCAGCGTGGCGAGTAGAAGTGGGTGTAGACGGGCTGTCCGGGGAAGGCAGCCTTCATGGCACCTTGTATCTGTTCCGCTTTGATACGGTCGGCACGGGTATTGCCGCCGCTGAACACCTGCACGCGGTAGCCGTTCACCTTGCGCGTGTTGGTCATCACCTTCTTGCGGGTGTCGACGACGGTCTCTGTCGTTGTCGTGGCTGATGCCTCCTGATGGCTCACCGTCTCTGGCTTCTTGCTCTCAGGGGCTGTGGCCGTCGTGGTGGCGGCGGGCGTCGTGACAGCTTCTTCCTTGCCGTTGACAAGCTCGTCAATCTCTGCGCTCTGGCTTACCGTCACCTTTCCTTCGCCCTGCCTTTCCTTCGTCAGGTCGTCGAGAAATTTCTGTGCGTTGGCATGGAGGCCAACACACAGAAGTAGCAATGCTATGTTCAGAAATCTTTTCATTCTTGATGATGGATTAGGTCCAAACAGCGAGATTCTGTTTAGTTCCAAGCGTCGATGATGCCCTTGAAGTCGGCACACTTCAGCGAAGCGCCGCCGATGAGGCCACCGTCGATGTCGGGCTTGGCGAACAATTCGGGGGCGTTGCTGGCCTTGCAGCTGCCGCCATAGAGGATGCTGGTGTCGTCGGCCACAGCCTGTCCGTACTTCTCAGCTATGATGCTGCGGATATAGGCATGTATCTCTTCAGCCTGCTCTGCCGTGGCTGTCTTTCCCGTTCCGATGGCCCAGATGGGCTCGTAGGCGATGACAATCTTGCGGAAGTCGTCCTCGCTGAGGTTGAAGACGCTTCCTTCGAGCTCGGCCTTGACCACCTCGTTCTGGCGGTTGGCTTCACGCTCTTCCAGGCTCTCGCCGATGCAGAAGATCACCTTCAGCCCGTTCTTCAGGGCCAGCATCACCTTCTCGCGGAGCACCTCGGGTGTCTCCTTATAGTATTCGCGGCGCTCCGAGTGGCCGAGGATGACGTATTGTGCCCCCGTCGACTTCACCATCTCTGCAGACACCTCGCCGGTGAAGGCACCCTTCTCCTTGTCGGCACAGTTCTCGGCACCGAGTCCGATGATGTCCTGATTGAGGAATTGTGCGATGCTGGCCAGATGGATGAACGGAGTGCAGATCACTACGTCGCAATTTGGCTTCTCGGCTGTCAGCGTGTCGTTGAGCTCTTTGGCAAGAGCGATACCGTCTTGCAGGTTCATGTTCATTTTCCAGTTACCTGCTACAATTTTCTTTCTCATCTTCTTTTACCTATTAAATTGTTTAAGTGAATTCTTCTTTTCCTCAGGTTCCACAGCCTGTCTACCACGATGAGCAGCACCAACGGCAGGGCGAACCACAACAGAATGACGACAAGCTTGCGGGCTGCCTGATTGCCGGGCAGATGACCGATGGCCAGCTTCTCCAGTGGCTGTGCCGTCTCTTCGGGTGTCAGGGTGGGCAGCATGTTATGGCTCCACTTGCGGATTATCGTGCCGTCTTTCATCAGCAACAGGCCAGGGTTGCTGCGTACGATGGTCTTCAGCGTTATCTCGTCCGTTTGGCAGAACGTATACTCAGCTCCGGTGAGGTCTATCCAATGGTTGATGCCCGTCTCGTTGCTGGCCGTCAGGCATAAGAAGGGATAGCCGTGTTGCTCGGCATACTGGCTGAGTTGGTCTATCTCGCCAAAACTTGCATCGCTGGCCTTTTCCAAATGGGGTGAGACGAGCAGGAAGGTATAGCCCTTGCTGCCGACGACATCTTCTGTGATGTCGGCACCTTCGTCGGTTGTCACGATGCTGAAGTCGTGGATGGGTGGTATGTAGCCTTCGCTTGTCTGTACCGTACGGCTGTCGACGAAGGTCCATGTTGAGTCGGGATAGTTGTCGAGTGTGAACTCCTTGATGACGCCGTCCTTCTTCATGATGAAGGTCGTCTCAAACTGCGGTTGCTCTTCACCCTCGGGGATGACCATTCCCTGGTGGATGTTGGCCCCGATATGGTAGGGACGGAAGTCGAACAGCGGCAGGTCGTAGAGGCACCACACGCTGCACAGGATGATGAACAGCGCAGAATAGTTCTTCACAATCCACTGGTTGGTACGGCTCACGAAGCGCATCATCTGCAGCGGATGTGCCGCCACGACGAGCGAGCAGCCCAGCAGAACGATGTTCTTCAGGAACGTCTGTGCATTGGAGAGCTTGACGGCGTCACCGAAGCATCCGCAGTCGCTCACGGGATTGGCCACCCAGAGCCACAGCGAGACGGCAGTCATGAAGAGCATGAACACCACGATGATGCGCGACACGGCACGACGGTTGATGGCGAAGAGCAGCAAGATGCCAAGACAGAACTCCAAGGCCGACAGTCCCACCGAAGCTGTCAGGGCCAGCCAGTCGGGCATCAGGTCAGCCAGCTCCAGGGCTGCGAAGTAGTCCTGAATCTTATATTGTGTACCCATCGGGTCAATGGCCTTGACGAATCCCGAGAAGATAAACGTCAATGCCACCACAAATCGGCATATATTTACAAATACTTTTTTCAACTTATCTATTTGTCTATTTGTCTATCTGTCTACCTGTCTACTTGTCTATCTGTCTATCTGTCTATCTATCTATCTGTCAACCATTCAATTTTATCGCGCCGAACACGGCATAGTTGATGATGTCCATATAGTTGGCATCGATGCCCTCACTGACGAGCGTTTGTCCGCCCAGGTCTTCTATCTCCTTGATTCGCTGCAGCTTGGTGAGGATGAAGTCGGTATAGCTGCTCACGCGCATCTCGCGCCATGCCTCGTCGTAGTCGTGGTTCTTCTTCGTCATCAGCGTCAGCGCCTCGCCGGCCCAGTGGTCGTAGAGCGCCATGGCCTCCTGGGGCGTGATGTCCACCGTGTCGACGAAGCCACGGTCGAGCTGTATGAGCCCCACGATGCCGTAGTTGATCAGTGCAAGGAACTCCGGGCGGATGCCTTCACCCACCATGTTCACCTGTTTCAGCTCCAGGCTGCGTATGCGCTTGGCCTTGATGAAGAGCTGGTCGGTGAGCGCCGTAGGGCGCAGGATGCGCCACGAGGCACCATAGTCGTGCAGCTTCTTTTCGAAGATTTCGCGACACTCTTTTATGACGGTTCGGAACTCCTGTTCCGTTTTCTTCAGATCTTTTTCCATCTCAATGCTCAATGTTCAATGAACAAACCACTTTGCAGTAGGAGGCGACGTGTCTCACGTCGTAATCCCGCAGATTGTTGCGACGTGAGACACGTCGCCTCCTACTTGTGCGCTGCAAAGTTACACATTTTCTTTTAAATACATGAAATATTACGGAACATTAACGTCTGACACGTCTCACATAGCGAATTTTTGCACACTCCGTGTCGAACTGCACCTGCAGCGAGTCGCGCAGCTGCCGCAGACGGTTCACGCGCTCGTACATCTCAATAGTGCCCGTTCCCGCCTCGTGAGCCTTGTCGGCTTCTGCCTTCCGCAGCTCGTATTCTGCCTTTACCCGCTGCAGCTCCTCGTCGAGTTGCTCCACGGCCTGCTGCGAAGCCTCTATCGTGGAGTCCTGCTTGTGCGTGAGCGCTGCCTTGCGTTGCTCTATTTCACGCTGCAGCTGTTCGTGTTTGCTCTGGCAGGCTGCCAGCAGGAAAGCGAGGGCAGCCAGGCAGATAGCTGTTTTCTTCTTCATATCAGAATGTATAGTTGAAACCGAGCGAGGCGTACTCCTTAAACTGCCAGTAGCCATGTTTGTCGTCGCGCGACGTAGCGTCGTCGAAGCGTGGGTAGATGAAGAGGTTGCTCGAGATGTATTTGTTGAACTTGAAGGTGAAGGTGTTCTCCCATTCTATCTCAGCGCGGTCGTAGGCCGTGAAGCCGTAGAGGCGCGTCTTCCACGAGATGTTGTCGGAGAACTTCCACGTCAGGTCGATGGTGGTCATCGAACCGAAGTTGCTCAGCGTGTGGTGCCCTTCGTCGAGACCGAAAGTCTTCGATAGCGACAGACGGTCTACATAGCGGAAGTTGTAGGCCAGGGGCGAGAGTTGTATGCTGCCCGTCAGCTTTTTGTCGAACCACGATACGTCGTAGTTCATACCGATGGAGATGTTCAGGTTGAAGGGCGACATGAAGTCGCTGTAGGTGAAGATATCGTTATTCTTATAGCCGCGCATGAACTGCGTGTAGGCCAGCACGTTGAGCGTGTAGTACCAGTGCTTGGTGGCCTGCAGTCCGAACTTGCTGGTCAGACGGAGCAGGTCTTCCGACGACTTCAGCGAGTGGATGGAGTCGGCACGCGAGGTCTGGAAGCCCAGCTTCGCCTCCAGTTTGTTGTCCCACTTCACCTTTTGCTTGTTGTTGTAGTTGGCCTCCAGGACGCCGCTGGCCACCATGGCATAGTTGCTCTCACCGCCCTTGTACCAGTTGCCGCTGACGTAGTTCTGCAGGAACTGCAGGTAGTAGTCGCCCTTGATGGTCCAGAAGTTGGGCTTCTCCACGACGACATCAACGGGAGCATCTTCCACCTCCTGAGGTACGCTGACGGTCTTTTCCACATATTTCACCTCATGACGGATAGGGCTCATGATTTGTTCCTTCACCGCTCCGGCATCGTGCAGCCCCGTCTCAGTGCTTTCCACCAGGTCGGGGTTGTTGAGATAGAGGTTCATCAGCGTTGCGTTCACCTCCTGGTCTTCGGCCGACATGGCCGGCAGGCTCATCGAGAGTTTCTGGTTAGAGACGCTGTGGAAGAATGTCGTGGGAGCGAAGAGCTGGTATCTGTTGTAGGCCGACAGCGTGGGACGGGCTGTTTTTGCCGTGTCGAGATAGTGTCGGTAGGCTCGCAGCGAGTCGACATACTGTGAGACACTTGTCTGGGCCGTCATGGAGAGCAAGCCCAATGCTGCTATTGCTGTTGCAAATATTCTCTTGTTCATAGTTGCTGTTGTTTATATTGTTAAGAAAAAAGTTGAAACGGAATGTCAGCGGTTCGTCACATCAGCGTCCACCCTGGGCATTGCACCCCGTCGTGAATGCGTCCTTCGTCGTTCTCATAGGCAAACCACTGCTTGGGAGCGATGACCTGCTTCTGCTGATTGTTGTTCAGAAAAGCCGCCCACCAGCTGTAGGTGCTGTTGGCGATGATCTGATGTTTGCACGAAGCCATGAGTTGCATGTCCCAGTGGCAGCCACGGCCTACGACGGGATTCCAGTCGATGAGACGGTAGTTGGCATGGGGCATGTTCTGTCGGACCCATTCGGGATTGTCGGTGAAAACGTAGAATTGCGGGTTGTCTATCCTGCGTCGCATCTCTTCGAAAGCGCGTTTGTAATACTCTGGCAGGCATGTCTTTGAGAACCACGGCAACCGCTGGTAGTCGTGGCCCTTGCGCACATGTACGGCTACCGACTCCACCTCGCTCATCTCGCGGATGAGTCCGCGGTTGACGCCGTCTTTCATGGTCGAGAAGCGGAAACTGCGTCTCACCTGGTCGGCCACATCCAAGACCATGGGTACATTCTGAAAGACCCCCATCAGATAGTGGTAGCGGCGGAGCTCGTCGTCCGAGCAGATGGTCATCGCATCCTTATGGTAGTGAACGCTTGTGGTGCATGGCAGAGCGTGTCGTCTGAACTTTGCTATCCATCCTGTCCCGCCGCCATAGCGCAGCAGCATCCCCTTTGTGGCTTGGCGCAAAGGAGCTTGTGGGAAGACGTGCTTCCAGTCTACGCGCTCGTGTTCGCCTTCCAATACGCCACAATAGTCGATGTAGGCATCGACTCCCCGCTGGCGAAGATACAGATAGTAGCTGTATTGGAACATTCTGTTGGCCAGCCCCCAGCTCATTCTGATAATGGTTGGCATGTCTTTTTTTACAGATTTTTTTGAATGATTCTGCAAATTTACAGCTATTCGTCCACACTTCCCAATATACCATTTATTTATTGTGTTTTTTTAAGGATTTATAACTCGCTCTGCGGGAAAAAGAATCGGCGCGAGACCACAGGGGGATTCTTCCGTTCGTCAATGTGCCAATGTAGGAGGTCACGCTTCCCAGCGTGACACCAGCCACGTACACTGCCACCTATGTGCTGTTGCGACGCTGGGAAGCGTCGCCTCCTACACTGCCACCTATGTGCTGGTGCGGGCGGAAACGCTGTTCCTCCCCTGCGGCAGCCATCCAATTGTCAAGATAATTCAGAAAACACCCTATGTAGGATTCGCGTATTTGCGCACAGGAAGATGCGCTTGGCCGCAAATATCGCAAAAATGAACGATTTTGGTAAATGCTTGAAACAGAGGCGTTTGGAACGATTCGTTTCCGAGAACTTATGTTTTTTGGATGTAAAGTATGGCATATTGGGTCGCAAAAAGCGTCATATTGGGTTGCAATCTGCGTCGTATTGGCCACCAATTTGCCGCATATTGGTGCCTAATATGCGGCAAATAAACGCCAAAAAGGTGGTTCTTGAGCTTCCGAAGAGCAAAAATGGTCTGGAAAAGGCAGTTTTCTGGTTGTCGCGCTGTGTAGAATGCCAAAAAATGTTGATAGTGTTTTGTAAAGATAATTCACATTTTGCAGAAGAGCGTATGGTGGCGTCGTACTGACAATCTGTCGCTTTCTGACACGGTTGTGACACGGTCTGGCAGACGGCGCGGTCGTTGGCACAGAGTTTGTCAAGATGTGGTTGGAATTTAAAAACAACCATTAAAAAATATAGTCATTATGAACATTAAACCATTAGCAGACAGAGTTCTGATTGCCCCGGCAGCAGCCGAGGAGAAGATTGGCGGTATCATCATTCCTGATACAGCAAAAGAGAAGCCCTTGCGCGGTAAAGTTGTTGCTACCGGTAACGGCACGAAAGACGAAGAGATGGTCCTCAAGGAGGGCGACGAAGTGCTCTATGGCAAGTATGCCGGCACAGAGTTGGAGTTTGGCGGCGAGAAGTATCTCATGATGCGCCAGTCGGACGTGCTCGCCGTGATCGGGTAGTCTGACAAATCGTCAATATAACCAGAATCGTCAATCAATCATCAATAGAAAACGTAAATAATTATGGCAAAAGATATTAAATTCAATATGGATGCCCGCGATCTGCTCAAGAATGGTGT
>CAMORS010000079.1 GCA_946624005.1 uncultured Prevotella sp. | reverse complement strand
CTGCCACAAAGATGTCTTGATATATTTTGTTGTCATAGCCATTGAATTGTTTTTTGGGTTTGTTAGGTGATGGGTGATGGGTGTTGATGGTTACTGGGTGACCCCATCCCCCTCCTTTGGAGGGGTTAGGGGAGGTTACTCTTCTTCTTCGATCACCCAGAAGGGAGCCTCGCGGAGGTTCGGGTTCTTCTCGTACTCGTCGATGTAGATGGGCATCCAGTAGTACTGGCGCTTCCATACGCGAGTCTGGAAGACGGTGCGCTGGAAGAACTCGCTCTGGTTGCGACCCTGAGCGTTCATGCCCCAGTCGTCGCCACACATCTCGGGCAGGTTCTCTGCCTCCATCCAGCGACGGATGTCGTACCAGCGGTTGTTCTCGCAGCAGAGCTCTACGCGACGCTCGGCACGGACTACGCGGCGCACCTCAGCCTGGGTGTTGTCGATGTGGATAAACTCTTGGTCGGTCAGCTCGACGGGGTCGAAGGTGTACTTGCGCACTCCGGCACGCTCGCGGATGCGGTTGACATACTGGATGGCCTCTGCGCGGCGTCCGCCGTCGTCGTAAGCCTCGTTGAGCGCCTCGGCATAGTCGAGATAGGTGAAGGCCAGACGATAGGTGAAGCCCTGACGGTCGGTGATGGCACCGGTGAGGTAGTTGTCGAGCACATTGAGGCTCTTGCGCACGAGGTAGCCGTTCTGTGGAGAGTCGTGGGGCGACGATGTCTGGATGTTGTCGCGGCCGTTGAGGAAGAAGTTGTACTTACGGTTGCCGACGGCGAGCCATGATCCGTGGAACGACACGGCGTTGTAGAAACGCGGCTCGCGGTTGCAATACATATTATAGGTACCGCGCGAGGTGACCTCGCCCGAAACGCCTGTGCCATACTCCCATGTTGTCTCGTCGGAGCGGTCGTCGACGACGGTAGAGAAGCCTTCCTCGGTGTAGCCCGAGTTGGGGTCGGTGATGGGCAGCCCGTTCTTCATGAAGAAGGCGTCCACCAGGCCCTGATATACGCCCAGACCGTTGCCGCCGCCATACTCGCGAACGGAGGCCGTGCGGAGGAAGGTGTCGCGATAGCTGTTGCCCTTGGTGACGGGGAAGGTGATCTCGTGGTTGCCCTCGCTCCAGCGCTTGATGTGGACGTTGTAGGTAGACATGAAGGGGTCGGGCTTGCCGTTGGGTCCCATCTCGACGTAGAGGGCATAGCCAGCCCTCTCAGCCTCGTCGATGCAGAGCTTGCAGGCCTCGACAGCCTTGATCCATTTGTTGTGGTCGTAGGTGGTGTTGAAGATCTGTTCGCCCTTGTCGTTGACGTAGTTGACATACCACTGGTTGCCGTTGACCAGCGGACTGGCGGCAAAGAGCAGCATGCGTGAACGCACGGTGAGCGCCATGATGCGGTTGATGCGGCCATACTTCGACGGGTCGTCGTAGACAGCAGGCAGGGCCATGGCAGCCTCGAGCATCTGCTGGTCGCAATAGTCGACGACATCGTCGAACTTCGACTGGCCCACCATCAGCTCGGAGAGGGTGAAGTCGGTGGGTGCGATATAGTCGGGCTTAAAGGGGATGCCACCGTAGTTCTCGGCCATCTGCCACCAGGCGTAGGCACAGAGGAACTTCACCTCGTTCTTCATGTTGTCAATCTCCGACTGCGGCAGTTCGTGGTCGGGCATGGCCTTCACCATGTTGTTGAAGATGTAGCCGTGACGGATGTAGCGTGGCATCATGTGCCAGAGGTTGCCACCCCAGGTGGAGTTGATGGTCCACTGTCCCATGATCTTCGGGATGACGCCGCCCCAGTCCCACTGCTGCCAGCGCATGGAGGGCGTGATGTCGTCGGCGAACACCTCGTAGCCATCGGCCGTGAGTGCCCACTTATCGGGGTTGTGGATGATATTGTAGACATAGCTGAGCCATGAATACACCTTGTCGCGATTGTCGAACACCATTTCGGTGGTCAGCTCGGTGTCGGGTTCCTTGTCGAGGTAGTCGGAACAGGAGATGGTTGTTGCTGCGATGCCACTACCCAGGAAACATGCGACGAGCAAACTCTTTATATTGGTTTTCATATTCATAATGCTTTAATGTTCAATGCTCAATGTTCAATGTTCAATTTTTAGAAATTCAAGTCCATACCGAACATGATAGAGCGGTTCATCGGATACTTCAGACCGTCGTTGGTGCCCAGCTCGGGATCCCACAGCTTGAACTTCGAGAAGCAGAAGAGGTTGTTGCCGCTGACGTAGACGCGCAGGCTCTTCACGTAGAGGCTCTCAAACCAAGCCTTGGGGAAGGTGTAGCCCAGCTCGATGGTCTTACAGCGAAGGAAGCTCATGTCCTTCTTCCACCATGTAGAGCGGCGATAGTTGTTGACGTTGGGTCCGTAGGTGAGACGCGGCCAGAAAGCGTAAGGATCCTGGTTGGAGTCGGTCCAGCGGTCGTCGATGTTCTTGGCATAGCCGTTACCCTCGGTGGTCGTACCGCCACCGGGCAGGAAGTAGGGCTGCTGGCCGATGACACGATACATGTCGCCCGAGCCCTGGAAGAAGAAGTTGAAGTCGACGTTCTTATAGCTGATCACGGCACCGAAGCCATAGACGATGCGCGGGTCTTCTGTTCCGCCGATATAGCCTTCGTCCTCCTCGGTGATGACACCGTCGTGGTTGACGTCGACATACTTGATGTCACCCGGGTGGAGCGTTACGGCACCCACACCGTCCTGTGTGGGGATGTCAGCCTTCAGCGAGCCGTCGGCATTGAAGTCGTCGGCGGTGAAGAGACGCTCGGCCGTCAGGCCCCAGAGCTCGTTCATCGAACGGCCTGTCTGCGAGCGGTGAGTGCCCTTGAGCACATCGGGCTCGTCCTTCTCGTCGACACGGTTCTTGGCGTAGGTGAAGTTACCGTAGGCCGAGGTGAAGAAGTCTTTGTTCCACTGCTTGTGGAGGTTCAGCGTCAGCTCGACACCGCCGTTGGTCACCTTACCGAAGTTGGCCCACGGAGCCTGGATGAAACCGCTCTGTGTCGGCACGATGGTGCGCTGCATGAAGATGTTCTTACGCTTTTCGCGGAAGATGTCGAAATTGAGGTCCAGCACGTCCCAGAGTCCGAGCTCGACACCGAGGTTGGCCTTCGTGACGGTTTCCCATGTCAGGTTGTCCACACCGATGTCACCCTCGGTGATACCGCTGTACGAGCGTTGTCCGGTGGTGCCCCAGGTGTAGCCCTCCTGGTCGGTATAGAGTGTGCCGAGGTAGGCGAAGCGTCGACCGCCAATGTTGTCGTCACCTGCCTGACCGATGCTGGCACGGAACTTAATCTTGTGGAAGGTGCTCTTCATCTTCTCCATCCAGGGCTCCTCACTCAAGAGCCAACCGATGGCGAACGAGGGGAAGAAGCCGAAGCGCTTGCCCTTGGCGAAGTTCTCGGAGCCGTTGTAACCGAAGTTGAACTCAGCCACGTAGCGGTTGTCGTAGGTCAGCGACAGACGGCCGGCGATACCCTGCTTGCGGTAGTCCTGGATGCTGCCGTCGTCGTAGGCCTGCTGGTTGTAGAGGAAGAGGGCGTCGAGATCGAGTTTGCCGAAGCGACGGTTGTACATTAGGTCGGCCTCGAAATAGACGTTGGTGTTACCATATTCTGTGCCCTGCTCGGAGCCCATCGACTCGTCGCCCGTCTCAAACTGCGAATAGATGAGGTTGCCCTCCTCATCGCGGCCCGTGGCGGGGAACACCGTTCCGGGATGGGCTGTACGGCTGCGGCGGCTGCGGTTCCAGCGGTCGAAGCTGAACAATGCCTTCGCCTTCAGGCCCTTGGTAATCATCTTCAGATCCTGCTCGACACTGAAGAGCGTCTGAATCTTCGACGATGTGATGAAGTCGTAGCCCTGCTGCGTCACCGTCTGCCAGGGGTTGGCACGGTTCGAGATCTTTGGGATGGCACCGTCGCTGTAGCGTGCGGGATGGACGAAGGGCAGTGTGCGGAAGGCTTCGCCGAAGGCATCGTCGGTGTTGCAACGCTGCTTCTTGAAGCGGTTCAGATAGCCACCGATGTTCACGCGCAGAAGCGTGGTCTTCGTGACGTCCATATCGATGTTGGTGCGCAGGTTGAACTGCTGGTTGTTCGTAGCATTGTCAACGATGAGGCTCTTGTCCTGCTCCAGGATGCCGCCCTCCTTGAAGTAGGAGGCCACAATCGAATAGCGCAGGAAGTCGGAACCACCGCTGATGTCGACATTGCCACGAGTGGTATATGAATAGTCTTTTGTGATGGCGTCTACCCAGTTGACGTTGGGATAGAGATCGGGGTCGTAGCCCGAGCGTGTGCGGTCAATCTGCTGCTGGGTGAAGGGCTGCACCATGCCGTCCTGGAGTGCCAGCTCGTTGAGCAGCGTCATGTAGTCGGGAGCATCGAGGAACTTCGGCAGCTGCGTCGGTTCGTTGATGGCATGCTCCAGATGGAAACGCACCTGCGGAGCACCTATCTTACCGCGCTTCGTCGTGATGACGATGACACCGTTGGCACCGCGCACACCGTACATGGCCGAGGCCGAAGCGTCTTTCAGCACCGAGAACGACTCGATTTCCGAGACGTCGACGTTGTTCAGGTCGCGCGCCACACCGTCGATGAGGATGAGCGGGTTGTTGCTGCCCGAGAAGGTGGAGATACCACGAATCCAGAAGTTGGAGTCGTCGTAGCCAGGCTCACCCGAGCGCTGAATGCCGATCACACCCGAGAGCTTACCGGCCAGGTTATTAGATAATGTACGCGTAGTACCGAAACTGAGCTCACCGGGCTGGATGGTCTCGATGGCACCGATGATAGAAGCCTTCTTCTGCGAGGCATAACCCGTGACGACGACCTCCTCAAACTCGTTGGTCTCTTCTTCCATCTGGATGTTGAGCAGCTTCGCTCCGTTCACCTTCACCGTCTTTGTCTTGAAGCCGATGTAGCTGAACTCCAGCTCGGTGCTGCTCTTCATCGGAGCCGAAATCTTGAACATACCGTCCATGTCGGATACGGCACGTGTCTCGGTGCCCACCACGGTGATGGTGACACCGATGAGCGGCTGCTTCTCGGCATCGGTCACCAGACCGGTCACCACACTGTTTTCCGACTGAGCCCAGGCTCCTACACAAACAGTCAGGAGCATCATGGCCAGCAAGCTCTTGAGCAAGCCAGAAGGCCATGATTCTCGTAGAGATTTTTGAAGTCTTTTTCTTGTCATATCCATTCGTTTTTATTCATTGATATTGCGTGCAGTTTTGATGGTGCAAAGTTAGGGAGATTTATCCCATGTGCGCAATATAAAATGAAATGTATCAACGAATGGAGGGTTATATTTTTCTGTTTTGGCTGATTGTCAGCTATTTAGAGGTTTCTGCTGCCCTCCGTTGTATAACGGAATTATTCCTTCTTTCGGCCTCCTAACTTGGTGGGATTGACGCCACGGAGGGTCATTTTTACGGGTAGAATGTACCCATCCTTGTCAAATTGCAGACGGTCGATGCACGTCACGCGATAGTCGCGGGCCGTCTCGCCTTTCGGTCGGCGATGGTAGACGATATACCACTCGTCGGCCTTCCGTCCGCGTATCACGCTGTGATGACCAGCACCGGTAGCCACCGCAGGGTCTTGCTCCAGAATCTTACCGATACGGCGGAACGGACCTAAAGGCGAATCGCTGATGGCATAGCTGACGCAATAGTCGGGACCGCCCCAGCCGCCTTCGCTCCACATGAAGTAGTAGCGGCCGTTGCGCTTGAGCATGAAGGGCCCCTCGACATAGTTCTCGGGCGTCACTTCCTTGTAGATGGTGCCGTCGTCGAAGGGTAGGAGGCTGAGCAGGTCGTCAGCGAGTCTGACCACGTTGCAATGGCGCCATCCGCCGTAGAACATATAGTATTGGCCGTCGTCGTCGCGGAACACAAACTGATCGATGGGCTGCGCGCCGTTGATGATGTCCTGGATGAGCGGACGGCCCAAGGCGTCGCTGTAGGGACCTTCGGGATGCTTGCTCGTTGCCACACCGATGCCGCCCACTTCGCCCTGATGGACATCGTTGGCAGCAAAGAAGAAGTAGTAGGTGCCGTCTTTCTCGATGACAGAGGGAGCCCACATTGCCATCCGTGCCCAACGGATGCTGTCGCTGGTCAAGACGTTGGGATGTTTGGTCCACGTCACGAGGTCTTTCGACGAGAAGGCATCGAAGTGAAGCTGATTCTCGTATTCGGCCGAGAAGGTGGGGAATATCCAGCAGGTCTTTCCAAACACCACCGCTTCGGGGTCGGCATACCATCCCTCGAAGATGGGGTTGCCGCTGGTTTTCATTGAACGTTCTTTCTCCGCTATGCTTTGAAAGCGTCCCTTCGGGCCGAGCGGACCATTGGCCATTGACCATTGACCATTGAACATGAGCAGCAATGCTGCCGTTGCGATTGCCTTCTTCATATTTCTCTTCTTTATTTGATTCTGATTTTCTTTCCCTGATAGATATAGACACCGGGAGCCGTGGGCTTGTCGATGCGAAGGCCCGACAGCGTGTGCCACGCTTCCTCAGCAGCTATCCTCGTACCTCGCACCTCGTACCTCGTACCTCGAGAATCATACCTCGTACCTCGAGAATCATACCTCGTACCTCGAGGATCAATCCCCGTAGCCACACCTTGCCTGACGAGCACAATCTTGTCGACATAGGGAGCCTGTCCGTTGTCGTTGCCGAGGGTGATGGTGTTGGTTCCACTGCTTAGGCTGACTATGCCCACCTCTTTGTCGGTCCATCCGCTGACGCGACCATAGCTCACCACCGCTTTCTCTCCGTCGTTCACGCTGTGGTACATCTGCTTGTTCTGCTGCGTAAAGTACACCACATGGAGCGCATATTCGCCAGCCTCTGGCATTTCAAAACAGAAGGTCAGCTTGTTGTCGGTGCCGTTGCCGATGTTGTTGACATAGCGGCCGCCCGAAGCACGGTTGTCGCTGCCGATGGTTGTCTGTCCGGAAGCGATGGCATATTCGGCCTCCAAGTTGTTGCTGAAGGAGTCTAAAAAGCGGATGCTGATCTGCTCTATCGTGGGCATGGTGCCCGTATCGCAACCGAAGGTGAGCGTGTTCTCTCCGCGATGGAGCGTCACGAAGTGCATGCGCTGGTTGGCATGTCCATTGGTGGCACCATACGTCGTCAGCTGCTTGTCGCCATCGTTGACGGAGAGAAACATGTCTGCTTGAACATCAGCACGATAAGCTACCGTGACCAGATAGTTGCCGTCCGACAGAGCTGTATAGTCGAAGGTGGTGTAGTCGCCATCAGAACGGGCTTCGTCGGCTGCGATGACAGCCTGCTCATGATGGCTCTCAAGAAAAGGGCAGATGCCAATCTTGTCGATGTTGGGTGCCGAGCCGTTGGGATTGTTCAGGGCGATGATGTTGCGCCCCTTCGAGAGCGCGACGTGCAGGAAGACAACGCCTTCGTCGGCGGTGTTGTCCCATGTGCCGATGTTCGGACAGGTCACGGTCTGCCGCTTGCTGCCTATCGTCACCTGCAGATTGCGGCTCTGACCGGAAAGATAGTACACCTTCAGCAGCCGCTCGCCAGCCTCATCGCTCTCGTAGGTGAAGCGCAGCTGGGCTCCGTTGTCCATGCCGCCCACATACTGCTCGCCGTTGTTCGGGTCGGTCTCCACACGAGCACTGCCACTACGCTGTGAATTCTCAGCCTCTAGGATGTCCTCTGTGCCGATACACACCTCGGGCGTGATGGCACAGGCGGCCGAAAGGGCGGTCGAACCACCAAAGGCCGAGCTGGCCGCACCGTAGTTGACATCGCCGAAGCGCAGATTCTCTGCTGCTTTCGTCAGCCAGGCCGAATGGCCGAAGCTCTTCGAGTTCATGTTATTGTAAGCATGGAAAGCGTTGGCAACAAGCCACTGCTGGTATTCGCGCGAGCCAAACTCCTTGACATACAGTCCGGCATAGCGCATCAGGATGCCCTTGAAACCTTGGAAATCGCCATCAGCGTTCTGGCACACACGCACGATGCCGTGACCGTTGCAGAGCGCACTTCGGGCATAAGCGACAATCTTGTCGGCATCGGATTTGTACTGTGCTTCACCGTAATGACGGTAAAGAAGCACGGCGGCACCGAGCATCGTGCCCTGATTGTAGGTCGAAGCCCATGTGTTGCGGTCTGTGATGCTGCCGTCGTCGGGGTTCAGCACGATGCTGTCTAACACCTTTCCCGTGCCTGGCTCGTAGAGATACTGTCGCTGATTTTGGTATAGCTCGCGCGCCTTCTCATAGTAGGTCTCGTCGCCTGAGCCTTGTGCGATGTAGCATGCTGCCACCTCAGCCGGACCGTTGATGCAAGAGTTGGTGCCGTTGCGGTCGCCGTCTTGCTCGGCCCACCTGAGCAGTCCCACATAGCCCAGATAAGCACGCTGCCATATCAAGTCGAAGTTGCGCTTAGCGTCGTCAAGGTAAACAGCTTTTCCCGTGAGCAGATAGGCGCGGGCGGCACAGATGATGAGCCACATCACGTCGTCGTTGTAGTTGAAGCCCCACCAGTCGTAGCCACTCACGATGGTACCGCCGTCCCAACGGTCGCCCACATGATACTTCAGATAGCTGTAGCAACTCTCGAAGATGTTGAGCAGCTGGCGGTCGCCCGTCGCCTCGTAGATGTCGAGGATGCTCTCTAAGGTCTCGGCTTCTCCCCATCCGCCGTTGATGAAGGTGCGATAGCCGTTGCCCTTGTCTTGCAGATACTGCCGCAGATAGCCGTCGATCATGCGTCGGCGGGCAGCCTCGTCGAAGGCAGTCTTTGCTTCTGTCGCCACAAAGTGCCATGCTTGTGCGGCTCCTAACGAAGGCTTCTGCCCGTCGGCGGTGTTGGTGATGCGCAGAAACTGCTGTTCGCCGTCAGCCTCTTGCGCGCGATACCTTATATTATATAGTGCGCCTTCGTCGTCTACTGTCTCAATCTGCCACGGTGTCCCTTCGGCCGATTGCACGATACGGCCGTCGGCAACGGTCAGATAGAGGCGCGAATAAACATTCTGCAGCAATACGTCGCCCGCTTGCCAGGCATCGCCCTCTTGTGGCGACGGCAGGGCGACTACCGTCCATTGCTGGGCGGGCACATCGGTTTCCGTCCAGATGACGATTGCAGCCTTCGCGTCGAGCGAGGCATTCTCTACAAAGAGCGACTTGTTGCCGTTCGTTTCAGGTACGAGTCGGAACGTACCATTTGGTGCTGCGGCTGCTGTCAGCACGCCACTCGTACACTGCCCGGCCTCGAACGATGCCTGGCAGAGAGCGAACAGCTGTGCGCAAAGCCACAACACGACTAAACACAATCTCTTGTTCATTTCTGTCTGTTATAGTTTTTGATTTTCCGTTTTATACGATTGTTTCAGCGAACTGATTGCACATCATGCCGCAAAGATACGTCATTTTTGCGAGAGTTGCAAGAAAAAACACACATTTTTGGCAATTTTCGTCTACTATTCTTTTTTTATTTAGAAATCTTCCCTGACAACCAGTTGGCGGGGTAGGGTGATGACCTTCAGACGCTCGTACCAGATACGGTCGGAACCGGCAACATGGCGCTGGGTGTGACCGCTGATGAAGTAGTAGGAGGCCGAGTATTCGTCCATCAGGGAGAGAAAGACCTTCTTGATGCGCGAGCACTTCTCGTTGATGGCGTTGTCTAAAGGGTCTGTCAGATGGTTGACACTCTCGATGATTTTCTCTTTGTCCATCATCCTGGAGGTTTCCATGTAGTAGTGGAGCAGTTCGTCGCGGTGGTCGCTGAGCTTTTTAAATTCGATACCCTCAGGGTGATTCAGGAAGAGCAGGTAGACGGCCTTATGGACAGGTGTCATCTCTATCTCGCGGTTGGCATAGTCGACGAGAAACATCCTGTAGTCGCTGGTGATGCGCAGTCGGCTCAATCGGGCTTTGGCAGCCTCTAAGCGCAGCTCTTCCAACACGGAAGAGCCGATGGCCCGCAACAGCAGGTCGCTGCGTCCACTGGCTCTGAGTTCAGCGACGAGTCGGCGTATCTCTTGAGCCATCCCTTCGGGTGTCATGAGCTGTTCGGGCATTAAGGTTCTTCTAATAATAGGTTCTTCACCCAGGCTCCCCACTTCTCTAACACCTTCGGCTTCTTGGGCATGTCGGTAGCAGTGGGAGTCTTCGGTTCCTCATCCGCTATTTCTTTTGCAGGGGCATATTCTGTCTCATCTGCAGGAGAATCTTCTGTCTCTTCTGCAGGTACAGGCTCTGTGATTTCTTCTGCAGGAGAATCTTCTGTCTCTTCTGCAGGTGCAGGCTCTGCGAATTCTTCTGCAGGA
The DNA here is from genome assembly GCA_946624005.1 of uncultured Prevotella sp. Taxonomy (GTDB): domain Bacteria; phylum Bacteroidota; class Bacteroidia; order Bacteroidales; family Bacteroidaceae; genus Prevotella. The sequence goes on along the minus strand of CAMORS010000079.1, from coordinate 1,575 downwards.
GAATCTTCTGTCTCTTCTGCAGGTGCAGACTCTGTGATTTCTTCGGACGCTGGCTCCAAGCTGTCAGCAGGTTCCGGTGCGATAGCGGTTGCAGACTCGTCTGCAGGAGTGTTCTTCAAAGGTTTGTATAGACGGGGTATCATGTCTTCGTAATGGTTGTCTTTGTCAACCATCTGACTGTCACTCTGGAACGAATCCTCCAAACCGGTAGCCAGAATCGTCACCTTGGCATCTTCGTCGAGCGTGTTGTCCGTAGCGGTACCCCAGATCACGTCGATGTTGGGGTCGAGCTGGTCGAAGAAGTCGTCTATCTCCTGCATCTCCCGCACAACGATGGGGTGGTCTTCGCTCGCGTAGATATTGAAGAGGATGCGTTTGGCATTGCCGATGTCGTTGCCATAGAGAAGGGGCGAGTCGAGGGCGTCGATGATAGCCTTCTCCACCCTGTGCTTTCCGTTGGCACGCCCCATGGCCATGATGGCTCCACCTCCATTCCGCATAGTGGTCTCCACGTCGCGGAAGTCGAGGTTGATGCTTCCGTCACTGTGAATGGTGATGAGCTCCGATATTCCCTTGACGGCATCCTTCAGGATGTTGTCGGCTCGCAGGAAAGCCTCCTTGATAGAGATGTCAGAGTCGATATAGACGTCGCAGAGCCGCTCGTTGTTGATGATGAGCATCGCGTCGACATTCTTGCGCAGTTCGTCTACGCCCTTGAGAGCTTTGATGATCTTCCGCTTCTTCTCGAAATAGAAGGGGATGGTGACGACACCAACGGTCAGCAGTCCCATCTCCTTCGCCACTTTGGCAATGACAGGAGCCGCTCCCGTGCCTGTTCCGCCACCCATACCGGCAGTCACAAAGACCATTCGGGTGCCGTCAGAGAGCAGTTTCTTGATGTCGTCGATGTTCGATTCTGCCTCGCGCTTGCCCAACTCCGGATTGGCACCAGCACCCAAGCCCGAATCGCCCAGCAATATCTTGACGGGTACGGGCGAGGCCGACAACGACTGGCTGTCGGTGTTGCAGACAGCATACGTCACACCAGCAACTCCCTCGTTGTACATATTCCTGACGGCATTGCATCCTCCGCCGCCAACACCTATCACCTTGATGATGCCCTGCATCTGGTCCTCGATGGGGACAAGGAAGTCTAAAGGCTTGTTTTCTTCGTCCATGGTTCTGATTTTTGGTGCAAAGGTACAATTTTTTTTCATTGCTTCCAAACGGTTGCAAGCCTTGCATCGAAAAAAGATGGCGAAGCGGCGTTAGCTTGGTCATGTGATGACCCGTGCCTGGTCATTTTCTTGGTCAAGTGAAACAATAAAAAAGGTGGCAATCAACGTTGCCACCTTTACTTATGCCAAGAGTTTCTTCACGATTTCAGAGATGACGCGCCCATCGGCTTTGCCTGCCAGCTGCTTACTGGCAGTGCCCATCACACGGCCCATCTCCTTCATGCTGGTGGCTCCCACCTCAGCAATAATCTTTTTCACCTCTGCCTCAATCTCCTCCGCGGTGAGCTGTTTCGGCAGATAACTCTCCAGCACCTCCACCTGAGCCAGCTCGGCATCG
>CAMORS010000078.1 GCA_946624005.1 uncultured Prevotella sp. | reverse complement strand
TGATGAGAACTTTCAACATCCATAAGCCCGACGAAAAGCTACTGCCCGCCATACGCGAGAAGATAGACAACCTGAACAAGCCGAAAGGGGCGCTCGGACGGTTAGAGACGCTGGCAGAGCAGCTGTGCCTCGTGCAGCAGACTCTCTGCCCTACCCTGCAACACCCCACCCACCTGCTCCTTGGCGGCGACCACGGTATTGAACGCGAAGGGGTGAGCGTCAGTCCGCGCGACGTCACCTGGCAACAGATGCGCAACTTCACCCACGGCGGCGGCGGCGTCAACATGTTCTGTCGCCAGCATGGCTTCCGACTGAAGATAGTAGACATGGGCGTAGACCACGACTTGAGCGACAATGCCGACATTATCAACCATAAGATAGCTCGCGGCACACGCAACTTCCTCCACGAGGCAGCGATGAGCCAAGAAGAGCTGGACCGATCTGTAGAGATTGGCGCACAGCTGGTCAGCGAGGCGCACGACGAGGGCTGCAACATCGTGTGCATAGGCGAGATGGGCATCGCCAACACTTCGCCGTCGAGCATCTGGATGAGCCTGTTCGGGGATATACCGCTCGACGAGTGCATCGGTGTGGGAGCTGGTCTCAACTCTCCCGGACTGTTGCACAAGAGAGAGATTCTCAGAGCGTCGGTAGAACGTTTCCGCGAAACGATGCCCACGCATTTCGAATCGGAACGAGACAAGACGGAATACACGATACGCTACTTCGCTGGCTACGAGATGACAGCAGCCATAGGAGCCATGCTGCGCGCTGCCGAACTGAAGATGGTGGTGATGGTAGACGGTTTCATCATGACAGCCTGCGCCCTTGCTGCCACACGTCTCTACCCGGAAGCACTGAGCTACATGGTGTTCGGCCACTGCGGCGACGAGAGCGGCCACCAGCGGATGCTCGCGCTGATGGATGCACAGCCCCTGCTCCACCTGGGTATGCGACTCGGCGAGGGAACGGGAGCCCTCTGCGCCTATCCCATCATCCAGAGTGCCGTCAACATGGTGAACGAGATGAACAATTTCGAGAACGCAAAGATTACGAAGTACTTCTAATATGATTGTGGATATAGAACCGACAAAATGGTGGCAACGCATCTGGGCAGCGCTTATCTTCTTCACGCGACTGCCCTTCTGGCGTATCTACCAGCCGCCAAAAGCATGCTACAAGACGGTTGTGGAGCATTGGCCACTCGTGGGATGGCTCACTGGCGGCATGATGGCCCTCGTCATCTATTTTGGCTCTTGGGTGATGCCTTATTCTGTAGCCGTCATGGCAGCTATTATCTGCCGCATCATGATAACAGGAGCCCTGCACGAAGACGGGCTGGCCGACTTCTTTGACGGCTTTGGCGGTGGCGGTAACGACCGCGAGCGCATCCTCGCCATCATGAAGGATTCGCACATCGGCACCTACGGTGTGCTGGCTCTCATCCTCTACCTTGCCCTGCTCTTCGTGACGCTTCTGAACATGGCTCCCGAAGATGCAGCTCTGGCTGTCTTTGCCGGCGATGCCTATAGCAAGCTCCTGGCTGGTCAGATTGTACAGTTCCTGCCCTATGCCCGCACGGAAGACACGGCCAAGAACCGCACCGTCTACCGGCGCATCGGCGTGGCTGCAGGCATCAGCATGTTCGTGCAAGGAGTGCTGCCGCTCGCTCCCTTATTATATATAGGTATCACGCGCGCGACAATGCGATGGGAACTGGTGGTCTTTGTGCCCTGTATCGTGATGTACTTCCTCTACTTTCTGATGCTGCGCAGGCTCAAGGGTTATACGGGCGACTGCTGCGGAGCGCTCTTCCTGCTGGTGGAGCTGAGCTTCTACATCACCGTGCTCACACAGTTGTAGACAGGAACGACAAGAAAGAAAAATCCCCTTGCTTCCGTTTCCGGAACCAAGGGAATTTCTTATTGATAGGGATGTAAGGCTTATCGGATGCGATCCATCGAGCGTACCAGTTTTTCGTCGGCCATGATGCCACGGCGCGCCAGGAAATAGAATACGAGCGACACGAAAGGCAGGAAGTAGGTCCATGCCATGACAAGCTCGGCATTCAGATCGGGAGCAGTCCAGAACTTCACAATGCTGTAGCCAATATACCAGAACACCATCAGCAACATGCAGCACAGACACAGTCGTGCCTGGAACAGACGGTTCTTGTAGCTGATGATGGCCCAGATGGTAATGGGGCACGACAGGAGCAGGATGGCAAAGAGATACCATGCGCTGAACTGCAGCGAACCGTCGCTCATGCGTATCCACAGGTTGGTCAGCGTGGCATCGGCTCCCATCGTCTGGGAGACGAAGCGCCCGACGGGCAGGCACAGGCACACGATGTTGAGCACCAGTGCTATCAGGAGGAAGATGGTTTGTTTGCGCTGTATCATTCCTTGTTGCTCTCTTTAGAAGGGTCGCGGAAATAGACGTTGCCGTCGATAAACTCTTGGGTGGCCAAGAGAGAAGGCTTGGGCAGCTTCTCATAATATCTCGAAATCTCTATCTGTTCGCGGTTTTCGAAAACCTCCTCGAGCGAGTCGTTGTAGGATGCAAACTCTGCGAGCTTCTTGCTCAGGTCGCTCTTGATCTCCATTGAGATTTGATTGGCACGTTTGCCAATGATAGCCACTGTCTCATAGATGTTGCCTGTTTCTTCACACAGATCCATGATGTTGCGGGTGACGGTGTTCACCGGTGCTTTTGACTTTTTGTAATCCATTATACTATTTGATTTTTACTGATTTACGATTTCCTGGTCTGAACCCCTTTTCCGGTACTTCTCTTCGCTTCGCGGAAGGAAAAGCATGCTGCATCGGGGCGTTTATTCTTCTTCCGTTACTTCGCCGCTTAAGTGCTTCTTGCACACCTCGATATACTTCTCGGCCGTGCTGCGCTGCTTGCTGTCGGGATATTCGTTGATGAAGCCGTAGCATTCGTCCTCGGCATCGCGGTAGCGGTCCATACGCTTCTGAATGACGCTCTGCTGGGCCAGCTCAAACTTGCTCTTCATAATAAGGACGGCAAAGTCTTCGCGCATCTTCGTGTAGGGATAGTCCTTGATGGCATTCTGCGCCGTGATGATGCAGGCTTCATAGTTGCTGCCACCGCTGCCGCAGTTGCCGAAATAGGTTCCGAGGTTGAAGTAGAGCTGCGCCGAGAGGAGTTCTTTCTTGACCAGCTTGTCCTGAAGTTCGAAGAGTCGGTTCTGGGCCACCTCCTTGTTGACGGCATCGGGAAAGAGGTCGAGAAACTCCTGGTAGGCGTTGATGGCAAGGATGGTGCCCGACTGGTCGAGGCGTGGTTCGGGAGCACTCATATAATAGCTCTCGCCGACGAAGTAGGAAGCCATCTCGGCATATTTCCCCTTGGGGTACGACGAATAGTACTTCTTGAAATACTCCGAGGCCGTCTGGTAGTCGCGGTTGCAGTATTCTGCCATAGCCAGCATGAACAGGCACTCCTGACCATTGTCAGTGCCTTTCTGAATGGTGACCAAACCCTCGAGAAGCGATATAGCCTTGGCGTACTTCCTGTTGGCGAAGCACTCCTTGGCATACTCATATTTATAGTCGCTGTCATTGCTCTTGTAGACTTCGTTGAACTCACGCGAACAACCCGTCAACATCAACACGGCAACGACAGCTGAAACGATTTTCTTCATTCTCTTTTCTTATAAGACTCGTCTGCTCTATTATTAAAGCGGTGCAAAGTTACACCAAATTCGGAGAATTACAAAGATTTTTACTCGTTTTTTATAAAAAAATTGCCTTTTCTTGCTTATTTTTGAGAAATATAGCTACCTTTGCAGCCAAAAAATAAGTATTACCATGAAATCTGTTATTAACAACTACTTCAACAAAAGTCGCAACAAAGTGCCTTCAGGCATCATCTGCCTGACCATCATCGTTGCCCTCTTTGCCGGTATCGGCTATAAGATGGGAACGGCTGCCATGCTCAACACAATCATGCACACGGCCCACGACCTGTTGCTCAACACGTGCTTCTATCTGATGGCGGTGTGTGTCATAACCGGAGCCATCAGCAAACTCTTTGTTGAGTTTGGCGTGGTGGACATGCTCGAGAAGATTCTCCGGCCGCTGATGCGACCGCTCTTCAACCTTCCTGGCGTAGCCTCTTTAGGAGCCGTCATGACATTCCTCTCCGACAATCCGGCTATCATCTCGCTGTCGCAAGATAAGCGTTTTGCCAGCTATTTCAAGAAATACCAGTTCATCTCGCTCACCAATTTCGGTACAGCCTTCGGCATGGGACTCATCGTCATCGTCTACATGGTGGGACAGGGATTCTACAGCGAGCCTTTCATCGGCCTCTTCGGAGCCTTCTGCGGGTGTATCGTTTCAACACGACTGATGCAATACTTTGTAGTGAAGGCCTATCCACGCTATAAGTTTGAGGAGGTTGCAACAGCCCAGGACGTGGAGCATCAGATAGAGGAAGACCTGAAACACGGCAAGAGCGTGTTTATCCGTACGCTCAACTCGCTCCTCGACGGCGGACGGACGGGTGTCGACGTCGGACTGGCCATCATCCCCGGTGTGCTCATCATCTCGACGCTGGTCATGATTCTTACCTTCGGACCGTCGGCCGACGGCACGTTCACAGGCGCTGCCTATGAAGGCATCGAAATACTACCTGCCCTTGCGGGAAAGATTGACTGGTTCTTCAACTGGGTGTTCGGACTGACCGATCCCCACCAGATAGCCTTCCCCATCACGGCTCTCGGTGCTGTGGGTGCTGCTCTCAGTCTGGTGCCCAACTTCGTACAGCAGGGATGGGCCGACGGTAATGCCATCGCTGTGTTCACAGCCATCGGCATGTGCTGGAGCGGCTACCTGAGCACACACACGGCCATGCTCGACTCGCTGGGCTATCGTGAGCTGACGCCAAAAGCCATCATCGCCCACACCATCGGTGGCATCTGTGCCGCTCTTGTGGCCCACTGGACCTACATGCTCTTCACATTAATATAGCCATTACAACTCATAAAATAAGACAAAAGTGAATAAGATTGTTAGAAAAGAACAGTTCTCGGAGAAGGTATTCCTTCTTGAGATTGAGGCTCCGCTGATAGCTAAGAGCCGAAAAGCTGGTAATTTCGTCATCGTGCGCGTCGGAGAGAAAGGCGAGCGTATGCCGCTCACCATCGCCGAAGCTGACATCGAACGTGGCACCATCACACTTGTCGTACAAAAGGTGGGCCTCTCGTCGACGAAGCTTTGCAACCTCAACGTGGGCGAGTATGTCACCGACGTGGTAGGACCTTTGGGCAACGCCACCCACATCGAGAAGTTCGGCACCGTCATCTGTGCCGGTGGCGGCGTCGGTGTGGCTCCCATGCTGCCCATCATTCAGGCGCTGAAAAAAGCGGGCAACCGTGTGCTCTCTGTGCTTGCCGGTCGCAACAAGGATCTCATTATCTTGGAAGATAAGGTGCGCGAATGTAGCGATGAGGTCATCATCATGACCGACGACGGCTCTTACGGTGAGAAGGGTGTGGTGACCGTGGGTATCGAGAAATTTATCCAACAGGAACCCCACATCGACCGCGTCTTCGCCATCGGTCCTCCCATCATGATGAAATTCTCTTGTCTGCTCACACAGAAATATAATATCCCCACTGACGTCAGCCTCAATACCATTATGGTAGACGGAACGGGCATGTGCGGAGCCTGCCGACTCACCATCGGTGGCAAGACAAAGTTCGTATGTATCGATGGTCCGGAGTTCGACGGAGCACTGGTCGACTGGGACGAGATGTTCAAGCGTATGGGTACCTTCAAGCAGCAGGAACTCGAAGAGATGGAACATTTCGAGGAACATCTCGACTCAGTAAGCGGTTCTGTAAATCGCTGTTCCACAGCGACAAACGCAGAAAGCACTGAAGCTTCCCTTCCCCAGCAGCATGCCAACGACCCCATCTCGCTGCTCACTGACAACAAGGCCGAATGGCGACAGGAGTTGCGCAAGAGCATGAAGCCGAAGGAGCGCACGCAGATTGAGCGTGTCAAGATGCCTGAACTCGACCCCGTCTACCGAGCCACTACTCGTACGGAGGAAGTCAACCAGGGTCTTACGGCCGAGATGGCCATGACAGAGGCCAAGCGTTGTCTCGACTGCCTGAAGCCTACCTGTGTGGAAGGCTGCCCCGTCAACATTAACATTCCGTCGTTCATCAAGAACATCGAACGTGGCGAGTTCCTCGCTGCCGCAAAGGTGCTGAAGAACACATCGGCTCTGCCGGCTGTCTGCGGACGTGTTTGCCCACAGGAGAAACAATGCGAAAGCCGCTGTATCCACCTGAAGATGAACGAACCGGCCGTGGCTATCGGCTATCTGGAGCGCTTCGCTGCCGATTATGAGCGTGAGAGCGGACAGATGGCTCTGCCCGAAGTGGAGGCTGCCAATGGCATTAAGGTGGCTGTCGTGGGCAGTGGGCCTGCCGGACTATCCTTCGCAGGCGACATGGTGAAGAAGGGTTATGACGTTTATGTCTTCGAAGCACTTCATGAGATTGGTGGCGTGCTGAAATATGGCATTCCTGAATTCCGCCTGCCCAATGCCATCGTCGATGTTGAGATAGACAATCTCCGTAAGATGGGTGTCCACTTCCAGACGGATGTCATCGTCGGCAAGACAATCACCATCGATGAACTCGAGGCCGACGGATTCAAGGGCATCTTCGTAGCATCGGGGGCTGGACTGCCCAACTTCATGAACATCCCTGGCGAGAATGCCATCAACATCATGTCGTCTAACGAATATCTGACACGTGTCAACCTCATGGATGCTGCCAATCCTAAAACCGACACACCACTCAATCCGGCCAAGGAGGTGCTTGTGGTAGGGGGCGGCAACACAGCCATGGACTCTTGCCGTACAGCCAAGCGCTTAGGTGCCCATGTGACACTCGTCTACCGTCGTTCTGAGGCTGAGATGCCGGCACGACTCGAAGAGGTGAAGCACGCCAAGGAAGAGGGCATCGACTTCCTCACCCTGCACAACCCCATCGAATACATTGCCGACGAGAAAGGTGCAGTAAAGCAAGCCGTTCTGCAGGTGATGCAGCTGGGCGAACCAGATGCCAGTGGACGCAGAAGTCCTGTTCCCGTTGAGGGAAAGACGGTGACACTCGATGTAGACCAGGTGGTCGTGGCCGTAGGTGTATCGCCCAATCCGCTCGTTCCGAAGTCGGTGGCAGGCCTTGAACTGGGTCGAAAGAACACCATCGCCGTCAACGACGAGATGCAATCGAGCCATAAGATGCTCTTCGCCGGTGGCGACATCGTACGTGGTGGTGCAACAGTCATCCTCGCCATGGGCGATGGTCGACGTGCCGCCCTCAACATGGACAAAGCCCTCCGCGCCTAAAACATCCTAAGGTTCAGAATGTCGCTATATCACAGCGACCAAACCATCAAAACAATGAACGGACTATATACCATCATTTTGCTCATACTAAGCAACGTCTTCATGACGCTTGCTTGGTATGGGCATCTTCGCTTACAGCAGTCTGGCGTTTCCAGCAATTGGCCCCTCCTCGGGGTTATTGCTTTCTCATGGGGCATCGCTTTCCTCGAGTATTGCTGCCAGGTACCTGCCAATCGTTTGGGCTTCGAAGGCAATGGAGGACCCTTTAACCTCGTACAACTCAAGGTCATACAGGAATGTATCTCGCTGGCTGTCTTCGCAGTCATCGCCAACATCATGTTCCAACACCAAAACCTCCACTGGAACCACCTCTTGGCTTTCCTCCTTATCATCTGTGCTGTCTACCTGGTGTTTATGAAATAGGCGGTTTTCGTTATAAAACTTGTTAATCGCTTGGCTATTTCGTTTTTTCGCCGTATCTTTGTCGTTTGAAATAAGCTTACGAAGATTATGCACATCAGAAATATCCTCGCCATAGGGCTTGTCTTGCTCCTCTCAACCCCTATGAGCGCTCAGAAAAAACAGAAAGCAAAGCCAAAGAAAGCTTCCGTGCAGGTGAAGCAAGAGCCAACAGCTGCCGACCTGCTCTACGAGAACATGCTCTCGTCTATACAACGAGTGATGATCATCGATAGCATCGTCGTTGAACGCGACGGCTTCATCCAGCACATCCCTCTCCCACCCGACTGCGGTGCGATACTCTCTACTGCTCAATTCCTCAACGGCAACCAACAAGGAACGGCCTTCGTCAACGAGTTTGGCAATAAAGCCTACTTCTCTGCAACCGACAACGAAGGACACTCGCAATTGCTCACTACCGATCGATTGCAAAACAAATGGTCCTCAGCTACCCTCGTGGAAGGAGTTGATCAGACGCTTTCACCCTGCAATCCCTTTATGATGCCCGACGGCATAACGCTCTATTTCGCTCAACAAGGTGAGGAGTCACTGGGAGGCTACGACATCTTCGTCACCCGTTACGACTCGGAAGATCAGCGATTCTTCCAGCCAGAGAACATCGGGCTACCCTTCAATTCGAAGGCCAATGACTATATGTACGTCGAAGACGAACTCAACCAGCTGGCTTGGTTTGTAACCGATCGCAACCAACCGGAAGGCTTCGTCTGCATCTATACTTTCGTTCCTACGAAAAAGCGCGTCAACATCAACACCGACGATATGGAAGACGATGAGATAGAATCACTTGCAGCTATCCGTTCTATAAAAGATTCGTGGACAGATGTGGCCGAATATCAGGCAGCGCTCAACCGCCTTGATCGCCTTCGCGAACAGACAAGCAAGCAGACAGCCACCAAAACTGAGGCATGCTTTGTCGTCAACGATCTCGTAGTCTATTCTGCTGAAAAACAGTTTCGCTCAAACGAAGCACGAGCTACCTATGCCGAACTATTAAAGGTAAAGAATCTACAGCAGAACGACGAACAGCAACTTGAGGGTCTACGTCAACAATACCACGAAGCTAATGCCACTAAGAGACAACAGCTCACATCAACCATCCTCGCCCTGGAAAAAAAGGTCGAGCAGCAAGCAGATAAAATCAAGCACCTGGAAAAGGCCATCCGTAATGCCGAAATCCCCATGCTCCGAAACTAACGCCCTCTGGTTCCGTAAGTCGTTGTCCTGCAGCGACATCCTAATGTTCAGTAAGTCGCTGTTTGCAGCGACAAAACATCAACAAAGTAACCCATAAAAAAGAATATGAAAACCTTCCCCGAATCCGAACTCATCATCAATAGCGACGGATCGTGCTTCCACCTGCACCTCCGTCCCGAACAGCTGGCCGACCGCGTCATCCTTGTGGGCGACCCAGCTCGAGTGAATACCGTTGCAGCCCATTTCGACTCCATCGAGTGTGAAGTACAGAGCCGCGAGTTTCACACCATAACTGGTACGTACAAAGGAAAACGTATCACATGCCAGAGCCACGGCATCGGATGCGATAACATCGACATCGTCATGAACGAGCTTGACACACTGGCCAATATCGACTATGCAACACGTACCGAACGACCCGAGCACCGCACGCTTACCTGTGTGCGCATTGGCACCTGTGGCGGACTTCAGCCCTATACACCGACAGGAAGTTTCGTGGCCAGCGTCAAGAGCATCGGCTTCGACGGTCTGCTCAACTACTACGCTGGACGCAACGATGTCTGCGACCTCAAGATGGAAGAGGCCTTCAAGCACCACATGCAATGGAACCCCATCAAGGGTGCTCCCTATGTAGCCGTGGCCAACCCCGAACTGACCGAACAGATCGCACAAGATGATATGGTACGTGGCTATACCATCTCATGCGGCGGATTCTATGGACCTCAAGGAAGAGAATTGCGTGCACCCATAGCTGACCCCACACAGAACGCAAAAGCTCAGTCGTTCGAATACGATGGTATGCATGTCTGTAACTTCGAGATGGAGTCGTCAGCCCTCGCCGGTCTGGCAGCCCTGCTCGGTCACAGAGCCACAACCTGCTGCATGGTTATCGCCAACCGCTTTGCAAAAGAGATGAATACCGAATACAAGAACACCATCGACACACTCATCCGCAAAGTTCTCGACCGCATCTGATGGATATATCCAACCCAAACGTACTTTTATACATCTGATGGAATCTTTCACTACCGTCCCCCTACCTCTCACCACAGAGGCTGAAACCATCTGCGCTCCTGCCACAGCACCCGGAGGTGCATTATCCCTCATACGCATCTCGGGCCCTGAAGCCATTCCTATTGCCGCGTCTATATGCAAAAATAAAGCACAAGGATGTAACCAGGAAGCCCAAGGTTGTGTATGTCGCTGTATAACAGCAACCACCCCACCCAACACCATCCACTACGTCCACATCGTGGATGCCAACGGCCACCTTATCGACGAATGCCTTGTCAGCATCTTTCGTGCTCCCCACTCTTACACCGGCGAAGATAGCGTGGAAATATCCTGCCACGGATCACGCTACATCACGAACAAGCTTATGGAGTTGCTCGTACAAAAAGGTTGCCGCATGGCCGAACCAGGCGAGTTCACCAAACGGGCATACCTCAACGGAAAGATGGATCTCTCGCAGGCAGAAGCAGTAGCCGACCTCATCGCATCAACCAATGCGGCCACACACAAGATGGCACTTTCTCAGCTGCGCGGAAACTTTTCGTCAGAACTAACCACACTTCGCGACAACCTCTTGAGGATGACTTCCCTCCTCGAATTAGAACTCGACTTCTCCGACCACGAAGACCTTGAGTTCGCCGACCGTTCAGAGCTACTTGAACTGGCCAATAATATTGACAACAAAATACAAAGACTCGCCCATTCTTTTGAAACAGGGAACGCCGTCAAACAAGGCATTCCTGTTGCCATCATCGGAAAGACAAACGTAGGAAAAAGCACACTCCTCAACCACCTCGTAGGCGAAGAAAAAGCTATTGTTTCAGAGATACACGGAACCACGCGCGATGTCATTGAAGACACAACAGTCATTAATGGCGTAACATTCCGTTTCATCGACACGGCTGGCATCCGTCATACTAATGATAAAATCGAGCAACTCGGCATCGAACGAACTTACAAGAAGCTACGCGAAGCTTCTATCATCATCTGGCTCATCGATGAAGTTCCGACAAGCAAAGAAGTTGACGACATCACCCAGCAAACCCAAGGAAAATCGCTCATTATCGTCAGGAACAAGATTGACAAATCTCCCGCGTTACAATATGACGTGACATTACCTCACACCCCACTACCCATCAGCGCCAAGCACGGACAAGGTTTGGCAAAACTCGAAGAAGCCATCTATCAAGCCGCCGACATTCCTGCTTTCTCTGAGAACGACGTCATCGTCACAAGTGCCCGTCACTACGAAGCCCTGACCCATGCCGCCAATAGCATCCGTCGCGTCATAGATGGCCTCCAAAACAATCTCCCCGGCGATCTCCTTGCTGAGGATCTCCGCCTCTGCATTAACCACCTAAGCGACATCACCGGCGGCCAAATCACCCCGCAAGAAACCCTCAACAACATCTTCCAGCATTTCTGCGTGGGCAAGTGACCCCTTATAAACAACTCTGAACAACTTGGAGTAATTTGAACTAAGTCCCTCTAAATGAGGGACTTTTTGTATTTTAACACTTCAAGTTGCATATTTGTTAGTTACAGTTTTTCCAGTTATTTTTGCACCGTATTTCTACCGCGAGTGTAAAACAGAAAGTCAGTTTCACACCAAAATGACATCGTAGGCACAACCTTGGGACACCATGGGAAAATGCCAAAATGACATTGAGGATACAAGCTGGGACACCATGGGACGTGGTGGGACGTGGTGGGACACTTTAGCAAGCGAAAATTCACTAACGAATGCAACTTTTATGGAGATTCAGAAACGCTGTAAGTATTGTGGAAGATCCTTTATTGCACATAAGATGACCACTATATATTGCTCACCTTCGTGCAATAACAAGGACTACAAGAGGGCAATCCGGCAAAAGCAGATTGCCGAGTACATGGAGGAAGAAAAACAGAAGACTC
>CAMORS010000077.1 GCA_946624005.1 uncultured Prevotella sp. | reverse complement strand
AGAATGCCTGCCTGTCACGCAGGAGGTCACGGGTTCGAGTCCCGTACGCACCGCATACGAAACAGAAGAGACCCGACAAAGGTCTCTTTTTTTTATTAATAAGAACGATAAGAAATGCCACAACAACAATCAAGCACACGCCAACGGGAGCGTACCGACTATAAGGAGCCACGCCACTATCGGGTCATCCTCTACAACGACGACTTCACCACAATGGAGTTTGTAGTGAAGATGCTCACCACCGTTTTCCAGAAAGACATCGTCGAGGCCGAGACGCTTATGCTCGAGGTGCACAATAAGGGAAAGGCCGTCGCCGGCATATATACACTCGACATCGCCGCCTCGAAAGTGAACAAGGCCACCAAGATGGCTCGCGACGAAGGATTCCCATTGCGGCTCACGTACGAACCACAGGAATAAATCAAGAAGGAGAAAACATAGATGGACATCAATATGGAAATCAAGAATACGGAACGCACTCAGAACGTACTGAAGCGCGCCCACGACGAGTGTGTCACTGAGCACAACGAGTTCATCACCCCCGAGCACCTGCTCATGGCGATGATTCTTGTCGACAGCAGTTTCTACCAGTGTCTGCAATTCTATACCAGGGTGAAACCCATCGTTAAAGACATTGAGAAACAGTTCGACCAAATGCCCAAAGTGGTCAACCTCGGCGATTTCGAGCCTGAACTCTCCATGCAGATGCAGCAGGTCATCGAACAGGCATGCCTGCAGGTGGTCAGCAGTAATGCCGAAGCCCTCGACGTCTCGCACCTCGCGGCGGCCCTTCTGCAGCTGGAAGACTCATGGGCTGCTTATATTTTCAAGAGTTACCTCGATGGGCATGAGGCCGACTTTCTGAAAGATCTCGTCGAGAGCTACGAACGTCAGGATAACGCCGGGATAACTGACGACGACGATCCCCTTTCATGGCTCGACGACGACACATCACAATGGCAACAGCTCGTCACTTGTCTCAACGACGTTGTCGACAAGGCCAACCCCCTCATTGGGCGTGAACGCGAGCTGGAGCGCACCATTCAGGTGCTCTGCCGCAAGGACAAGAACAACCCACTGCATGTGGGTGAGCCGGGTGTAGGCAAGACGGCACTCGTCTACGGGCTGACACGTCGCATCGTCGACGGAAAAGTACCCGAACGTCTTCAAGACAGCAAGGTATATATGATGGACATGGGTACAATGCTGGCCGGCACACAGTATCGCGGCGACTTCGAACGGCGCATCCAGCAGGTGATGGACGGCGTAACGAAAGAAGGCAAGGCCATCGTCTACATCGACGAGATACACAATATGATCGGTGCCGGTAGCAACGACGGTACCAACGATGCCTCCAACATGCTCAAGCCTTATCTCGAACGAGGCGACATCCGCTTCATCGGCAGCACCACCTACGACGAGTATAACCGCTATTTCTCTAAAAGCAAGGGCATTGTGCGCCGTTTTCAGCAGATAGACATCGCCGAGCCCTCTGTCGATGAGACCATCGAGATTCTCAAAGGTTTGCGTCAGCGCTACGAAGAGTTCCATCAGGTTACTTACAGCGACGAAGTCATCGAGTATGCCGTCCGCCAGAGCGCCAAGTACATCAGCGACCGTTTTCTACCTGACAAGGCCATCGACCTCATCGACGAAGCCGGAGCTGCACACCAGCTGCACCAACCCTCATCACCCAACACCCAACACCCAACACCCATCACCCAAAAAGACATCCAGACTGTATTAGAAAAAACGTGTAAGATAGACGCCGCAGCTCTCAAGGATGACAACAACGAGCAGCTTGAAACGCTCGGCGAGCGCATCCTATCACGCATCTACGGACAAGATGAGGCGGTCAGACAGGTGGTAGAAGCCATCCAGATGTCAAAGGCTGGACTGAGCGACGACGACAAGCCGCTGGCCTCCCTGCTCTTTGTCGGACCTACCGGCGTCGGCAAGACCGAGGTGGCGCGTGTCTTGGCACAGGAGCTTGGCATCGAACTGGTGCGTTTCGACATGAGCGAATACACTGAGAAGCATGCTGTCGCCAAACTCATTGGCTCGCCGGCAGGTTATGTCGGCTACGAAGACGGCGGACAGCTCACCGACGCCATCCGCAAGTCGCCCAATTGTGTGCTGCTCTTAGACGAACTCGAGAAAGCCCATCAGGACATCTACAACATCTTGCTGCAGGTGATGGACTATGCCCGTCTGACCGACAACAAGGGACGTAAGGCTGACTTCCGCAACGTCGTTGTCATCATGACGAGCAATGCCGGCGCACAGTATGCCGGACAGACCATCGGCTTCGAACGCAACACTTCACGTGGCGAGGCGATGCTCAAGCAGGTGAAACGCCTGTTCAAGCCGGAGTTTATCAACCGCCTTTCAGGCACTGTCGTTTTCCGTGATATGGACCTGAAGATGGCGGGCATGATTCTTGACAAGAAACTGAGCGAACTGCAACAGAAACTATCGTCGAAGAAGGTTTCGATGACGCTCACAGACGATGCCCGTCAGCTGTTGCTCAAGAAGGGCTTCACCCATGAATATGGTGCCCGCGAGATGGATCGTGTCATTGCCAACATGCTCAAGCCGCTGCTCATGCGCGAGATCCTCTTTGGTTCCCTGCGCCAGGGAGGGGCCGTCACCATAAGCACCAGCCCTGACCAAACGCTCTGCCTGGCTCGGCCAATCATCCCGATGGCTCAGCCTATTCCCCCAACGGTTCAGTAAGTCATCCCAACGGTTCAGTAAGTCGCTGTTTTACAGCGACATCCCCACGCTCTATGGTATTCCAGCTTGACGACACCATCACCTTCCCCGACCCTCACTATGGCGAACCCGACGGACTTCTTGCCGTTGGCGGCGACCTCAGTGTGGACAGGCTGCTATTGGCCTATTCTAACGGTATCTTTCCCTGGTTCTCGTTCCGCGATTGCGAGGAGCCACAATGGTATTGTCCGATGCAGCGCTTCGTCATCTTCCCGAAAGAGATACACATCTCCCACTCTATGCGCACACTCCTTAACAAGGGGCGCTATGAGGTGAGTATCAACCAAGACTTCGAGGGAGTAATCCGCCAGTGCAGCCTCCTCCGGGCAGATAAGCCTGGCGCCTGGTTGGGAGAAGACATGATTGAAGCCTATACCGAGCTGCACCGACAGCACTTTGCTGCCAGCGTAGAGGTGTGGGATCCTATAGCTGATGGTAATGACAATGAAGGTCCGACTCACCGGCTTGTCGGAGGTCTCTATGGCGTGAATATCGGCAAAGCCTTCTTCGGCGAGAGTATGTTCTCGCTTGTGCCCAGTGCAAGCAAACTGGCCCTCATCTTCTTGGCTCAGGTGTTGGAGGAAAATGGTGGGACACTCATCGACTGCCAGTTTGAGACACCACATCTCCGCTCCATGGGAGGACGCCACATCTCTTACGACGAATACATACAACTCCTAAACTCCTAACTCCTAATCCCTAACTCCTAACTCCATGATCTACTTCTCACTTCCCGACAACGCGACGCGTCGCCTGAGCTTCTACCTCGCCATGGAAGAATATGTGGCACGCGAGAAATCCTGGGAGGACGCCTTCACGATGTGGCAGGTGGAACCCAGCGTCATCTTTGGCCGTAACCAGGTGGTAGAGGCCGAAGTAAACATCGACTACTGCCGCCGCAACAACATCCAGATGTACCGCCGCAAGAGTGGTGGCGGTTGTGTCTATGCTGACATGAGCAACGTGATGTTTGCCTACATCACCAGCGAAGACAATGTCAACTTCACCTACAACCGGTATATCAACATGGTTGTTACCGTATTGCGCAAAATGGGTATAGAGGCAACCAGCTCTGGACGTAATGACATCCTCATCGACGGACGCAAGGTCAGCGGCAACGCTTTCTACCACCTGCCCGGCCGTAGCATCGTCCATGGCACCATGCTCTACGACACCAATATGCAGCACATGGTGGCCAGCATCACACCGAGCGACGATAAGCTGGTGAGCAAAGGTATCCAAAGCGTACGCCAAAGAATAGCATTTCTGAAAGACTACACATCGTTGAATATCAATGAGATGAAAAGTTTTGTAAAAGAGAATCTGTGTACTGAAGAAGTGATGCTGACAGCAGATGACGTACGAAATATTGAAGAGCTGGAGCAAGAATATCTCGACCCTAACTTCATCTTCGGTACCAACCCGCTCTACTCTGTTGTTCGAAAACGACGTCTTGAGGGCATCGGCGAACTGGAGCTGCGCATGGAGGTGAAAGGCTACCGAGTGCGCCACCTCAACTTGTTGGGCGACTTCTTCGTCATTGGCGACCTGAATCGGTTGTTGCAGCGCATCCAAGGTTGCGAACTTACAGAGGCCGCGCTGTCACAAGCCATCCCTGACGATATCGACATGATAATACGTGGCCTGCATAAGCAACAACTCATCGACCTCCTCGTCAACCGCTAAAGTTGAACGAGGAGGTCGAAGAACTATATATTCCAATACCTTTTTCTTACTTAACAATCACCTTGCGATGATTGCTAATGACGATGCCGCGCTGCGGCAGGCTATTCACCTTGCGGCCCTGCAGGTCGTAAAGCCGGTCATTGCCCTGGGCTGACTCGGTAGCAATGCTCTCAATGGCTGTTGCGCCATCGCCCTGATAGACGACTCTGTTTGAATAGACCGACTCACCGGCATCATAGACAGCTGTCACCTGATAGACATCGCCGTTAAGCGGATTGCTGTCGGTGAAGGTGGGCGTCGATACGAGAGCCGTGTTCAGACGCTTGCCATTCTTATAGACATTGTAGCCGTAGAGCATGATATCGGGCGTAGCAGCCAGTGTGTCGGGTGCGAAAGTGATATCGTCAACGAGGAATGCCCATCCGTTGTGGGTAGTCTTGTGGATGGCGAAATACTTCGTTCCTTCGGGAAGGATATACTCATAGAGCTTCCACTCAGATGTTGCCGTCTTAGGCGTAGCATCGATGGACAGGAAGTTGGTGTGGTCGTTGCCAGTGGTAGAGACACACACGCTAAACTGGTCAGGAGCCGATGCCGTAGCAAGAGAGTGGGCATAGAAAGAGATTATCTGCTCGTGACCGGAGAGCTCGGGCGAAATAAGCCAGTCGTCACAGTTTACTTCATCGGTGGCAGCACTAAAGGAAATGGCCGACTTGTTGCCAGTTCGTGGGTACCATGCCTGATTGGCGATGCCCTTACCACCGTTGTAGCCGGTGTCGTTGGTTACCTCCGAGGGATTCCAGATCATGAACGACTGCACGTCGCTGTTCATCGGGAAGTGGTGGTTGCCAATACCCCATGTCATGCGCAGGTCGCCATCGTATACCATCCAGTCGCCGAAACCGAAACGCTCGAAGTCGGGATAGTCTTCGAAGCTATCGGTCACAAGGCCATCCTCCGTACGGGGTGCCGATGGCTGCTGCCAGCTGAGCAAAGCACCCGTAGCATCCTGCGTGAGCGTCAGGCTGGTAGCCTCGGGATAGAGCGGCATCTTCACGCCGATTATCTCTACGTCAGAACGGTTGTTGTCAGTCATCTCGTCTTGTTCGTATACAACCTCGGCATAGATCTCGCTTTCGCGCTCCATATTGATGTTGCCCTCTACGGCCATCAGATAGCTCTTCAATTCTTCCGACTCGATGGCCAGTCCGGTAGACGAGGCCACCTTGGCGTTGTTGACATACAAGTCGATGGTGTATTCGCGTGTTGCGACATCGTCGGTGCCAAGATTCTCAACGTTGACCGTGACGTTGCGCTTCTCGCCCACCTTGAGATAGTTTGGCTTGCTGGCGAGCGTAGCCTTCAGGTCGTGCTGGCGCTGGTCGATGATGCGCACGTTGTCGATGAAGAGATTGTCGACGGTAGTTGCCGTCGTCGATTCAAAGGCCACCATGACGTGCTCATGTCCGGCACACCCCGTAAGGGGCACGCTGACGCGATTGTAACGATACTTCATGCTCTCGTCGTCGAGTGGGATGCTGGCTATCTGCTCGAAGTCGCCACCATCTTTCGACACCTTGACAATCAAGGGCATCTGCATGGCATACTCGGCAAAATAGTAGAACGTCAATATGGGCGACACGGCATCCTTCATATTGATGTTGCCCGTGTGGCACATAGCGGTCTCTTCGCCTTCGATAGCGCCAAAGCCCATCATACCGCCATCGCCATCCTGGCAGAACAGCGTGCTGGCCATCGCTCCCCAACGTGCACGCTTGTTGCGGATGTCGGTACGCCAGTAGTGGGTGAGTTTGCCTTCGGGGAACGATTCAAAATAGGGCAGTTCCTTTGCTTCTCCGATGATGACGCTGTTCGATACGGCTTCAGCGCTTTTACCGTTGGTCAGCTGTGCCTGTACATAATATTGCATCAGGCCCTCACCGTCGACTACATACGTGACGTTGACGGGCATTCCGGCTTCTGCATACTGCTCGCGGGTGCGTTCTTCTTCAGCCAGGAGGAAGTCGATATCCACCTCGTCCTCGAAGGTCGTTGCTGTCACTCCTGTGGCTACCGGATCGGCGGCATGGAAGCGGCGTACACTGTAGGTGATGCCTTCGGTAGAGATATATCCGCCGTTCTTGCCCACGGTGGGTGCATCCCACGTGATGGTACTCTTCTTCGTGTCGTAGTTGTAGACGAAGCGTACATTGGTGACAGGACCTGGCTCGTCGAAGCCTACGTAGGCCTGCTGTTCGACAGCATCGCCTTCACCCATATCGTTCGTTGGCACGATGCGATAGGTGTGATAGCCATTGGTCATACCAGTGTCCTCGAAACTCAGACTACTGCCCACGGCTGGATTGTCGTAGGTTTTCACCAGCGTGTTGTCGCGAAATACTTCAATCTTCGTGATGGCCGACAGAGCATCGCCGCCAATCGACTTTGTGGGGGCGTTGAAAGCTATCGTTGCCTTCAGGGCTCCACTGGCATCGGGTGTGATTGTCAGGTTGGTGATGGCTGCAGGAACCCCTTGGTCGGCCGTCTCTTCCACCCTGACACTTGTCAGATAGAAATAGTTGGAATACATGCTTCCCGTTGTGGAGAGATGGAAGCCAATGTAGAAGTTGCCCGATTCGGTGGCTTTAAACGTTGTAGTGTACTCCTTACGGCTTGTCGACGTCACCTCAACGTTCTCCATCAGCGGGGTGACAAGCTCGTCGGCCGTGGCAGCCTCGCCCAGCATCACAGAGAGCACCTCGGTGTCTTCCTGGTCGATGTTGGCGCTGAAAGTCAGCCTGTAGGTCTTGCCTTCGGTAAGGGCGAGAGCCGGAGTGACGAGCCAGTCGTCGGCATCGTAGTCGCGGTCGCAACAGGCAGCAAGCAAGAGGTCATCGTAGTGCCACGTCTGCCCGTCTTCGTTGCCGTCGATAACTGTGTACTTCTCAAACTCTGCGAAAGTCTCGAACTTGTTGTCCAGCAATGTCTGGCCGTTGGCCACTGCTGCCATCATGACGAGCAGCAGGCTCATGAATTGTCTGATTCTTGTTGTCATAAGCATGAATTGAATATTGTTGTTTTTGTCTGTTTGTTATCTCACAATCACCTTCTTGCTCTTTGCATTGCCATCCCTGACGATCATCACACCATGACGCTGGAGGGGCTGATCGATGCGCTGTCCCCATATATTATAATAGGTATCGCGCGCGTGAGCCGATGACACTGTTGCAATGCCCGTAGGACGATCGGTGGTGATATATGCCTGAGTCGCATTGAGCACCTCGCCCGTAGGATAGCCGCTCTCGCGGTCGGCTGCTTTCGTGATGAAGGCCACGACGCGCAGCATCTGCTGACGCCACTGCTCGGGAAGCTCGAAAGTAGTATCCCACTGGAAGGTGCCGTCGTCTTGCCATTGCGGAGCTATGCCGCGTGACGACGTGACGAAGGCGCGCGTAATGTTGTCGTGGATATGCTTGGTTGAGTTGCCCGCCTGCGGTTTGGGGGTGTACACCTGGTCTTCAACGAGGAAGACATGCAGCATCGCGTTGGGATAGAGCTCAGCGACATAGTCTTTTCCCTCACCTTCAACATGGATGCTGAGCACATTGCCGACGGCATCGCCAGAGGCTGATAGCTCAAGGAATGACGGCACGGCTGCAGCCTGGTCGAAGTACATGTCGTTGACGGCTTCTGCAGACTCTCCGCGAATGACGAAGGCTACAGTGGTTTTGTTGTCAAAGAGTGTGCGGTCGATCATGATGAAGGGATTGCCCGTAACGCCGAAGCGTGTGAGGTTGCGACTGGCTTCCAGCGTGAAATCATCGTCGCGATAGCCCACGTGGTGGCTCACCCATACAACGTCGCCGCGCTGTTCGGTCACCTCTTCGAGCAAAGCATCGACGGGTGGACAGTTGACGCAGGGCAGCGAGGTGAAGTGTTCGAGCAGCAGCGTGCGCGGATAGGTGCTGCTATAAACATAGAAAGGAACGCGCAGCTCATCGTTGGCGGCGTTCTGGTCGAAATCGTCATTGGTCACTACGCTGACGATCAGCTCATGGCGTCCCTCACTAACTCCAGCCAGCGACAGCGTGTGCGAGAAGGTCTCCGTCTGTTCGGGCAGGAGAACCTCGTCGTAGACATAGGCATTGCCGATGCCGCCATCGACGATGATGTTGAGCTGGAAGCCGCTGATGTTGGTGGTTCCGGTGTTGACGAGCATTCCGTCGATGTGCAGCGTCTCATCAGCGGTATAAGTCTGCTTGTCGAGACTGAGGTCTACCATAGCAGCGTCTTGGTCGAACACGTCGGCCTCCACAATGCCCTGAATATAGAGGATGCCGAGTCCATACTCACTATAATCGGCCCACTGATTGTCTACGCCTATCCATGAAGTATACTCATTGCCCGTTCCGCCAGCGATGATGCCCGAGAAGCCATCGGGCTGCGTAGCCGTATAGCCGATGTAGAGGTCTTCGCCGTCGATGGGATACGGTCGGTTGAGCGTCACCTCGTTCCACCCGTTTTGCAACTCTTCCACACTCTGTACAATCTTCGAGCTGGTGTTGAGCGACGTGCGCACCCAGACAGAGAAGTTCTCAAAGCCTTCTTTCACGGCGAAGCGAATCTTCGTCAGCTGTCCTCCCTTATAGCGCATCATCTTGCTCTTGGGCAGATGGATAGCAGCCGAAATACGCAACTCGCCGCCCTCTAAGCCAACCGAGTTAGGCGGCAACTCCTCGGCACAATAGCCGACGACCTGTTCCGTCTGTGCTGTAGCCGATGCAGAAAGCATCATCAGCAAAACGAACAGGCAACATGTTATTTTCAATGATTTCATACCTTTATTGTACTTTTGATTCGGTTTCTCCATGCAGATTATTTAATTTGCAAAGTTAACATATTCTGAAAACAAAACCATCTCGCTTATTGTTTTTTTGCAATTTTTATGATAATTAACTTGTTAATTATAAATTATTTGTTACCTTTGCACCCAAACTAAAAATACTACAACAATGAACAAAGCTTTTTCCTTCATCCTGGCTCTCCTCGGCATTCACGCCACGACGGCATGCAGCCAGAACGATTTCCAGAATGCCGATGTAGAACAGTTCGCCGTATTGACGACTGAACCCGACATTCAGATAGTAGACGTGCGCACAGCCGAAGAATATGCCGAAAACCACATCGAGGGCGCACGGAACATCGACGTGAAGAGCCTCGACTTCCTGAAGAATGCCCAACAGCAGTTAGACCCCCTTAAGAAGGTGGCCCTCTATTGCCGCAGCGGGAAGCGTTCGGCTATGGCAGCGGGGCAGCTGGCAGCCAAGGGCTATCAGGTGACCAACCTCTTGGGCGGCATCATGGCATGGCGCGATGCAGGAAAACCCGTTGTCAGACACACGTACGAGATGGACGTCTTCCGCACAGCGGAGGGCAAGACGGTGCGTTTCTTCGCGCTGATGCACGCCAGCATCCTCATCGACTACGACGGCCTGAACATCTATATCGACCCCGTCAAGCAGCTGGGCGACCGCATCGTCGACTACTCGATGCTGCCGAAGGCCGACTTCATCGTCGTCACCCATGAGCATCAGGACCACTTCGACCGCGAGACGCTCAAGGCCCTGACGAAGACTGGCACACGACTCGTCACCAACAGTCGCTGTGCCAGCCTGAACGACGGATGGGGACTGGTGATGAAGAACGGCGAGACGCAGGATATGCAGTTTGCCTTCACCATCGAGGCGGTACCCGCCTACAACACGACAGAAGGCCACACGCAGTTTCATCCCAAAGGGCGCGACAACGGCTATATCCTCAATCTCGACGGCCTACGCATCTACGTCGCAGGCGATACGGAGGACATCCCCGAAATGGCCAGCCTGAAAGATATCGACATCGCCTTCCTGCCCTGCAACCAACCCTATACGATGACGCCCGACCAGCTGCTCCACGCAGCACGCATGGTGAAGCCCCGCGTGGTGTTCCCCTATCACTACGGACAGACGGACGTCAGCGGCCTTCCCACACAGCTCCAGGCAGAGGGGATGGATGTCAGGATTCGCCACTACGAATAACTAATTTACTAACCTAAACAACCTATTTGAGCTTATGTTTTTAATGATCGTTCAACTGCTCATCGTGCTGCTGGCCCTCTATGTGGGTTCGCGCTATGGTAGCCTGGCATTGGGTGCCATCTCGGGCATCGGACTTGCCTTACTCGTTTTCGGTTTTGGACTGAAACCCGGTTCCCCACCTACCGACGTCATCTACATCATCATCGCCGCCGTCACCTGTGCCGGCGTGATGCAGGCTTCGGGAGGTATGGACTGGCTCATCCAGATTGCGGAGAAGATGCTGCGCAAGCATCCCGACCGTATCACGTTCCTCGCTCCGCTGACAACCTTCTTCCTCACCGTTCTCGTTGGCACGGGACATGTCGTCTACACGCTGATGCCCATCATCTGCGACATCTCGCTGAAACAGGGCATCCGCCCGGAGCGTCCCTGCGGTGTGGCCTCGATAGCCTCGCAGGTGGGCATCACCTGTTCGCCCATCGCCGCTGCCGTCGTAGCCTTTGTCAGCATCTCTAATGCCAACGGCTTCGGTGTCTCCATTCCCGGTGTATTGATGGTGAGCATCCCTGCCTGTCTGTGCGGACTGATGGCTGCCGCAGCGGCTTCCTACCATCGCGGACTCGATCTCGACAAGGATCCGCAGTTCCAGGCCAAGCTGAAAGACCCCGAACAGTATAAGTACATCTACGGCAACTCTGCCACGACACTCGACCGCGAGATACCGCAGTCGGCCAAGAATGCCGTGTTCATCTTCCTCGCAGCCCTCGCCGTCATCGTTGTCTTCGCTATCTTCCCGCAGCTGCTGCCTTCATACGAGACGGTAAAGGCCGTGAAGGATGCTGCTCCCGTCGACCTTGCTGGAGGCGCCTCTATCTCAGCCGCCGAACTGGCTAAGGCTGGCATCGTGATGGACGGCGTGACGGAAACCAGTACTGTCGACCTGAAGATGAACCTCGTCATCCAGATTGTGATGATTTCTGCCGCCGCCCTGATGATCATCTTCTGCAAGGCCAAGCCGAAGAAGGCCGTTGCAGGACCTGTCTGGCAGTCGGGCATGGTGGCCGTCGTAGCCATCTACGGCATCGCCTGGCTGGCCGACACCTACTTCTCCAACTACATGACGGAGATGCAGTCGATGCTGGAAGGCATCGTGGCACAGTATCCGTGGTCGATCGCCTTCGTCTTCTTCCTCGTCTCCGTGCTCATCAACTCGCAGGGAGCCGTCGTCGTGGCCATGCTGCCCCTGGCTTACAAGCTGGGCATCGAAGGTCCCGTCTTGTTGGGTGTGCTGCCCAGCGTCTATGGTTACTTCTTCATCCCGAACTATCCGTCGGACATCGCCACGGTCAACTTCGACCGTTCGGGCACCACCGTCATCGGCAAGTACCTGCTCAACCACTCGTTCATGATGCCCGGCCTTATCTGCGTAGCCACCTCCACCATCGTGGCTTACATCATCACGAGAATCTTCTATTA
>CAMORS010000076.1 GCA_946624005.1 uncultured Prevotella sp. | reverse complement strand
TCTTCATTGCCACGGCCAACGACCTGAACACCATTCCGCGTCCCCTACTCGACCGCATGGAAATCATCGAGGTAAGCGGCTACATCACAGAAGAGAAGATAGAGATAGCTAAGCGGCACCTCATTCCGAAGGAGAAGGAGAACACCGGTATGGCTAAAGACCGCAAACTGCAGTTCAACAAGGCGGCCATCGAGATGATCGTAGAGCAATACACCCGTGAGAGCGGTGTGCGTCAGCTGGAGAAGCAGATAGGCAAGGCCTTCCGCAAACTGGCGTTCGCCAAGGCTAAAGACGGCGCGCTGCCCTACGAGAAGATTACCCCCAACGAGGTTACAGGCCTCCTGGGCAAGCCTCCCTACTATCGCGACCTCTATCAGGGCAACGGTTATGCCGGCGTCGTCACCGGGTTGGCATGGACAAGCGTGGGGGGCGAGATTCTCTTCATAGAGACAAGCCTGAGCAAGGGAAAAGGCTCGAAGCTCACCCTCACAGGCAATCTGGGCGACGTGATGAAAGAGTCGGCCGTACTGGCGTTAGAGTATGTCCGTGCGCACGCGCAGTTCCTTCATATCGACTATCGCATCTTCGACAACTACAACATCCACATCCATGTGCCCGAGGGAGCAACACCGAAAGACGGACCGTCGGCTGGCATCACCATCGCCACGAGCATCGCATCGGCTCTGACACAACGCAAGGTGCGCATCAACACGGCCATGACCGGCGAGATCACGCTACGCGGAAAGGTGCTGCCTGTGGGTGGCATCAAGGAGAAGATACTGGCAGCCAAACGCGCTGGCATCACCGACATCGTCATCTGTCAGGACAACAAGAAGGATATCGAAGAGATTCCGGAGGTCTACCTCAAGGGCGTCTCCTTCCATTATGTCGAGAATATCCAAGATGTATGGTCGTTCGCCCTCACCGACGAGGTTGTCAAGAACCCCGTCACCTTCGAGATAGACGACGAAAAAGAAAAAGAAAAATAAACACCCCCAAGGTTCAGTAAGTCGCTGTTTTGCAGCGACCCTAATAAGAAAAGAATGACCTTCCAACTCGAACATACCGACCCCTATAGCGACGCTCGCACAGGCACCATCATCACCGACCACGGACCCATCAAGACACCTATCTTCATGCCCGTGGGGACGGTGGGCAGTGTCAAGGGTGTCCACTTCCAGGAATTGCGCCAGCAGGTGAAGGCACAGATTATCCTGGGCAACACTTACCACCTCTACCTCCGCCCAGGCCTCGACATCATGCGCAAGGCAGGAGGACTGCACAAGTTCAACACATGGGACCGTCCCATCCTGACCGATTCAGGCGGTTTCCAGGTGTTCTCACTGACGGGCATCCGCAAGCTGCGCGAGGAAGGGTGTGAGTTCCGATCGCATATCGACGGTTCGAAACACATCTTCACGCCCGAGAACGTCATCGACACACAGCGCATCATCGGTGCCGACATCATGATGGCTTTCGACGAATGTCCGCCGGGACAGAGCGACCGTCAGTATGCCAAGAAGAGCCTTGAGCTGACTCAGCGTTGGCTCGACCGCTGTATCAACCGCTTTCGCGAGACGGAGCCGCTCTACGGCCACAGCCAGTGTCTCTTCCCCATCGTTCAGGGATGCACTTTCAAGGACCTACGTATGGAGGCGGCCCAATATATTGTCGACAAGCTGCCGCTGTTGGGAAACACGGGAATAGCCATCGGCGGACTGGCCGTCGGTGAGCCGACAGAGGTGATGTACGATATGATCGAGGTGGTCAATGCCATCCTGCCCAAAGACCGTCCGCGCTACCTCATGGGTGTGGGCACACCGCAGAACATCCTCGAAGCCATCGAGCGAGGTGTCGACATGTTCGACTGTGTCATGCCTACCCGCAACGGGCGCAATGCCATGCTCTTCACCTACCAAGGCACGATGAACATGCGCAACAAGAAGTGGGAGGACGACTTCTCGCCCATCGACCCCGATGGATGCGACATCGACCGCCTGCACACCAAGGCCTACCTGCACCATCTGTTCAAGGCTCAGGAGCTGTTGGCCATGCAGATAGCCAGCATCCACAACCTGGCTTTCTACCTGCGTCTTGTGGGCGATGCCCGGAAGCATATCGAGCAGGGCGACTTCACGCAGTGGAAAGCCTCCGTCATCGACAACCTCGGACGGCGAGTTTAATTCAATGCAATATGCTTAATGCTTAGTTTTCAATGAACCATAAAAAGATAAGGAAATACCGCATACCGCTGAAAGCCGGACGATGGGCAAAGCGCCACATTGTCAGCCCTGCTTCACACGTGCTTAGCAAGCTGAAGCCGCTGAACCCTTTCCGCTACCTGAAGATTATCGACTGGTATATCATCCGCAAGTTCATTGGCACCTACTTCTTTGCCATCGCGCTGATTATCTCCATCTCCATCGTCTTCGATGTCAACGAGAACCTGGCGAAGTTCACACAGTATCACGCTCCGCTGCGAGCTATCGTGATGGATTACTACATGAACTTCGTGCCCTACTTCGCCAATCTGTTCAGTCCGCTCTTCGTCTTCATCGCCGTCATCTTCTTCACTTCCAAGCTCGCCAGCAACTCTGAGATTATCTCCATGCTCGCTGCCGGCATCAGCTTCAAGCGACTGATGCGGCCCTACATGATTTCGGCTGCTCTCATCTCCATGCTCAACTTCTACCTCGGCAGCTATGTCATACCGAAGGGAAACGTCGTGAAACAGAACTTCGAGACCATCTATAAGAACAAGAAGAAGAACACCTCGGCAGAAAACGTACAGCTGCAGGTGGGTAAGGGCATCATCGCCTCCATACAGCACTACGACAATACCGTCAAGCGAGGCTACGGCTTCAATCTCTACAAGTTTGAGAACAAGAAGCTCGTCAGCCACATGACGGCACAAGAGATACAGTACGACACCATCAGCGACGCACGCTACCACTGGAAAGCCTCTTCTTGGCGCATTCGCGAAATGAAAGGTCTCCGCGAGAACATCACCAGCGGCATGCGTGTCGACACGATGATTATGATGGAACCCACCGACCTCATCTTCTCGAAAGGACAGCAGGAAACGTTCACCACGCCACAGCTGCGACAGTATATCAGCAAGCAGATAGACCGCGGTTCGAGCAACGTCGTACAGTATGAGGTGGAGTTCCATAAGCGCATCGCCTCGTCGTTCGCTTCCTTCATCCTCACCACCATCGGCGCGTCGCTCTCATCGCGCAAGCGGAAGGGAGGAATGGGACTCTATCTCGGCATCGGATTGGCGCTGAGCTTCGGCTATATCATGCTACAGACCGTATCGGCTACCTTCGCCATCAATGCCAACACACCGCCGATGCTTGCAGCCTGGGTGCCCAACATCATCTTTGCCATCGTGGCTTACTTCTGCTATCGACAGGCACCCAACTAAAGGAACCCCTCCTAACCTCCCCAAGGGGGAGGGATACCAAGTGGCAGGGCAGATAGCTTAATCATCAGATGCTTCAACCATTCATAAATAGATAAAATAGTCAATAACATTGGATTTCTACGACTTAGACCTCAGCGACAACGTGCTAGATGCACTCGACGCCATGAACTTTACAACATGCACACCCGTACAGGAGAAGTGCATACCAGAGATATTGAACAGACGCGACGTCCTCGGAGTGGCGCAGACAGGAACAGGAAAGACGGCAGCCTACCTGCTGCCCATCCTCAGCATGCTCGACGACGGAGGCTACTACGAACCTACAGCCGAAGGCGACGAACGCTTCGTGGAGTTTCCGCACGACGCCATCAACTGCGTCATCATGAGCCCCACACGCGAACTGGCACAACAGATAGACCAAGCCATGCAGGGCTTTGCCTACTATACACCGCAGGTGGGCAGTGTAGCCGTCTATGGAGGAAACGACGGTACACGCTACGATCAGGAATACAAGAGCATGCGCTTGGGAGCTGACATGATTATTGCCACTCCCGGACGACTCATCAGCCATATCACCATGGGCAACGTCGACCTGTCGCGCGTCAGCTTCTTCGTGCTCGACGAAGCCGACCGTATGCTCGACATGGGCTTCAGCGAAGATATTCTCTCCATTGCCAAGCTGCTGCCTGCCGACTGCCAGACCATCATGTATTCGGCCACCATGCCCGATAAGATAGAGCAGCTGGCCAAAACGCTACTGAAGAACCCTGCCGTCGTGAAGATAGCCGTCAGCCGGCCTGCTGAGAAAATCAAACAGTCGGCCTACGTGTGCCACGAAGACCAGAAGCTGCGCATCCTGAACCACCTGTTCCGCAACAACGAGCTGCGACGCGTCATCATCTTTGCCAGCAAGAAAACGGGTGTCAAGGAAATCAACCGCAACCTACGTCACATGGGCATCAACTGCGCCGAGATGCACTCTGACCTCTCGCAGGCAGAGCGCGACGACGTGATGTACCGCTTCAAGAGCGGACAGGTGGACGTACTCGTGGCTACCGACATCGTGGCTCGCGGTATCGACATCGACGACATCGCCACCGTCATCAACTACGACGTGCCGCACGACAGCGAAGACTACGTACACCGCATTGGAAGAACGGCACGTGCCGAACGCGACGGAAGGGCCATCACCCTCGTTCGTGGCTACGACATCGGCTACTTCCAGACGATAGAAAAGTTCTTGGGCTATGCTGTCGAGAAGAACCCGCTGCCCGACGGAATGGAAGGCCCCGAATACAAGCCCATCAAGGGGCGTCCGGGACAGCATCCGAAAGGGCGATACAACCGCAAGGGACACGGCCGTCACGACAAGCGAAAAGGCTCGCATCGTGGAGGAAAATCGGGTGGAGGCAAGAAGGCTTCCGGAGGCAAGCCAACGGAAGCTACGACAAACGCTTCACAAAGCAAGGCCGTATCGACCAAACCCAAAACAAACAACCGCAACAAGCACCCCCGCACTTCCAACAAGTGACGGGGGTGCTTGTTCATTATGATGTGGTTTGAAGGAGTTACAGGAATTCCTGAACTCCTGAACTACAAAAGAAAAATCAGCCGCTCGACCTACAGAGAAGTCGAACGGCTGTTGATTAGCGATTGATCAGCGATTAGACACCGGCAGCTGCAATCCAGTCGTAGAACAGGTTGCAGATACCGAAGAGCACGACGCCTGCTGTACAGATGGCCAAGGCAAGCTTCGTGTTGAAGTCGCTCTGGAAGGTAGGCAGCGGCGTGTCGTTCTTCTTGATGTACATAGCCTTGACGATGAGCAGATAGTAGTAAAGTGACACCACCGTGTTGACCAAAGCGATGAACACCACCAGATAGGCCATGAACGAACCCTGCTCGGCAGCAGCCATGAAGACGAAGAACTTAGAGAACATACCTGCGAAGGGCGGGATGCCTCCCAACGAGAAGAGAGCCAGCGTCATGAGGAACGACAGCTTCGGGTTGGTGGCATACAAGCCATTGTAGGCCGACATCTCTGTGGTGCCTCCGTTCTTCTCTTCGACAACGCTGATGATGGTGAAGACAGCCAGGTTGGCAGCCACATACACCAGCACATAGTACGACAGAGCGGCAACGCCCATCTGGCTGTTGCCCATCACGGCCAGCATGATATAGCCGGCCTGCGAGATACTGGAGAAGGCCATGAAGCGCTTCAGCTCGCTCTGACGGATGGCGAAGAGGTTGGCCACGGTGATGGAAAGCACGATGACGACAGCCAGCATCATCTGCCAATGGTCGACAAGGTTGGCAAACACCTTCATCAGGATGGTGCACAGCGTGAAGGCTGCAGCACCTTTCGAGACGACGCTCAGGTAGGCAGTGACCGTTGTCGGTGCTCCCTGATAGCTGTCGGCTGTCCAGAAGTGGAACGGCACGAGCGAGATCTTGAAGCCCAGTCCGCTGAAGAAGAACACAAGGCCCACGATGATGAGCGGCATGTTGTTGTTCTCAGCCAGCATGAAGCAGAAGGGGTCGAAATAGAGTGTTCCGACGGCTCCATAGAGGAAGGAGATGCCATAGAGCATGATGCCGCTCGAGAAAGTGGCCATCAGCACGAACTTAGCACCAGCTTCGGCCGAGTGGTGGCGATACTTGTCGAGAGCGACGAGACAGGCCATCGGCACGGAAGCCATTTCCAATCCGAGGAAGAACATGAGGAAGTGTCCGGCGGACATCATCATGTTCATACCGAGCAGCGTCGAGGCAACGAGCATATAGAACTCACCCTCCTTGAACGAGGTGTCCTCGCGAGAGAGCCACAGGCGGCTCTGGATGACGACGATGAGCGTTCCACCAGCGAGGATGGCCTTCATCACATTGACGGCGGGAGTCGTCACGTACATGTTTCCGAAGGCTGTTGTGGGTTCGTTGCAGAGCAGCGTCACCACGAGCTGAGCCAGGAAGAGCACGCACATCAGCGGGTTGAACCACTTTCTTGAAGCGTTCTTCGAAGAAGCGAAATCAGCAATGAATGCAATTACCAGGATGGCAACGAGTGTTGCCTCCGGAATCATATTTAGAAATTGAATATATCCCATATTGATAAAAATTTAAATATTATACATTACATTGCTGTTGCGAAAATGTTATTGAGGATAGGAGTTACACCCGAGTCGATGACGTGGCTTGCCCAGAGGGGGAAGCAGCCAAGACCAGCCACACAGGCAATGAGGCAGCATACGGCGACGCGCTCGTCCCACGTGGCATCGGTCAGTTTCACGGTGTCGCAATGCGGATAGTTGACCTTCTGATACAGAATCTTGCCCACCACACGCAGGATGTAGACAGCCGTCACGACGATACTGCAGCAAGCGATGATGGTGCAGGTACGGTGGAATGCATCGGCATTGGCGAACGAACCGACGAAGATGGTCATCTCAGCAATGAAGCCCGAGAAGCCCGGAAGTCCGAGGTTGGCCAGACCGGCAATGACATAACCCACAGCGAGGAAGGGCATGATCTTCATCAATCCACCCATATAGCGGACATCGCGCGTGTGGGTACGACCGTAGATCATACCGATGAGAGCGAAGAATAGCGCTGTCATCAGACCGTGAGAAAGCATCTGCAGGATAGCACCGGTGCAAGATGTCTTGGTCATCATGAGCAGGGCGAAGAGCACAAGGCCGCAGTGGCTCACCGACGAATAGGCATTGATATACTTCAGGTCGGTCTGCACACAGGCGCTCAGTGCGCCATACACCACAGAGATGGTGGTGAGGATGAGGAAAATCCACGACAGCTCCTGAGCAGCCTCAGGCAGCAGGTACATGGCCACACGGAAGCAGCCATAGCCTCCGAGCTTCATCAGCACACCAGCGTGGAGCATCGACACGGCGGTAGGTGCCGAAGCATGACCGTCGGGGCTCCATGTGTGGAACGGGAAGAGGGCTCCCAGCACGCCGAAACCGATGAAGATGAAGGGGAAGAACACCTTCTGCACGGCAACGGGGATATTGTGCAGGGCGGCTATCTCGTTGACGTTCATCGTCGTGGCACCACTGAAGAAGTAGATGCCCAGGATGCCGATAATCAGCAAGGCCGAACCTCCCATGAGCATGAGGGTCAGCTTCATGGCGGCATATTCCTTGGCACCGCTGCCCCATACGCCGATGAGGAGGTACATAGGAATGAGGGCCACCTCATAGAACATGAACATCGTGAACATGTCTACCGAGATGAAGAAGCCATAGACACCCGTTGAGAGGAGGGTGAACCAGAGGAAGTATTCTTTCGTCATGGGCTTCAGCTGCCACGAGGCAAACGTTCCAGTGAAGACGATGATGCCCGTGAGGAGCAACATCACGACGGAGATGCCGTCGACACCCACGGAATACTTGATGTTGAGCGGCTTGAACCAGTCGACGGCATACGTGTAGAGCATCACATCGGTGTTGCCTGCTGCACGCTGCTGGATGAAGTCGATGGTCAGCCAGATGGAGAGGGCCAGCAAACAAGAGGCTCCCACCACCATCACACCACGCACCTGATTGAGGTTGCGAGCCAGCCAGAGGCCCAGCAACATCAGGACGGGGATTACTACGAATATTGTTAATATACTCATCTTTGTAATTTACGATTTTCGAATTTCATTTTAGTCGCTACGCTTGGTAAAAGCGCTAAAGCGAGTCCAAATTTACGATTTATTTCTCTATTGAGTCTTTTAGAGGCGCTTTTACATAGCCAGCAGGATGAGAGCCAAGGCAACACTGCCGGTGAGGAACCAGACAGCATACTGGCGTACATCGCCGCTCTGCCACGGACGCAAGCTCTCGCCGGCCTCATTGGCTCCCCAAGCCATGAAGTTGAACGTGCCATCGACAATGCGGCGGTCGAACCAGGCAATGGGACGCGAGAACAGACGGAAGATAATCTTGTGCGTGACGAAGAGCCATACCTCATCCATGTAGAAACGCTTGTAGGCAGCACGGTGCAGACGCGGCAACTTGGCAGCCAGCATGTCGGCAACGGGCGTCTCCTCGCCTTTATACATATAGGTGGCCAGGGCGATGCCGATCAGCGCGAGCACGGTGCTCGAGATGGCAACGGGCCAGTTGATGTGGGTGTGGAAACCAACACCGTTGGCCGATACGAACTCGCCGAAGGGCAGCCAACCGCAAAGGATGGTGATGACCGACAGCACGATGAGCGGAATGGTCATCGTCAGCGGTGCCTCGTGCGGCTTGTGGGCCTCAAGGCCGGCAGCAAGCTGCGACTCGTAGTGGCTCTTGCCCCAGAAGATGACGTAGTAGAGACGGAACATGTAGAAGGCCGTCATACAGGCGATGCCCGACATCACGATGCCCATGACGGGCGAGAAGTTGTAGCAAGCCACGAGAATCTCATCCTTCGAGAAGAAGCCACTGAGCGGGAAGATACCGGCGATGGCCAGACAAGAGATGAGGAACGTGATGTGCGTGATGGGCATATACTTGCGCAGACCGCCCATAAACTTCTTCTCGTTGCTGTGAACGGCATGAATGATGCAACCGGCACCGAGGAAGAGGCAAGCCTTGAACATGGCGTGGGTGAACAGGTGGAACATGCTGGCCATATAGCCCAGACCGTTGCCGTCGGCATATTCTTCGGTCATGGGGAAGGCATCACCTCCTGCTGCGGGCAGGCAGACACCGAGGGCTACGAGCATGAAGCCAATCTGCGAGATGGTCGAGAAGGCCAGCACACGCTTGATGTCGCTCTGGGCACATGCCACGCTGGCTGCATAGAAAGCGGTGAAGGCTGCGATGTAAGCCACCCAGTGGAGCGTCTCGGGAGCATACTCCACCCAGATGGGGAAGAGGCAAGCCACCTGATAGACACCGGCCACAACCATCGTGGCAGCATGGATCAGGGCACTGACAGGCGTCGGGCCTTCCATTGCGTCGGGCAGCCAGATGTGCAACGGGAACATGGCACTCTTACCGGCACCACCGATGAACATCAAGAACAGGGCCATCGGCAACACCCAGAAGGCGCCGTCGAGACGGTTGCCCAGCTCGGGCATGGCGTTGAGGTCGAAGCTGAACGTACCTACATAGTAGCTGTAGAACAGGATACCGATGAGGAAGAACAGGTCGGCGAAACGCGTCACGATGAAGGCTTTCTTAGAAGCAGCCACAGCGGTGTGCGTGGGATAGTAGAAGCC
The DNA here is from genome assembly GCA_946624005.1 of uncultured Prevotella sp. Classification (GTDB taxonomy): domain Bacteria; phylum Bacteroidota; class Bacteroidia; order Bacteroidales; family Bacteroidaceae; genus Prevotella. The sequence goes on along the minus strand of CAMORS010000076.1, from coordinate 2,403 downwards.
GATGAGCAGATAAGAGCTCACACCCACCAACTCCCAGAACAGGTACATCTGGAAGATGTTGGTGGCAACGACCAGTCCGAGCATCGACATGGTGAAGAGGCTCAGGAAGGCGTAGTAGCGCTGGAAGCCCTTCTCGCCGTGCATGTAGCCGAACGAATAGATGTGCACCATCAGGCTGACGGTGGAGATGACGATGAGCATCATCACCGAGATGGGCGTCAGCCGGAATCCTAACGTGAACAGCAGCTGCACACCGTTGATGGTGCCGAAGTCGAGCCACGTAAAGTCGAAGGCCGTCACCACGGGATACATCCCTGTGGCGGCATCACGACCTGCAATGAGGAAATATTCGATGGCTGTGTAATAGCTCAATACGGTCACGACAGCCAGCGATGTGGTACCGATGATACCTGCCAGCTTGTGCGACATCTTCATGCCCGCAAGTCCTAAGCAGATGAAGGAGAGCAGCGGGAGCAGAAGAATCAGAAAAACATAACTATAATCCATAATCGTTCTTTAATATTTAAGTTCCTGAATGCTGTTCACGCTATCACTGTGGAAATTGCGGTAAACATTGATGATGATGGCTACGGCGACGGCTGTCTCTGCGGCTGCCACGCCAATAGCGAACAACGTAAAGAAGAATCCCTCCAGCTGGCCGGGATAGAGAATGCGGTTGAAGACAGCAAAGTTGATGTCTACAGCATTCAAGATGAGCTCCGTGGAGATGAGCATGGCGATCAGGTTGCGGCGTGTGACGAATCCGAAGACGCCGATGAAGAACAAGAGTGCACTAAGCACAAAGAAACATTCTACTGGTACCATAACTTCTTACTCCTTTCTTGAAATGACGATTCCGCCGATGATACATGCCAGCAAGAACAGCGAGATGAACTCAAAGGGGAGCACATAGCCGTTGCGTTCGGCACCGACGAGGGCCTCACCGATGGTCTTCATCGACACTTCGGCATCGGCTGACTCAGCGAAACGGTTGATGAGATGATTCTTGAAGAAAACCACCGACACGGTGAGGAAGCCGATGAGCGTCATCAGCGCACCGAAAGCCACACGGCTTCCCTTCATGCGCTCAACGAGTCCGCGCAGCGTCTGCTTGTTCACCAGCTGGATGGCAAAGATGTAAATCATGGTGACACCACCTGCATAGACGGAGATCTGGGCTGCTCCGAGGAACGTGTAGTCGAGCAGGAAATAGATTCCGGCTATGCCGAACAACACAAAGAGCAGGAAGGTGGCGGCCCGCATGATTCGCTTCGTCGTGACACACATCACGGCAGAGCCGAGAATCACGACGGCGAGTATTGCAAAAACAATTGTATTAGCCATATTGCCTTACTTGGTTTTAGTGTTAAACTTACCGATTTCGAGCGGAGCGCCACCGTCGATGAGGTTCGGCAGCGAGCCTCCCTGGTAGACTTCCTTGTCGAGATGGAGCACGAGGCTCTTGCGGTCGAAGACGGCATTCTCGAAATCGTTTGTGAACTCAATAGCGTCGAAGTTGCACGCATTGGTACAGAGCTGGCAGAACATGCAGTCGCCCAGGTCGTACTGATAGTCGCGCAACACGCGCTTCTTCTTGCCCTCCTCGTTGGTCACCATCTCAGAGACAATCTTGATGGTGCCGTTCGGGCAAGACTTCTCGCACAAGGTGCAAGCCGTACACTTGTAGCTGCCGTCGTCGTTGCGCTTGAACACCAAGCGGCCGCGATGGCGCTTTGCCACGTGCAGGGTTGTCTTGCGGTTTTCGGGATATTGCTCGGTCGACTTCGGCGTGAAGTATTCCTTCAGCGTGGTCTTCATGCCCACAGCCAGCGTCTTGATGCCGTGGCCGAGCTCTCCGAAGTATGATTGATTATTTTCCATTTTCTTTCTTGAATTGTCAATTATCAATTATCAATTTTGAATTGTCAATTATCAATTGTCAATTGTCAATTATCAATTACCAATGCAGTCCAAAGGCCACGACGATGGTCATCAGCACAATGTTGATCAAGGCCAGCGGCATCAGATATTTCCACTCGAGAGCCAGAATCTGGTCGATACGCAGACGGGGGAACGTCCAGCGAACCCACATCAGCAGCCACACGATGAAGAACGTCTTGCCCAGGAACCATACGATGCCGGGGATGTAGTTCATCACATTGTCGAAGCCCTCTATACCTATATTAATAGGAGCCCATCCGCCGAGGAACACCGTTGCGGCGATACCTGAGATGACGAACAGGTTGAGATATTCGGCCAGGTAGAAGAAGCCGAAGCCCATACCGCTGTACTCGGTGTGATGACCGGCGGTCAGCTCGCTCTCGGCCTCAGCCATGTCGAACGGGCCACGGTTGGCCTCGGCATTACCGGCAATGAGGAACACCACGAAGGCGATGATGGCGG
>CAMORS010000075.1 GCA_946624005.1 uncultured Prevotella sp. | reverse complement strand
TTGATGAGGATGTTCAGCGAGGGGCCGCTGGTGTCCTTGAACGGGTCGCCCACGGTGTCGCCCACGATGCAGGCCTTATGGGCAAACGAGCCCTTGCCGCCGAAGTTACCCTCTTCGATGTTCTTCTTCGCATTGTCCCAAGCACCACCGGCATTAGCCATAAAGACAGCCAGGGTGAAACCTCCTGCCAAGCCGCCAACGAGCAAGCCCAGCACACCAGCTACGCCGAGGATGATGCCCACAGCGATGGGGATGACGATAGCCAGGACGGAGGGGATGATCATCTCGTGCTGTGCGGCGCGAGTGGAGATCTCCACGCAACGACCATAGTCGGGAGTGGCCTTACCTTCCAGGATGCCGGCTATCTCGCGGAACTGACGGCGCACCTCCTGTACCATCTTCTCGGCAGCGCGGCCTACGGCTTCCATCGTCATACCACAGAAGAGGAAGGCTGCCATCGCTCCGATGAAGGCACCCACAAGCACCTTCGGGTTCATCAGGTTCACCTGGAAGTAGTTCATGAAGTCGGGGATGTTTGCCTCGGCAGCCGAGATCATCTCGCCCTTCACGTTCTGCATCATGATGCCGGCACGCTCCATAGCAATCTTTATCTCTTCGATATACGATGCCAGCAGGGCCAAGGCGGTCAGAGCAGCCGAACCGATGGCGAAGCCCTTGCCCGTAGCGGCGGTGGTGTTACCGAGTGCATCGAGGGTGTCGGTACGATGGCGCACCTCTTCGCCCAGCTGCGACATCTCAGCGTTGCCACCAGCATTGTCGGCGATAGGACCGTAAGCGTCGGTAGCCAGCGTGATACCCAGTGTGGAGAGCATACCCACGGCAGCAATACCGATGCCGTAGAGACCGTGCGAAAGACTGGCAGAGCTCATCGAGAGGTCGAAGCCATTGGCACAGAGATAGCTCAGCATGATGGCCACACCGATGGTCACCACAGGGATGCATGTAGAGATCATACCCGTGCCGATACCTTTAATGATGACGGTGGCGGCACCTGTCTGTCCGGCTTCCGAAATCTTCTGTGTCGGCTTGTACGAATGAGAGGTGTAGTACTCTGTGGCCTGACCGATGATGACACCGGCAGCCAGACCGCTGATGACGGAGAACGACAGTCCGAGCCAGTTCTCGATGCCCAGCAGATAGAGAATGCCGAAGGTGGCCACAGCGATGAGCAGGGCGCTGACGTTCGTTCCCAGCGAGAGCGAGCGGAGCAGGTCTTTCATCGTGGCTCCCTCCTTCGTGCGGACGAGGAAGATGCCGAGCAGCGAGAGGAACACACCGACGGCGGCAATCATCATCGGCGCCAGGACGGCCTTCAGCTGCATGCCTTCCACGGCGCTGGCAGCAAAGGCCGAAGCTCCGAGGGCTGCCGTCGACAGCACGCTGCCGCAATAGCTCTCGTAGAGGTCGGCACCCATACCAGCCACGTCGCCCACGTTGTCGCCCACATTGTCGGCGATGGTGGCGGGGTTGCGCGGATCGTCTTCGGGGATGTCAGCCTCCACCTTACCCACGATGTCGGCACCCACATCGGCAGCCTTCGTATAGATACCTCCGCCGACACGTGCGAAGAGAGCCTGTGTCGAAGCACCCATACCGAAGGTAAGCATCGTCGTGGTGATGGCGATGAGGCTGTCGGTTGTCAGCCAGTTCAGTACGGCAAACCAGATGGCGATGTCCAACAAACCGAGACCCACCACCGTCAGTCCCATCACGGCACCCGAACGGAAAGCCACTTTCAGTCCGCGGTCGAGACTCTCACGGGCTGCGTTAGCCGTGCGGGCAGAAGCATAGGTGGCCGTCTTCATACCGAAGAAGCCAGCCAGTCCAGAGAAGAAACCACCCGTCAGGAAGGCGAAGGGCACCCACGGGTTCTGTACGTTCAGTACGTAGGCCATGAAGGCGAACAAAGCGCAGAGCACCACGAAGACGATGCCCACCACCTTGTACTGCTGCTTCAGATAGGCCATCGCACCGCGTCGGATATGGCCTGCAATCTCTTGCATGCGCGCTGTTCCTTCACTCTCCTTCATCATTGTGGCGAAGAAGTAGTACGCCATTGCCAATGCCACGATGGAAGCAATGGGTACAATCCAGAAATAACTTGGTATTACCATTTTGTTTGTTTTTTGTTTAGTAAATAATTATTGTGATAATCTGTTGATGTCCGTTTTTGAAAATAATTCATGCAAAAGTAATCATTTTTTTCGTCACGACAAACTTTTCCTTACTTTTTCTTGTCTTTTTGCTCACTTATTCGTACCTCTGACTAACGTCGAAGGTACTTCCGTTCGACAATAAAAACAAAAAAAACGTTTTTTGTTTTGTATTGTTCTCACTTATTCGTACCTTTGCAGGCACGAAAGGCAGTGGTCCGGCTTGTCGCTGGTGGCCCAGAGAGGCACGAGAGGAAAGTCCGGGCAGCACAGGGTACCCCACTTCCGAAAATAGAAGCTATCGGCGACGGTAGGTTAGGGTAGAAGAGAATGACCGCCTATATATATAGGTAAGGGTGAGAAGGTGGTGTAAGAGACCACCAGCCGGCGGGTGATCGTCGGGCTGTACCCACTGGGGGCTGCAAGTTCAAGTAAACCGACCGAGAGAGGGTGGCCCGCCCGAGTAGACGAAGGTCTGAGCATCCGCAAGGTTGCAACATGGCCAGGGCTCTTGCGGCGGAGGGTAGAATGCTGGAGCCGTGGGGCGACTCACGGTGTAGATAAATGACAAGCACGGGCTCCCTCTCTATTGAGGAGCCCGCACAGAACCCGGCTTATAGGACCACTGCCTTTCCTTTTTATCCAGTTTTCAATTATCAATTATCAATTGTCAATTCTCAATTGTCAATTCTCAATTCTCAATTGTCAATTCTCAATTGTCAATTCTCAATTCTCAATTCTCAATTCTCAATTGTCAATTTTCAATTGTCAATTATCCTAAATTCTCGTCACCTGCTTCACGCCCTTCACCGTGCGCAGCTTCTTGATGAGCTGTTCGAGGCGAGCCGTATCGTCGACGTTGACCGTGAGGTTGCCGCTGAACAGTCCGTCGTGGCTGTCGATGTTGATGTTGCGCATCATGATTTTCTCCTCCTTCGAGATGATGCTCGTCACATTGTTGACGATGCCGATATCGTCGTTGCCCACGATGTGCAGCACGATGCTGTATTGCGACGAACCCTTACCGCTCCAGGCGGCACGCACGATGCGGTAGCCGAAGCGTCGGCGCATCTCAGGAGCATTGGGACAGTCGTGGCGGTGAATCTTGATGCCGCCACCAGCCGTGACGAAGCCGAACACCTTGTCGCCATAGATGGGATGACAGCATTTGGCCAGTTGGAAGTCGACCCCCTTGAGGTTCTTGTCGATGATGATGACATCGTCGTTCGAATAGACCATCTCCTCGTTGGGATTCTCGAAGACAAACTCCTCGGCGCTCTGCAGTGGCTGTTGTGGCGGAGCCTGTCCGTTGAGCTGCTGCTGTAGCTCGACATAGCGGTCGAGGGCATGGTTGACGTCGAGCTGACCGCTGGCGATGTGCTTGTAGAAGTCGTGCGTCTCCTTATAGCCCAGCTTCTTCACCAGTTGGTTCATCACGCTCTCGTCCCATTCTATCTTGCGGTTCTTCATCCGTCGCTCCAACAGCTCTTTGGCCATCGTGGCTTCCTTCATCTGCGTCACCTTCAGTGCCTGACGAATCTTGGCGCGTGCATGACTTGTCTTGACGATGGAGAGCCAGTCTTGCTTCGGGCTCTGGTTCGACGAGGTGACAATCTCCACCTGGTCGCCCGACTGCAGTTCGTAGCGGAAGGGCACTACCTTATTATTTATGCGCGCGCCCGTACATTCATTACCTACGCGCGAGTGGATATGGTAGGCAAAGTCGAGCACCGTAGCCCCCTTGGGGAACTTCAGCAGGTCGCCGCGCGGCGTGAAGACGTAGACCTCGTCTTCGTAGAGCCCCATCTTGAACTCGTCCATCATCATCCGTCCGTCGCTGTTCTCCAGGGCGGTGCGTATCTGTGCCAGCCACTCGTCCATGCCGCCGCCACTCTTCACGCCCTTGTAGCGCCAGTGGGCAGCCAGACCGCGCTCGGCCACTTCGTCCATGCGCTCGGTGCGTATCTGCACCTCCACCCACTTCTGCTCGGGTCCTAACACGGTGATGTGCAGACTCTCGTAGCCGTTCGACTTCGGAACGCTGAGCCAGTCGCGCAGTCGCTTGGGGTTGCCCTGATACATATTGGTCACGATGGCGAAAGCCTGCCAGCACAGCGCATGCTCGCGCGTCCTGATGCTGTTGTCGCTCCCCGCTCCTCGCTCCTCGTTCCCCGACTCAATAATGATGCGGATGGCAAAGAGGTCGTAGACACCCTCGAAGCCGCACTTCTGCTTCTTCATCTTCTGCCAGATGCTGTGGATGCTCTTTGTGCGGCCTTTGATGTGGAAGTGGAGCCCAGCCTCGGTGAGTCGCTGCTTCACGGGACCGATGAACTTCTCGATATAGGCGTCGCGGTCTTTCTTCGTGGCGCTGAGCTTCTCGCGAATCAGATAGTAGGCATCGTGCTCTAAGTATTTCAGGCTCAGGTCTTCCAACTCGCTCTTCAGCTTGTAGAGACCCAGCTTATGGGCCAGCGGGGCATACAGATAGCTGGCCTCCTCGCTCACCTGCCGTTTGGCCTCTTCGTTGCGTGTGTCGCGAATGTGGCGCATCAGGTTGACGCGGTCGGCTATCATGATGAGAATCACGCGCATATCCTCGGCAAACGACAGCAGCAGGTTGCGGAAGTTCTCGCTCTCGATGACGGGGTTCTTCTTGTATAGTTCCTGTATCCTGACCAGTCCGTGGATGATGGTGGCCACATCTTGTCCGAAGGCTTTTCCTATCTCGTCGATGCTGCGGCGGCCGCCCGCCACGCAGGTATAGAGGATGATGGCCAGCACGCCGTCGCGCTTGAGCCCCTCCTCCTCGATGGCCAGCAAGGCTGTCTGGAAGCTCATCGTGATGGGATTCAGTCCGAAGACGTCGCGCTGTATCTCGTTGTTGCGGAGCGACTCGCGCACGAAGTCCCTGACGTGTTGCTCGTCGCCCTCGTGTAGATAAGGCGCTATGGCAACCCGTAATCGTTGCAGCAGCTCGGCAGCCTCATGTCTTTCTTCTTTGGTGAACACTAATGGATAGCTCATAATCAGATCGTCTGTTTGTTGGCGATAAAACAATATTTTGGTGCAAAGTTATTATTTTTTATCGGAAAAAGGCCTCTGATTGCAAAAAAGATTGTATCTTTGTAGCAATTTTATCAAACAACAATCATTAAAACCATCAAAATGTTATCACAAAACGACCTAAAACAAATCGCTCTGAAGGGTATCACCCCAGAGCAGATCGACGTGCAGATGGGCGAATTCCGCACAGGCTTCCCCTTCCTTCGTCTTGATGCCGCCGCCAGTGTGGGCAACGGCATCGTAGCCCCCGACGTGAAAGAGCGCGGGATGTACGAGCAATGCTGGAACGACTACAAGGCCAGCGGTCATCGCATCGTGAAGTTCGTGCCCGCCAGCGGAGCTGCCAGCCGTATGTTCAAGGATATGTTCGCCTTCGTCGATGCACCCTACGATGTGCCGACGACCGACTTCGAGAAGCGCTTCTTCGACAACATCGAGCGCTTTGCCTTCTATGCCGAGTTGGATGCTGTCTGCCAGAAGAACGAAGGGAAAGGCATCAAGGCCCTCATGGCAGAAGGCAACTATAAGGCCGTGGCTGCCAATATGTTGCGTGCCGACGGACTCAACTACGGTCAGCTGCCGAAGGGTATGCTCCTCTTCCATCAGTATCCCGAGGGTGCTCGCACCCCGATGGAGGAACACCTCGTGGAGGGTGCTCTCTATGCTGCCAGCAATGGCGAGGCACATGTCCACTTCACCGTCAGCCACGAGCATCTCGACTTCTTCCAGAAGCGTGTCGCCGACAAGAAAGACTACTATGCCCGTAAGTTCGGCGTGAGCTATGACATCACCTTCTCCGAACAGAAGCCCAGCACCGACACCATCGCTGCCAATCCCGACAACACACCCTTCCGCAACGACGACGGCTCGCTGCTGTTCCGTCCGGGCGGACATGGAGCGCTCATCCAGAACCTCAACGACATCGATGCCGACGTGGTGTTCATCAAGAACATCGACAACGTGGTGCCCGACCGCCTGAAGCAGGACACGGTGGAGTACAAACAGGTCATCGCCGGCGTGCTGGTGCGCCTGCAGCAGAAAGCCTTTGCCTATCTGCGCAAGCTCGACGAGGGCAACTGCTCGCGCGAAGAGCTCGACGAGATGGCTGCCTTCCTCTATGACGAACTGTGCTGCCGCAACGAAGAGGTCCGTGGCTTCAACGACCAGCAGATGGCCGACTATCTGCGCCTGAAGCTCAATCGCCCGATGCGTGTCTGCGGTGTGGTGAAGAACGTCGGCGAGCCCGGTGGAGGCCCGTTCCTCACTTATAATCAGGACGGAACGGTCAGCCTGCAGATTCTCGAGAGCAGCCAGATCGACAAGAACAACGCCGACAGCATGCGTATGTTCACCGAGGGAACCCACTTCAACCCCGTCGACCTCGTCTGCGCTATCAAGGACTATCAGGGCCGCCCGTTCGATTTGCCGAAGTATGTCGACAAGTCGACTGGCTTCATCAGCAACAAGAGCAAGAACGGCAAGGAGCTGAAAGCCCTTGAGCTGCCCGGCCTGTGGAACGGCGCGATGAGCGACTGGAACACCGTCTTCGTGGAGGTGCCCCTCTCGACGTTCAATCCCGTGAAGACCGTCAACGACCTGCTGCGCGAACAGCATCAGTAAGCCCCCTGAATGAACGAAGGAGAACGACGGCAGCTGCAGCGTAGCCGACTGATGGGCAATAAGGCGTATCAGGCCATGAACTACCTGACACGCTATATGGACCGCTACTATCTCGACGCGCTCATCGGCATCATTCCCGGCTGGGGCGATGCCATCGCTATGCTCAGCGCCGTCCCCTTCGTCTACTTCTCCTTGTTTGTCATCAAGAGCGTCCCCTTGACGCTGGCTGTCCTCAACAACACGCTGCGCGACGTGCTGTTGGGGATGATACCTTTCTTTGTGGGCGACGTCATCGACATCTTCCATCGTGCCAACACCAAGAACATGGCGATGGTGCAGGGGTTTGTCGATGGCGACGAGCACATCATCAGCGAGGTGAACAAGCGAGCCCTCCAGGCTGCTGTCGTCCTGGTTGTGTTGCTCTTGCTGATAGCCGCCATGATCGCGTTGCTTGTTTCTTTCGGCGGCTATCTGTGGTCGGCATTTCGCGATTTTGTGACAGTGTGACAATTGTGACAGTTACATTTAGTACCTTTACATGTTTTAATTGTTAAGATGTGTTATCTCGTTTTTGGAGATAGCGCGTCACTACATGAACGAAAACGCGATGTAACGACGCAAAAAACGCATCTACTTAGCCGAAAACGCTCACTACTTCACAAAAACAGCGTTAAAACGCATATAATATAATTAAAATAATGTATATATAATAATAGTAATAATATAATAATATATATAATATATAGGTATATAGGTAAAATCTTCGATTTTTAACCCACTCCACATGTGTAAGGTACTAAATGTAACTGTCACACTGTCACAATGTGACGAAAAAGTTGTTAATCGCTTATTTTGATAAACATACGTTAACACGCAATTAACTTTCGTTAGCTGTTGTAGATGCGGTTTTTGTGAGTTTAGTGAGCGAAAAATGCGTTTTACCCCACCGTAAATAACGCTTTCGGTGGCAGGAAAAATGCGTTTTAACAATTGTTGAGTCTTTTTCGTCACTTTAATGTTACAATCGCCATCTGATTCGCCTCAGCAGCGAATCCCTTGGTAGCCTTCGCCGTCAGAGATAATCTCCGAGCTTATCAGAGACTATCTCCGAGCTTATCAGAGATAATCTCTGACCTCATCAGAGACCATCTACGGCAGCCTCAGAGACCATCTCTGAGGCACCCTCCCGACCTTCCCGAGGAGAGGCGGGCGAATTTCTAATTCACCCGAACGTCTGGGGCAGGTGTCACGCTGGGAAGCGTAACCTCCTCCTTCCCTTATCAAGCAATAGGGTAGGTTACAATGGCGAAGCGCAGATGCTGAGGATAAATCCGGCCCGGCATGCGCCGAACTGCTTCTCGGCGAGGTCCAGCATGCCTTCTTGCTGAATCATCATGCGCCGACTCAGCGAGAGACCGATGCCGCTGCCGCTGCGCTTCGTGGTGAAGAAAGGAACAAAGAGCGACGGCAGGTTCTCAGCAGCGATGGGCAGTCCGTCGTTGCCGATGTAGAGCTGCAGCCATCCACTTTTCCGCGGTGAGCCGTCTTCCGTCAGTACGACGACCATCTTTTTCGCGTGAGCCTCAAGCGCATTCTTCGTGAGGTTCATCAGCACCTGTCGCAGCATGCTGGCATCAGCACGCACCGATGTCTCTGGAGGAATGCTTATCTCCCAGGACAGTTCGGCATAAGCCTTACTGACATCGTCGAGCAGCGGTCGGAGCAGCACGTCGGCCAATATCGGTTTCTCCAGTTCGGACATCTTGCGGTAGTTGGCCACAAACTCACTCAGATGGCGCGAGGTGTCATAGATGGCCTGCATACCGGGTTCGAGCGGAGTGCCCTTCACATCGTTGCGCCCCAGCATCGACTGACTGATGCTGGTGATGGGTGCTGCGGCGTTCATGATCTCGTGAGTGAGCACGCGCGTCAGTCGTTCCCACGACTCCACCTCGCTTTGGTTCACCTGCCTGCGGATGGTCTCGCCCAGCTGGTTGAGCGTCTGCTGCATGGCCCGTTCGCCTGAAAGCAGTCCGTTGGTAGGCAGTCGGAAGGTGAAGTCGCTGTTGCGTATAGCCTCCTGCATCAAGTGGGCACGAAGCTTCAGCGACCGTTGATGGTGAATCATGCTGACAGCCATCAACCCCACGATGCCTATACCTATTATTATATATAAGCTAATCATCATCCTCAATTATCAATTGTCAATTCTCAATTCTTCATTCACTAAATCCTCTTCATCTTGTTGTAGAGCGTCTGGCGGGTGATGCCGAGCATGTCGGCTGCCTGTGTGAGGTTGCCGTGACAGCGATCGATCGTTCGGCGGATGTGGTCCTTCTCCATCTCGTCGAGCGTCACTATCTCGTTCTGCATGTCGAGCACATCCTTCAGCTTGCGCACAAGCTCATCGTTGTCCCACGGCTTCGTGATGAAGTCGGCAGCCCCGCTCTTCAGTCCTTTCACCGCCAGCGAGATGTCGGCGTAGGCCGTCAGCAGCACCACGGGCGTCTGCGGATGCTGCTTGCGGATGGTTCGAAGCCAGAACAGCCCTTCCTGTCCGCTGTCCACTCCCAATGAGAAGTTCATGTCCAACAACACGATGTCCGTCTTCTCCTGTGCCATCATCTTCAGGATGCCGTCAGGCTGTGTGAGCGTCAGGATGCGTTCGAAGGTCCCGTCCAAGAGATAGCGCATCGCCGTCAGGATAGACGGGTTGTCGTCGACGACGAGTATGGTTCCGTATTTATTCATATATCATCAATGAAGGGGCGCGATGTGTCGCGTCCAGCTGTTTTGCCTGCAAAGTTACGAAACATTTGTCTAATAATCATACAATATAGTGTCTAATTTTTAGACAATCTGCAGTCAGAGCCTTCCAAAAGCTTGCGCAGAAACATCGAACGGACTAACTTTGCATCGAAAATAAAACAGAAAAAGTATGCGAAACGTTATCTTTTCAGTTGTCGTCGCCCTCTGTCCCATTGCCTCATCGTCGCAAAGCTGGACAGCCCGGCAATGTATGCAATATGCTGTGGAGCACAACCACGATGTGAAGCGTGCCGAGCTGGAGCTGGACAACTACAAGGCGCAGCAGACAGGCGCCGTCGGGCGGTTCCTGCCTGCTGTCGATGCCGCCGTCGGCGTTCAGTACAACTTCGGACGAGCCATCAACCCCGAGACCAACGGTTATACCGATGTCAGTACCTTCTATAACGGCTACTCCCTGCAGGCTTCGCTGCCCGTCTTCGATGGATTCAGCCGACTGCATGCGCTCCGTGCCGCCAAGGCGGGCGTGCTGATGGGGCAATCGGCGCTGCGGCAGAGACAGAACCTTGCGGCATTGAACGTGCTGCAGGCCTTCGCCCACGTAGCCTATTACGAAGGACTGGTCGGGATGGCTCGTCAGAAGGTAGCCGAGACCGAACTGCTGCTCAGTCAGTCACGCCTAATGGAGGAGGTGGGGCGCAAGAGTAGTGCCGATGTGGCACAGGTGGAATCGCAACGGGCAGAGGCCGACTACGAACTGCTCCGCCAGCAGAATCTTCATGCTTCTGCCTTGCTCGAACTGAAGAAGGAAATGGCTTTCCCCCTGAATGATACGCTTGCTATTGCTGTATTTGCGTCAGATACACTCTGTATATGCCCCGAATACACCCCGTATATGCGTCAGATACAGACTGTATATGCGTCAGATACAAACGCCGAACTGCAGGCCAGCTATTACGACATGTTGAGTCGGCGTCATGAGTGGTATCAGGCTCGCGCTGCTTTTTTCCCTACTCTCTCGTTTAGTGCGGGCCTGAATACTACTTACTATCACACGTTGCATTCGCATACTGCCGAGGCTTTCGGCAGCCAGTTCCGGAACAATATGGGCCAATACGTGGCGGCTACGCTGAGCATTCCCCTGTTCAACCGGCTGCAGACCATCACGAGTGTGCGCAAAGCCAAGAACAACTACCGCATCGCCCAAGAAGCCTATGCGCAGAAGCAACTGGAGCTGGCAAAGCTCTGCCGCGAAGCCTTTCAGGACTGGCAGGGCTATCTGAAACAGACGGAGCAGATGGAGAAGAAGGTGGAGGCCGACAGCATCGCCTATCAGCTGACGCGCCGACAATACGAGGAAGGCTTGACCACGGCGATAGAGCTGCGCACCACGTCTTCCGAGCTGCTCAACTCGAAGGCCACCCTGCTGCAATGCCGCCTCATGGCGATGGTGAAGGAGCATCTCATACGCTACTATCGCGGTGCGACCATCTGGGAATAAATCGTCAAATAGTTAATAAATCGTAAATAGTAAATCGTCAAATAGTAAATTACAAAAGTGGACAGAAAAATAGAAAAGACAAAGGTGCAGCGTTTGCTGAAGTATTGGCCCTACATGGCCGTTGGGTGTATGGTGCTGGTTGCTGGAGGCTGGCTGGTGTTTGGCAGTCATGCCTCGACACTCAGGGTGAACAGCGACGAGCTGACCGTGAGCGAAGTAAGGCGCGCCGAGTTTAAGGACTATGTGCGCACCAACGGACAGGTGATGCCCATCCAGGTGGTGCAGATCTCGCCCGAGGAAGGCGGCATCGTCATGGAGAAAGTGGTCGAAGAAGGTTCTCACGTGCGGAAGGGCGATGTGATAGTCCGTCTGTCGAACTCGAACCTCGACCTGCAGATCCTCAATGCCGAAGCCGAACTGGCCGAGAAGCAGAACCTGCTGCGCAACACTCAGGTGGCCATGCAGCAGGACCGGCTGAACAACCAGACGGAGCAGGCACAGCTCGACATGGACACGCAGCGCAAGCAGCGCGCCTTCGAGCAGAACAAACGGCTGTATGGAGAGAAACTGATTAGCCGCGAGGACTATATCAAGTCGCAGGAGGACTATCAGCTCTCTGCCAAGAAGCGCTCGCTGGTGTCGAAACGACTGAAGCAAGACTCGCTGTATCGCACCGTGCAGATGGACCAGATGGAGGACAACCTGCAAAACATGCGTCGCAACGTGGTGCTGGTGCGGCAGCGCAAGGGCAAGCTGGAGGTGCGCTCGGCCATCGATGGCGAGCTGGGACTGCTCGACGTGGAGCTGGGCCAGAGCATCCAGCCCGGTCAGAAGATTGGTCAGCTGAACGACCTCAGCGACTATAAGGTGCAGGCGCAGATTGACGAGCACTACATCGACCGCGTGCGCCAGGGGCTGACCGCCACTTTTTCACGCGGCGACCGTCAGTACCAGCTGCAGGTGCGCAAGGTCTACCCCGAGGTGCGCGAGGGCAAGTTCCGCTGCGACTTCATCTTCCGAGGCGAACGACCAGAGAACATCCGCACAGGCCAGACCTACTACATCGACCTCGAACTGGGTCAGCCCGAGCAGGCCGTGCTCATCCCGCGCGGCACCTTCTTCCAGACCACGGGCG
>CAMORS010000074.1 GCA_946624005.1 uncultured Prevotella sp. | reverse complement strand
TTTCTCCATTTTAAACGTTGTTTTTTATTCAACGTTTTTCAGGGCAAGACAGATGACCGTAATGGGCATAAGTGGGCGTTTGCGAACTTTTGCAAACCACCCCAAAAGCTGTTGCAAACAAAAGCGAACTAAAAAGTTTGGCGGGTTCGAAAATTTGTCGTAACTTTGCGGCATGAATCAGACAATGATGACCATATTGACCCAACGCGAGCTGTTCCTGATAGGGCTCTTCGTCGTCACCTACGCTGTGCTCTTCGTGGTGACGGCACAGAACAGCCGGCGCAAGATACTCCTTCTCGAGGAGCGCCTGCGCAAGGTGGACGCTATGCGCCAACAACAACAGGCCCAGAGTGCACAGAGCATTGCCCAGAACGTACAGAAGATAGCCGAGCTGGAACAGCTCCTGGCGCAGATGGGCGACGAGAACTCGATGTTGCGGCTCGAACTGGAACAGAAGAAGGAGAACCTACAATATAATAATAAGGTAGCAGTCATCGACAACGAGAAGCGCAGCCAGGCAGAGACCACCATCTTCCAGTCGGACATCTACCGGCGCATGCAGCGCTATCTCGACGAGGGGCGCATGATGTCGCAGGACGACTGGGCACAGCTGGTGCAGCTCATCGACGGCATCTACACTGGATTCACCGAGAAGCTGTACAGCCTCTACAAGCTGTCGCCGCAAGACTATTATGTCAGCCTGCTCATCAAGGCTCGCCTGCAGCCCAAGGAGATAGCGCTGCTGACGGCCCACTCGAAGGAGAGCATCGCATCGACACGCAGCCGACTCTACCAGAAGGTGTTCGGCAAGAAAGGGTCGTCGCGACAGTGGGACGACTTCATCCTCTCGCTGTGAACTGTCAAACTGGCGCATCGGAATCTCGAAATACCGAAATACCGGAATCTCGGAGTACCGGAATCTCAGAATACAGAAATATCGAAAATTGTAAAACCTAAAATATAAATAGAGTATGTTAGACTATCTTTCGCAACACCTTTGGCAGATGTGGGCCGTAGTGGCCGTGCTCTGCCTGATTCTGGAGCTAACGGCAGGTGACTTCTTCATCATGTGCTTCTCCATCGGAGCCGTCTTCGCTACCATTGCGGCAGCCTGTGGCTTAGGGTTCTACTGGCAGCTGGCAGTCTTCGCACTGTTCACGCTCATCAGTCTCTTTCTTGTGCGCCCTGTTGCGCTGCGCTATTTCCACCGCAACGACCAATACCGCGAGAGCAACGCCGACGCACTCATCGGACGGCGGGGTAGGGTGGTAGAGCAGATAGAAGCTGGCGGCTACGGGCGCGTGGCCATCGACGGCGATGTCTGGAAGGCCCTGGCCTCAAGCGACGAAGCCATCGGCGTGGGCTCGTTCGTCAAGGTGGTTGGCCGCGAGAGCACCATCATCACCGTTGAAAAATGTGAAAGCTGAAAAAAGAGGAAAACAGATAAAAGTAAAGTATAACAGCAAAAAAGTAAAATTATGGACTTCATGAGTTATGTACTGATAGCCATCGTCATCCTCGTGGTTATCTTTGCCAAAATGGCATTAGTGATTATCCCTCAGTCGGAAACCCGCATCATAGAGCGTCTCGGACGCTACTATGCAACGCTCAAGCCGGGCATCAACATCATCATCCCCTTCATCGACCGGGCCAAGGAGATCGTGGTGCTCAACCGCGGACGCTACGCCTATTCCAGCTCCATCGACCTGCGCGAACAGGTGTACGACTTCCCCTCGCAGAACGTTATCACCAAGGACAACATCCAGATGGAGATCAACGCTCTGCTCTACTTCCAGATTGTCGACCCCTTCAAGGCTGTCTACGAGATCAACAACCTGCCCAACGCCATCGAGAAACTCACGCAGACAACGCTGCGTAACATCATCGGCGAACTCGAGCTCGACGACACGCTGACCTCGCGCGACACCATCAACACCAAGCTGCGCTCCGTGCTCGACGATGCCACCGACAAGTGGGGCGTCAAGGTGAACCGCGTCGAGCTGCAAGACATCATCCCGCCGGCAACGGTGCTCAACGCCATGGAGAAGCAGATGCAGGCCGAGCGTAACAAGCGTGCGCAGATCCTGACGTCAGAGGGTGAGAAGGCGGCCGATATCCTCGCTTCGGAAGGTGAGAAGACGGCGATGATCAACCGCGCCGAGGCCGCCAAGCAGCAGGCCATCCTCCACGCCGAAGGTGAGGCGCAGGCCCGCATCCGCAAAGCCGAGGCCGAGGCCATCGCTATCGAGAAGATTACGGAAGCCGTAGGCAAGTCGACCAACCCCGCCAACTACCTCCTTGCACAGAAGTACATCCAGATGATGGAAGAGCTGGCCAAGGGCGACAAGACCAAGACCGTCTATCTGCCCTACGAAGCCACCAACGTCATGGGCAGCATCGGAGGCATTAAGGAACTCTTCAAAGAAGGCTGATGAACCGCGAAAACAGCCTAAAAATCACTTGAATAGCAGCAATTGGCAAAACTTTTTTCGGTTTATTTGAAAATAAATTGGAAAAAGTTTTGTCAATTCGTTGATTTGTCGTAACTTTGCAGCCGATTTTGAAAATAAGTTGAACCAAACGTAGTTAATGAAGAACGACAAAAAAGGTAATCAGCACCGCATCAACGAGCAAATTCGTGTTCGTGAGGTGCGAATCGTGGGCGACGACGGATCGATGGTTGTCCCTACAAGACAAGCTTTGGATATGGCACGTCAGCAGGGTGTCGACCTTGTTGAGATCTCACCGAATGCCAACCCGCCCGTTTGCCGTATCATCGACTACAGCAAGTTCCTCTACCAGCAGAAGAAGCGCGCCAAGGAGATGAAGGCCAAGCAGGTGAAGCAGGAGGTGAAGGAGATACGCTTCGGACCTCAGACCGACGACCACGACTACAACTTCAAGCTCAAGCACGCCAAGGAGTTCCTCACCGAAGGAAACAAAGTGAGGGCATACGTCTTCTTCCGCGGACGAAGCATCCTCTTCAAAGAGCAAGGCGAGGTGCTGCTGCTCCGATTCGCCAACGACCTTGAGGAATACGGCAAGGTGGAGCAGATGCCAAGCCTCGAAGGCAAGAAGATGTTCCTCTATCTCGCACCGAAGAAAGCCGGCGTAGCCAAGAAGAGCCAGCAGAAGATGGACCGCGAGAAGCGCGAGGCCGAAGCCAAAGAGAGCGGCAAGCCCGCCAAGCCGGAACAGAAGCAGCCGGAGGTTGATGCAGAAATGCCCGCCAACGGAGGGCTGTTTGCCAACATCAAGGGCGGTGAGGACATCCTCAGCAAGCTCAACAAGCAAGTCTCCGAGGACAAATAGTCAGCAAAAAAAGGTTTGTGCGTAACGTTCGGTATATACGTTGCCACGGCCAAATTAGAATAACAACTTAAAATTATTAAAAAACATGCCAAAAGTAAAGACCAATTCCGGTGCTAAGAAGAGATTTCGTTTCACCGGTAGCGGCAAGGTGAAGCGTCACCACGCTTATCACAGCCACATTCTGACAAAGAAGACCAAGAAACAGAAGAGAAACCTGGTGCATCAGGCTATCGTTGACAAAAGCAACATGAAGCAGGTACGCGATTTGCTCTGCCTTCGTTAATTCATTAACATTCAAGTAGAAAGGACTAAATTATGCCAAGATCAGTAAATCACGTTGCTTCAAGAGCAAGAAGAAAGAGAA
This sequence comes from uncultured Prevotella sp., assembly GCA_946624005.1. Lineage (GTDB taxonomy): Bacteria > Bacteroidota > Bacteroidia > Bacteroidales > Bacteroidaceae > Prevotella. The sequence goes on along the minus strand of CAMORS010000074.1, from coordinate 8,747 downwards.
TACTCAAGCTTACGCGTGGCTATTTCGGAGCCCGTAAGAACGTCTGGACCGTTGCCAAGAACACTTGGGAGAAGGGTCTCACCTACGCTTACCGCGACCGTAAGAACAAGAAGCGCAACTTCCGTGCATTGTGGATTCAGCGTATCAACGCTGCAGCCCGCATCGAGGGAATGACTTATTCCACGCTGATGGGTGCCCTTCACAAGGCAGGCATCGAGATCAACCGCAAAGTGCTGGCCGACCTCGCTGTGAACAACCCCGCTGCCTTCAAGGCCATTGTCGAGAAGGTGAAGTAAAAAAAGCGTTTTTCCCTCATACTTCTGAGGAAACGTAGCCATGCATCCTTTGGTGCTAACAATAGCACAACAATAACAATAGGAATCGCCGGAAAATAAGTTTTTCGGCGATTCTTTATTATTTTAACTTAACGTTTGCTTTTTTTTGCTAAAATATTTTTTTAATTGCGATTTTCTGCTTATCTTTGCATCCAAATGCATAAAGTGTGTTTTCAAAGCGCGCAGATGCATAAAAGAGATTGCAGAAGTCGTCTATAAGGGAATCTGGACAGTTCCTATGTTCAACGATGATTGGCATTCGTCACGTTTTATAAATAGTGGTCTCGACCACAAAACGTTAAAAAGGCGTGAGCATTGCTTGTCAGTTGTAACGGGTAGTCCAGAACCTCCATTATGTGATAAGCTTTCGCTCACGCTTCCTTCTTTCCTTTTTTCTTGTTTGTCGAAGCTTTAAGCGATACCTATGCACCTTTGTTCTGCACACAGAAAAAAGCCTGTTCTTTTCTTATTCTATGTCGACTACGGTGATGCCCGCACCGCCAAACTGCACATGCTCGTCGCGGAAGCCCGTGACGTTGGGAACGGTGGACAGATACTGGCGGATCAGCTGTCGCAAGATGCCGCCACCCGTTCCGTGGAGTATCCTGACGCGACTCATCCCCACGAGGATGGCATCGTCGATGAAGTAGGTCACGGCGTTGATGGCCTCGTCGCCCCTCATGCCGCGCACGTCGAGGTCTTGCTTGAAGTTGAGCTTACGGTTGTCGATGGCCTCGCGTGTTTCGCGTCCCACCGAGGCAAACGTCCGCGTCTCTTCCTTCTTCGGCTGCACTTCGGCACGCTCCAGCCGCTCGGTGCGCATCTTCGTGCGCATGTCGCCGAAGATGATGGTTGCCATCTTGCCGTCGATCGTTTCTATCCGGCCTACCGTCGTGAGACCCTTGATGCGCACGCTGTCGCCCGCTTTCAGCGTCTTCTGCTCTTCTTTCTGCCGGGCAGCCTCCTGAGCCTTGTCGGCATCGATAGCCTGGCGCTCAGCCTTTTCGCGTTTGCGCTTTTCGCGCCGTTCCTTCCTCTCCTGTATCTGCCGTATCTTCTTGGCAATCATCTCGTCGTTGGCCGTCGTGTCCACCTCGTCGATCTGCTGCCTGAAGGTGTTCAGTTCTTCACGGATGCGCTTGGCGGCCTCCTTCTCGGCCTGACTCTCGCGTATCTCGCGTATGGCGTTTTCTATCTTCTTGTTGCTCTCGCGCAGCAGTTCCTCGGCCTGTTCCTTCGCTCTTCGCAGAATCTCGCGCCGCTGCTGTTCCACCTCTTGCACTTGCGTCTCGTAGCGGTCGATGGTTTGCTGCATCTTCTTCTCGTGCTGGTGGATGTTCTGCCGCTTAGTTTCCCAGTAGCGCTTGTCGCGCACGATGTCCTGAAGATATTTGTCGCTCTGGATGTAGTCGCTGCCCACGATGTCGCTGGCATCGCGGATCACCTCCTCGGGCAGACCTATCTTTCGGGCTATCTCGATGGCGAACGACGATCCCGGCTGTCCTATCTGCAACTGGAACAGAGCCTGCATCTCGCGTCGGTCGTAGAGCATGGCACCGTTGGCGATGCCCTCGTGGCTGTCGGCGAAGTGCTTCAGGTTCTGGTAGTGGGTGGTGATGACGCCGAAGGCCTTGCGCTGGCAGAAACGCTTCAGCACACTCTCGGCGATGGCTCCTCCGATGAGCGGCTCCGTGCCCGTTCCGAACTCGTCGATGAGGATGAGCGTCTGCTCGTCGGCTGTCTTCATCATGTTCTTCATGTTGAGCAGATGGCTCGAATAGGTGCTCAGGTCGTTCTCGATGCTCTGTTCGTCGCCGATGTCGATGAGGATGTTGCTGAAGATGCCCGTACGGCTGTTCTCGCGCATGGGAACGGAGAGTCCGCATTGCAGCATATACTGCAGCAACCCTGTCGTCTTCAGGCAGACCGACTTGCCGCCGGCATTAGGGCCTGAGATGATGAGGATGCGCTTGTCGTCGTTGAGCATGATGTCGAGGGGCACCACCTTCTTGCCTTGCTTTGCGAGCGACAGCTGCAGCAACGGATGCACGGCTTGCACCCAGTCGATGTGTGGCTTGTTGCTCACCCGGGGCTCAATGGCGCGGAACGTGTCGGCCAGCAAGGTCTTTGCATGGATGAAGTCGATGGTGGCAAGGAAGCCGAACGAGTCGACAATCTCTCTGACATGGGGCCTGACCAGTTTGGCAAAGTCGGTCAGGATGCGCACAATCTCGCGGCGCTCTTCTGCTTCGAGCTCGCGGATGCGGTTGTTGGCCTCCACCACCTCGGTTGGTTCGATGAAGAGCGTCTTTCCCGAAGCCGATTCGTCGTGTACGATGCCCTTTATCTTACGCTTCATCGCTGGGGCTACGGGTATCACCAACCGACCGTCGCGAATGGCTGGCGTGACATCTTTCTCCACCAACCCCTCGCTCTGTGCCGACCGCAGTATATTATATAAGGTACGCGAGATGCTGCTCTCCGTGCGTGCCAGGTCGTGTCTTATCTGTGCCAGCTCGGGCGATGCTGTGTCGCGCATCTTGCCAAACTTGTCCAGGATGCGGTCTATTTCGCGTATCAGCTGTGGGAAGGTTGCTACGCCGTCGGCCAGTCTGTGGAGGGCAGGGTAGGGATGGTTGACGGCAGTGGGTTGAGGTGATTGCTCCTGACTTTCCCTGTTGAGAAAACGCACCATGCCGTCGATGGTCTCTAAGGAGCGGCGCAGGTCGAACAGCTCGCTTTCTTCCAAGTGAGTGCCCTCCATCCTCAGGCGCGACACGCTGCTCCTGACGTCGAAGAAATATTGCATCGGGAAGTTGTCGGCTTCTTCCAGCAGTTGCCGGAATTCCTTTACCTGCTGTAGCCTTTCGTTGATGTCGTCGGCGTTGGCCGAGAAGGTCATCTCGTCTACTCGCTCTTTTCCCAACGTGCTGAGGCAACGCTCGCGCAGGAGTTGTCTGATGTCAGTGAAGCCTATCTTCTCTTCAAAATTGTTTGGGTAAATCATGAATGCCTATTTCTTTTTATTCTCCATTTTTTTCAACGAAGTGCAAAAGTAAACATTATTCTGCAAATAGCCAAATATTCGGCCTTTTTTCTTTACCTATGATGGGCGTATCGCTCATGCATAGGGCGAATAACAATAAGAAATAAAAAAAGAAAAATAGAATTAAAGAATAGGTGGCGATTGCGTTTGTTTTCGTAAATTTGCATCATTATTTTGCAATAAAGATCTACGATTTTGAAAACTATCCTAAGACAACTGAAAGGCTTCGGCCGGGCTACATTGCTCACACCGGTGTTCACCTCGCTCGAAGTGATGATGGGCGTACTGATACCCTACGTCACATCGTGGATTATCGACCGCGGCATCATGGTGGGCAACATCCACAATGTGTTCCTCTATGGCGGGCTGATGCTCCTGATGGCCTTCCTGAGCCTGACGTTCGGTGTGCTGGCCGGACGCTATTCGGCCAAGGCCTCTACAGGCTTTGCCTACAATCTGCGCGAGGCGATGTACCGCAACATCCAGACCTTCTCGTTTGCCAATATCGACCGCTTCTCTACGGGTGGGCTCATAACGCGCATGACCACCGACGTGCAGAACATGCAGCGGGCGCTCATCATGATATTGAGAGCCTCGGTGCGCGCTCCGCTCAATCTGGTGTTCTCCGTGCTGATGTGCGTCTTTATCAACTTCCGCATGAGCCTTATCTTCCTCGTGGCCTTGGTGGTGCTCGGATGTGCTTTGTACTTCATCATCTCGCGTTCGGTGAAGCTCTTCGCCCAGGTGTTCATGCGCTACGACGACCTGAACAGCTCTGTCCAGGAGAATGTGGCGGCTATCCGCGTGGTGAAGGCCTTCGTGCGTGAAGAGCACGAGATACAGAAGTTCGGCCGTGCCTCCGATGCCCTCTACCGTCTCTTCGTTCGTACAGAGACGCTGCAGGCCCTCAACCATCCCGTGATGATGCTCACCGTCTATGGCTGTATGATAGCCCTCTCGTGGTTTGGTGCCCACTACATCGTGCTGGGCGATTTGACGACGGGCCAGCTGACGTCGCTCTTCACCTACGTGATGACCATCCTCTCGGCGCTGATGATGCTCTCCATGACCTTCGTTCAGATCACGATGAGTGCCGCCAGTGCCAAACGCATCGTGGAGGTCATCGACGAGCAGGCCGATATCGTCAACCCTGCAAAGAACGCCGTTGAAGAAGTGGGGGACGGCAGCATCGACTTTTCCGACGTGAGCTTTGGCTACGGCTCCGACAGCGACTATGCCCTGGCCGACATCAGTCTGCACATCGGTAGCGGCGAGACCATCGGTATCATCGGCGGAACCGGCTGCGGCAAGACGACGCTGGCCATGCTCGTCAGCCGACTCTACGATGCGTCGAAGGGTACCGTGAGCGTGGGTGGCGTAGATGTCAGGCAGTACGACCTGACGGCATTGCGCAATGCCGTTTCGATGGTGCTGCAGAACAATGTGCTCTTTACCGGCACCATCCTCGACAATCTGCGGTGGGGTAAGGAAGACGCAACATTAGAGGAATGTCAGCGAGCTTGCCGTTTGGCGCAGGCCGACGAGTTTATCGACAGCATGCCCGAAGGCTATCTGACGCACATCGAGCAGAACGGTGCCAATGTTTCTGGCGGACAGAAACAGCGCCTGTGCATCGCCCGAGCGCTGCTGAAAGAGCCTAAAGTGCTGATTCTCGACGATTCTACAAGTGCTTGTGACACAGCCACTGATGCCAAGATACGTAAAGCATTCCGTGAAGAGCTGCCCGACGTGACGAAGCTCATCATCGCCCAACGCATACAGAGCGTGCAGGACGCCGACCGCATCGTCGTGATGCAGAGCGGAAGGGTGGTGGGCTTCGATACGCACGAGCGGCTGCTACAGACGTGCAGCATCTATCAGGAAATCTATCAGCTGCAGACGCAAGCATCAGGCGACTTTGATGCAAAGCGTTAATTCTATAATTTTTTAATTCTTTAATTCTTAAAAGAATGAACATGGGAATGAATAGGGGTCCGGGTGGCCCCCGCCATACCGGACTGGCCAAAATGCCCGAAGGGGGCACGAAGATCATGATGCGCATGATAGGTTATGTGGCCCGCCACTATCGGCTGACGATGGTGGCCGTGCTGGTGTGCATCCTCATAACGTCGGTGGCCACGTTGTCGTCATCGCTCTTCACGCGTACGCTCATCGACGACTATATCATGCCCCTGACGCAGAGCGACCATCCCAACTTCCACCCGCTGGCATTGGCCCTGATGAAGCTGGCTGCCATCCTTGTCTTGGGAGCTCTTTGTTCCTATCTTCACAGCCGGCTGATGATCAATGTCACGCAGGGCACGCTCAACCGCTTGCGCAAGGATGTGTTCAGCCACATGCAGCAGTTGCCCGTGAAGTATTTCGACATGCACGCCCACGGCGATGTGATGTCGGTCTATACCAACGACATCGACACCCTGCGACAGATGATCAGCTCGATGCCCAACCTCTTCTCGTCGGTCGTCACCATCACGCTGACGATGGTCAGCATGGTTGTCCTCTCGCCCTCGCTGACGCTCCTCACCATCATCCTTTCGCTCTTCATGGTGTATGCCACACGCCGGCTGGGAAAGCTTTCGGCGCGCTATTTCAAACAGCAGCAGGCCGACCTCGGACAGCTCAATGGCTTCGTAGAAGAAATGCTCACGGGCCAGAAGGTGGTGAAGACTTTCTGTCATGAAGACGAAGCCGTGGAGCGTTTCCGCCAATTGAACGCATCGCTGCGCGATAGTGCCTGTAGCGCCAATCGCGTGGCCAACATCGTGATGCCCGTCAATGGCAATCTCTCCAACCTCATCTATGTCGTCGCGGCTGCTGTGGGAGGCATGATAGCACTGAGTTTGGGCAGCCTCACTGTCGGAACGCTGGTGTCGTTCCTGACGCTCATCAAGAACTTCACACGCCCCGTTTCGGAGGTTTCCAACCAGCTGAACAGCATCATCAACGCCATCGCCGGAGCTTCGCGCGTCTTCGACCTGCTCGACGAACAACCGGAAGACGATGCTGAAGCTACCGTCACACTGGTCAACGCCCGTCTCTTGCCCGACGGTTCATTACAGCAGAGCGCCGAACGGACAGGCATCTGGGCTTGGAAAGACGGCGACAGCTTGACTCGCCAGCGTGGAGAGGTCGACTTCTCTGGCGTCGACTTCAGCTATCCCACCGTCGACGAAGCGGGTAGGGTGGTGTCGGGCAAGCAGGTGCTCTTCGACATCGAGCTCGACACCGAAGCCGGACAGAAGATAGCACTCGTCGGCGGGACAGGAGCCGGCAAGACCACCATCACCAATCTCATCAACCGATTCTACGACATTCAGGACGGGCAGATTCTCTACGATCATATCGATATCAGGCGTATCCGCCGCGAAGAGCTGCGCCGCAGTCTTGGCATCGTGCTGCAGGAGACGCATCTCTTCACCGGCACGGTGATGGAGAACATCCGCTATGGTCGCCTTGATGCCACCGACGAGGAGTGTATCGAGGCTGCCCGTCTGGTCAACGCCGACGACTTCATCCGTCGTCTGGCCAATGGCTACCAGACGATGCTCTCGGCCGACGGCGGCAATCTGAGTCAGGGCGAGCGACAGCTCATCGCCATTGCCCGCGCAGCAGTAGGCAATCCGCCGGCACTCATCCTCGACGAGGCCACATCGAGCATCGATACCCGAACGGAGCAGGCTGTGCAGCACGGCATGGATTCGCTGATGCTGGGGCGCAGCACCTTCGTCATCGCCCACCGTCTGAGCACCATCCGCAATGCCGACACCATCATCGTCATGGAGCGGGGGCGCATCATCGAGCGCGGCACGCACGACGAGCTCCTCGCCCGTCGCGGCAAGTACTACCAGCTTTTCAATGCATAGTGGCCCGTCGGTCGTCTATTATGATGCCATGTAGTCGCCTTATTTATTCGTACCTTGACACCCAATATTACAGATTGCAGAAACAATGACAGAAACGGAGAAAGGGTTTGTTCAGCTGCATGCCAGTGTGCTGCTGGCAGGCTTTACAGGACTGTTCGGACGACTCATCACACTCAACGAGGTGGACATTGTGTGGTACCGTATGTTGTTCACTTCATGTGTCTTGATGGTCTTTACCGGACTGCCACGGGTCGGTTGGCGCAAGTTTCTGCAGCTAAGTGGCTGCGGTGCGTTGCTGGGCTTCCACTGGATCTTGTTCTATGGTTCTATCAAAGCATCCAACGTCTCCATCGGAGTCATCTGCTTCTCGTTGATAGGCTTCTTCACGGCCATCTTCGAACCGATGATATTCAAGAAACGCTTCTCGTGGGTTGAACTTCTCTTTTCATTGATCACCGTAGCAGGAGTGCTCTGCATCTTCTCGCTCGACGCACGCTACCGCTATGGCATCAGCATCGGCATCGTGTCGTCAGCAGTCTGTGCGCTGTATGCCATCTGCAACAAAAAAGTCAGCGTAGGGGTACGCAGCCGTACGGTGCTGATGTACCAGATGGCAGGCGGACTGGTGGCTGTGACGGCCATAGCACCACTCTACCTGCTCGTCTTCCCGGCAGGACAGCCAGTCGTAGTCGTTCCCGACGGCAGCAACCTTTGGTGGATGCTCTGTCATGCCCTGCTCTGTACGGTGGCGATGTATATTCTGCAGATACAGGCCCTGAAGCGGCTGTCGGCTTTCACAGTCAACCTGACGTACAACCTGGAGCCGTGCTATACCATAGCTCTGGCTTTCCTCATTTTCGGTGAAGGCCGTGAAATCAACTTCTCCTTCTATGTAGGCCTGACGCTCATCTTGCTGAGCGTCTTGCTGCAGACACGAAGAGCGTGGAAGACTTAAAATAGCAACAAAAGATTTTGACAAAACTCTATCAACTTTTTCGGCATTCTACAAGCGGAGAAGCTGAAATATGGCGCTTTCGGCGACCGAAAACAACCCATTGTGGCCTCGCAAACCATCTCTTTGGATGCAATCAGCGGCATATTGGTGTCTTGTTTGCCGCATATTGGTGGGCAATTTGCCGCATTTTGGTCACCAATATGCCACACATTGCAGCCCAATATGCCGCATTTTACATCCAAAGAAAACGTACCTGTGTTGCTGTTTGTTTGCAACATCCTGACAATCACCCGCTTAAGCAAAATGCAAAAATACTGCGATATTTGCAGCCCAACCTCATCTTGCTCGAAAATATTCGATTCTCGCATAGGGTGTTTTCTGAATTATTTTTACATCATTGTAGATGTCTCCAATAAAAAGAGTGGCAGAAATTAGATTCCTGCCACTCTTGATAAGTGATTCCCGCGGGATGAGTAAGCATTCGTTGAAATACACGTTGTAACAGTTGTAGTTTCGTTGTACCTTTG
>CAMORS010000073.1 GCA_946624005.1 uncultured Prevotella sp. | reverse complement strand
CTCAAAAAAATAAGTTTTTTACTTATTCTTTCTTCGCTTAATCGATTTTTTCGTATCTTTGCATCGTCAAACTATAAACGAATAATATTAAGGATATGTTATCGAATAAAGAAATAAGATATGAGGTAATTGAGGCTTTTAAAAGGTTTGATTACATCCCAGAGCACATTAACGTTGGGAACACATATCATATCTTTGACTTTGGGGAAGAGAGTGTTGCACACTTTAAGATAAAGGGCTGTAAACGTTGGTTATTCGGTTTATGGGTGGTTGGTGTTGACGGAAATAAAACAAAGGTTTGTCTATTTGGTGAGCATGAAGACTATATTGATAAGTTTAAGCCCACCCAAACGAAACTTTCAGAGGAAATTGAAGTATCCAGTGATATAAGTAATGACGATTTGAAGATTGCGATTGAGAATCTTGTCTGGTCGTCGATTTATGATGGGGTTGAAGTCATCCGCAGTTCAAGCATCGGCGGGAAGGTTAAGTTTTATTACCATGGTCATAAAGGCGTGCTACGGTGGCTGTTCGGGCAATGGTGGTTCTATAGAATTGAGAACCCATTTAGAAATTGGCTTAAATATCAAGCGAACAAATATGTTTGTATGGCTATTTGTTCCATATTGAACATGAGGTATGGAAAGAGACTAAAAGCTATGTATGAGAAGACAGACGATTTTAGCCCAGCATATATGTTGCATATCAACTACAAAGAAGGTGTTGGTGATGATGACATATATAAAGTATATTGTCGTATAAATGGATATGTTGGTTTTGGTGGGGCGATTGAAATCGAGCATATTCCGTTTGGCGAAAAAAGGGGAATCGGTTTTGTGCAAGAGAAAGAAGATGATGAATAACACATGAGGATGACATTAACCAAGAAATAATTGTTATGACCATTGAAGAACTGAAAGAGATGTTCTGCGACATGCAGGACAAAGGCCTTTCGCCACTACTTTGCGACACGGAGATACCTAAATATGATGTTGGTGTGCCCTGCGGTGAACCGTTAATGGCGGCTGACCCTTCTACGGAATATGCATGGATACCGAGAGAACTGCTGTCTATGAACCCTGAGTTTATGATTACCGTTAAGGGGGACTCGATGAAGGATGCAGGGATTGTGGCTGGTGACATGGTGAAGATAGTAGGCGACATGCTGCCATCGGATGGTGACATCGTGCTGGCTTGCATCGACAGCGAATATACGTTGAAATCTTACTGCGAGGATGAGGAAGGGATGCGCTGGCTGGTGCCTCAGAATGAGCGTTTCAATCCGATACTGCTCGACGACAAGAGCAACGTCAGGATAGTGGGTGTTGTAAGCGAAGTGATAAAAAGGACTCCAAGGGTATCCTATAAACAATGTATGAGGGTTGTCAACAAATGGAAGCTCTCTCAGGCAGCTCCATTGAAAATCAGCAAGAAGCAAATAGCAGAGACAATCAAGCAGATAGCTCCCATGATAGATGTGGCTCGGCAATGGTATGCTGTCTATCGGGCTTTCGTCGACAAGAGTGTCGTCAGTCTGAAGGATTATGATACATTTATTGAAATGGTGGTAGAGGTGGTTCCTCAGCATCCGTGCCTGCCTTCGAGGACGGAGCTGAACAGAATGGCCGTGCAGAGCTTTGCCAAGCCTGTACAGAAATGGACTCCGGGCGATGCTCCCGTAAAGGGAAAGCGCTTTGCTGACTATCAGCGCATCGCCATCAGGACGGAAGAATTGCTGATGATGGAGGCGTAAAACGAAAAACTCTCAAAAAACTCTCAAAAACTCTCACAGAAAAAGCAGCTGACAAGGGAAAACTCTCACACAAAGCAAAAACAAAACAAGAAACTCTCATAAACTGCCACAGGGCGACGGATTCTTTCCGCCGCCCTTTTTTTGTGCCTACCTTTGCAGCGCAATTCAATCCTATCGAGGTGAAGAGTTGCGGGCGTTCTTTGACATGTTTACATAATCAAGGCTCAGATATCGTTCAACATTATTTATTCATCTATTAAAGGTCGCCTGAAGGGGGCGACGTAAAACAAACAAAACGGTATGGAAAGTAAAATCCTGAAAGTAGTAAGCTGCGGTGAGGTGTTCACCGTGAAGAGTGAGAAAGCAGAGGGCGGTCAGCTCAGCAAGCGCAACATGGTGCTGCAGGAGCTTGGCGGCAAGTACGAGAACCAGTATGTGGTGGCTGTCTTGGGGACGCTGGCCACGGTGCAGCTCTATCAGGGCGACCTCGTGGTGGCGACGCTTCGCTTCCAGGCACGGGAGTATAACGGGGCGAATTACCAGGACATCACGGCAACGGAAATGTTCAAAATCAGCTAAACAAAAGTATTAATCTGAGTTGAAGCGGAGGAAGTCTTCACGTGAAGATGGCCATCGGATTTCTGAAACTTCTTCTCGCTAAAATCAATTCAGACCCAATGAAAAAGATAGTTAAGAACAACAACATTCTGCAAGAGGTGCAGATGGACGGATGTATCAACTTCCACGCCAACGGCGACATCAACATCATGCCGTGCCCGTGGGAGGACGAGAAAGAAGCTACCGACGGCAAGCGCGTGCGCTATCGCGGTGGCATCGAGGTGGACAGCGACGGACGGACCCGTGTGAAGCGTTACCTCGAAGGACAGAACGGGCCGAAGCTCGACACGCTGTTTGAGACGGCCCACGGTGTGGTGAAGATGACCTTCCCCCAGCATGACAGCAACAGCGGCAGCCGCCGCATGGACAAGGAGTCGGTCTACATGAAGTTCAAGTTCCCGAAGAAGTTGGGGCTTGAACTGACGAAAGCACTCTTCGAGGATGAGTGCGATAAGATATTGTCATTCCTGAAAACCAGAAATCAAGAAACGATATGGGAGTAAAGAAGAAACAACAACCGTTCACATGTATCGGCAAGGGGCATGGCGCTCCTTGCCTCCCCGCCACGCGCGAGGATTGGGAGCATGAGCGACGCAAGCCTGCCCTGATACAGATGTGCGAGCGCATCAAGAAAGGCGACGAGGAACTGAAGCACCGCCTGCCGGTGTGGACGCCTCATTGCGCTGAGTTCCGCAACAACCACCGTGCGACCGCCGATGCGCTGATGCCGCTGCCGCGACTGATGCTGGACTTCGACGAGAAAGGCCATTCGGCTGAGATCAAGGCGAAGCTGCTGAAGGAGTCGCCCTTGGAGGTGCTGCTGATAGAGAAGTCGGTGCGCGACGGCACGCATGTGCTGGTGGAGCTGCCCGAAGGTATGGCGATAGAGAAGGCGCAACAGCTGATGATGGAGGCAACAGGCTTCGAGCCTGACAAGGCCGTGAAGGATGTGTCGCGCTGCATCTACATGGTGCCGGAGAGCCATACGCTGTATGTGAGCCAAAAGATGTTTGAGACCTCCCCCAGCCCCTCCAAAGGAGGGGAGAAAAGCCCCCCGGCCCCCAGCCCCTCCAAAGGAGGGGGGCCTCGATTGGCCCCGTCAACTGGGAAGAGCGAAGGTGACAGCCCCACGCAGGAGAGAGACGGGGATTTGAAATCCCCAACTCACAGCAGCCGAATTCTTGCTCAGGCAAGCGACCAAGGTCGAGCGACAAATTCGGCTGAGCGGAATCAACCTTCAAACCACAAACATCCTACTTCTTTCAAGGGCATTCCTTATTCCTCTATTATAGCAGAGTACTGGCGCAGAACGGGAGGCGAGCCGACGGAGGGAGAGCGCAACAACAAGCTGCATCGGTTAGCTGCCAACCTGCGAGCCATCTGCGAAAACTCGGAAGAATGGCTCTTGGAAGTCTTGCCGCGCTTCGACCTAACTGAGAAGGAGATGCTGACCATTGTACATTCTGCCTGCAAGGAACCGACAAAGGGGTCGATGCTTATAAATAAAATCGTTGAACATTTAGCATCGAGCATTGGAAATAATGCCGACGATGAGCTGGACGACGAAGCGCAAGACAATGGTCAATCTTCAATCTTCAATATTCAATGTAAAGGACTTCCCATCGGACTGAAACAATCTCTCGTGGGCGTGCCGCCGTCGATGCAGATGCCCGTGATTTGCGCTGTGCTGCCCATTGCAGCGGCTTACGCCGATCAGGTGGAGGTGCAGTATTGCGATGGACAGATGCAGCACTTGGGGCTGATGTCGATTATCCGCGGTGAGCAAGCCTCGGGCAAGTCGGTCTGTAAGAATGCGGTGGATGTCTGGAAGCGTCAGTTCGACGAAGAGGATGCCTTGGCACGCAAGCGTGAGGAGGAATGGAAGGAGCGCAAGAAGAGCCGAAAGGCCAACGAGAAAGCTCCCGAAGACCCGAAGGTGTTGATACGCATGGTGCCTGTCACCGTGTCTTGTTCAACGCTGCTGAAACGCTTCAAGAACTCGAACGGGCATACCATCTATAGTTTTGGCGAGGAACTTGACACCCTTCGAAAAACGAACGGTGCGGGCTCGTGGAGTTCGAAGTACGACATCTACCGTTTGAGCTTCGACCAAGGCGAGTGGGGACAGGATTACAATTCCGATCAGGCCGAATCGGGTGTGGTGAAGGTGGCCTACAACTGGACGCTACTCGGCACCAACGGAGCCCTGCGCAAGTGCTTCCGTCAGGACAACATCGAGAATGGTCTTTCATCGCGAATCCTCGTTGCCGAGATGCCCGACTCGTCGTTCTCGAAGATGCCGAAGTTCGGTCGGCGTTCGGCTGACGATGAAGCAGCTATCCAAGAGGCCGTCACACGGCTGAGAAGCTGTTCGGGCTTCGTCGATACGCCTCGCCTGCGCAAGGCCATCGAGCGATGGGTGGAAGAGAAGCGCGTTGAGGCTGCAAAGGACATCGACCATGTGAAGGACACCTACCGCAAGCGTGCTGCCGTCATCGGCTTCCGTTGTGGCGTTATCTTTCGCTTGTTGGACGGCAAGGAGAGCAACAAATGTCTTGACTTTGCCCTGATGATGGCCGAATATGCGCTGCAGCAGCAGATAGCTGCCTTCGGGGAAGCGTTGCAGAATGAGTTTGCAAGTTCAAACGATATGAACCAGCGACACGGAAAGAACCACTCTGTTTACGACCAATTGCCGCCAGTGTTTTCTATGGACGACTTAAGGGCTATAAAGCACGGTCTTTCTAATAGCAACTCCATACGAATGATTGTTTCGCGTTGGAAGCATGACGGCTGGATTGAGAAATCGGATTTAAAACATTGGAAAAAAACAAAATAACTTATTCAATTTTGTAACATGTAACATGTAACATGTAACATTAAGCACATTAGCATTATGGAATTAGTATTAACAAGAATAGCAAAGCGGTCGGACTACACGATAGGTAGGCTGACCAAAGGAATTGGGGGCGACTATATCTGCGACACGTTGGAGCCTCCTGTAGTGGAAACAAAGACAAGAAAGACGATGGAGCAGGTGCTTCGCTCGCCTTCCACGGCAAGGCGCCTGAAGCCCTTCGCCATCCCGCCTGGTCGGTATGCCGTGGTGATATCCTATTCGCCGAAGAAGAACAAGTGGCTGCCTATCTTGCTTGGCGTACCGATGTTTCAGGGCATCCGCATCCATGCAGGCAACACGCCGAAGGACACGGAGGGCTGCATCCTCGTGGGTGAGAACACCCGCAAGGGAATGGTGCTCAACTCGCGCTTCTGGACGGCCCGCGTCAAGCAGATCATCGTCGACACAAAGGCACGCGGCGAGGCCGTGTGGATCAACGTTCGATGAGGGAGGAAGGCCATTGTAGGGGCGGAACAGCGTTTCCGCCCGAAGCAGCACATAGGCAGCGCATAGGTGGCAGGTGTCACGCTAGGAAGCGTGACCTCCTACATTAGCGCATAAGTGGCAGCGTAGGAGGCGATGCCATTCCCGCTGACGCGCCTACCCGTAGCCTTTCCTAGCGTCGCAACAGCGCATAGGCAGCACATACGTGACAATAACTGGGCTGGTGTCACGCTGGGAAGCGTGACCTCCTACAATGGCGCATGCGACACCTCCTGCGTTGGCGCATCGGCTGAACGGAAAAATCCCCCTGCAGCCTTGCGGCCACAGGGGGATTTTTGTTTTCCCGATTCTTTTTCCCGATTCTTTTTCCGATTCTTTTTTCCCGATTCTTTTCCCGATTCTTTTCTTACTGCTCAGTCGAGCAGACGGGGTCTGTTTTTGCTATGCGAAAATTTTTTCCCAACGGCGGAAACGCTCCACGCCGGCGGGGCCGAACTTCATCAGGCTGCGCTCAGCCTGCTCGATGGTTTTCTCGGTGGTGAGCCGTGTCTTGCTGAAGAACTTGTCGGCATAGCATACGATCTGTTCTTCAAGCGTTTGAGGAAGGAAGTCCTGAGGGGGCAGCGGCAGGTGTTGCTGCTCTATCTCGTTCTTCGTGATGCCTGCTCCGGTATGACGCTCACAGACACGGGCATGTTGGGGATAACCTTCGCGTCGCAGTATCTCTGCTCCGATGCGCCCGTGAAGGATGTATGGCTCGGAGCCGTGACAATGGATGCCCGGCGCGTCGCATTGGAAGATGCCGATGTCGTGGAGCATGGCAGCCTCCTCGACAAACCGGCGGTCTACCTGCAGTTCAGGGTGTGCGTCGACAATCTGCAGGGCCTTGAGGGCTACGCTGCTGCTGTGCACCATGAGGATGTGCTTCAGCGCATTCTCTTCGGGGTAGTATTTATCGATGATTTTCTTGTAGTCCAACAAGGTTGAAGGTTGAGGGTTGATGTAGGATATGTTCCTTCGGAAGGATGAAGTTTTTGAAGTAGGAAGGTTGATGGTTGATGTAGGATGTATTCCTACTTCGTAATTCTTACATCAACCATCAACCATCAATCGTTACTCAGCGTGGTCGCGCTCGATCCAAGCCAGCGTCTGGCCCTTCTGCACCTTGGCACCCTGCTTGGCGGCCACCTCGACGAGCTTGCCTCCGAGGGCAGCAGGAATCTCGGTGATCTCGCCCCACGGCGTCTGGATGTAGCAGAAGGTCTGACCCTCCTTGTATGTCTGACCGATGAACGGCTCTACACACGGAGCGCACTCGCCGTCGCCAGAGAACTCGTAGTAGATCTGTCCCTTCACGGGAGCCACCAGAGCGTCGGCCTTGGCGTGCTTGAACTCGGCAATCTTCTCGGGCGAGAGGTTGGCACCGAGCTTCTGGTCCTTCAGCTTCTGCAGGTCGGCCAGGAAGTTCTTCTTGGCCATACCGCTCTTATAGGCGCGATACTGCTCGGGGTGCATAGCCAGCTCGTAGAGCTCTTCGTCGTCCTGTCCGTACTCCCATCCGTTCTCGTCCATCTCCTTGCGGAAGTCGTCGAGGGCATTGGGGATAAGCGTGCGCGGGTCGGCATCGGTAAACTCGCGTCCCTGCTGCTTGGCCAGCTCGATGATCTCGGGAGCGATGGTTCCAGGAATCTTTCCGCTCTTGCCGAGGATCATACCCCACATCGAGTCGTCCATCATCACGAAGCGACCCTTGCCCTGTGCCATGGTGAGGAGGTTCATCAGGGCGATGTTCTTCACATACTGCGAGAACGGTGTCACCAGTGGGGGATAGCCGACGCGCGGCCATACGTAAGCCACCTCGTCGAACAGCTTCACCAGCATATCGTCGGTAGAGAGCTCGGGCTCGCCCTTGGCTGCCAGTGTCTTGTTGATGATGTGGTGGATGCCAGCCAGGTCGGCCATCATCGAACCCATCATACCGCCAGGCAGACCGCAACCGAGGAGGAGCGACGACATGAGCTTGTTGCCCGGGTTGATGAAGTAGCCGAGCCAGTCGTCGATGAACTCCTGTGTCAGAGCACGGGCGCGCATGTAGGCGTTCATATTGATTTCTTTCACCTCGAAGCCTTCGTTCTTCAGCATCGACTGCACGGAGATGATGTCGGGATGAACCTTACCCCAAGAGAGCGGCTCGATGGCGGTATCGATGACGTCGGCACCGTTGTTACATACCTCGAGGATGCTGGCCATCGACAGTCCGGGGCCAGAGTGGCCGTGATACTGGATGATGATGTCGGGGTGCTTTGTCTTGATGCTCTTCGTCAGGGCACCGAGCAGAGCGGGCTGACCGATACCGGCCATGTCCTTCAAGCAGATTTCCTCGGCACCAGCCTCAATCACCTGGTCGGCGATGTTGCTGTAGTATTCCACTGTGTGGACGGGCGATGTGGTGATACAGAGCGTAGCCTGCGGTGTCATACCGGCGGCCTTAGCCCACTTCACGCTGGGGATGATGTTGCGCACATCGTTCAATCCGCAGAAGATACGGGGGATGTCGACACCCTGGGCGTGCTTCACCTTGTACTGCAGCTCGCGCACATCGTCGGGCACGGGGTACATACGCAGTGCGTTGAGGCCACGGTCGAGCATGTGGGTCTTGATGCCCACCTCGTTGAACGGCTTACAGAAGGCGCGGACGGCGGCATTGGGGTTCTCGCCTGCCAGCAGGTTCACCTGCTCGAAGGCACCACCATTGGTTTCCACACGGTCGAACACACCCATGTCGATAATTGCGGGAGCCACACGCTCCAACTGATCCTTGCGCGGCTGGAACTTACCGGAGCTCTGCCACATGTCTCTGTAGACGAGACTGAACTGGATTCTTTTTTTGGTCATAATGTATTTATAAGTTAATAGTATGATTTCTAATCTATTCCATGGCAGTTGAAGTGCCGATAGCACTTTCAAACGTGCAAATGTACTGATTTTCTGTCAACCAGCCAACTTTTTACTAAAAAAATAACTTTCTTTAGCGGAGAGAGACGACATCGAAACTATTGCACGACGATTTCATCGAGGAAGAACCAGGCGGGATAGCCCACGCCGTAGTGCCACGAGGGACAGTTGCCGAGGGTTTCCACATGTACCTTAATATACCTCGCGCGCACGGGAGAAGCCACTTCTGTCCCGCCCCAACAGAACTTCACGGCCAGGTCGCGGTCTTCTTCGAAGCGGAACGAACCGAAGGGCTGCCACGTCTTCCCGTCGACAGACACCTCGTAGCTTCCGCTGGGTGGCAACAGGATCCAGGCGCCAAGCTGGTGGAGGAAGTCGGCCTTGATGCTGCTGATGCTCTTCTCTTCGCCCATATCGAGGATGAAGTCGGCATCCTCGCCACACCATCCCACCCAGCTCTCCACGTAGGTGGTGCCGCCATAGAGTCCGTCGGTCAGGGCCTTGTCGGCAATGGGGCGGTAGCGTTGCTGCGGCGGATTGATCCATTGGACGGAAGCATGAGCCGCTTTATTAGCCTCCCTTCCGTCCCCCCCAAGGGGGGAAACCGGGAGGAACCGCTCGCGATAGAGCTTGCAATAGTCGGCGGGGCGGTTGTGGCGCTCGTTCAGCGTGGGGATGCCATACTGTGCCGTACGCTCCTCGAAGAGGCTGAGCAGTGCCTTCGTCTGCTCCACATCGCTGTTAGGGTCGGTGCGGGCAATCTCCAGTTCGGAGTATTGCAGGGGAAGCCGAGCGATACGCACGCGGTCGAGGTAAGAAGCCCCCCATTCAGCCCCCGAGGGGGCCACATTACTCTTCAGGGCAGAGACATTTGTAGCCCCCTCGGGGGCTGAAGGGGGGGCATCATTTGTAGCCCCCTCGGGGGCTGAAAGGGGGGCCGACTCGGGGGCTGAAAGGGGGGCTTTCTCTGCCTTGTCAAACAACTCGTTGTACGTCTTCCGCAGATTGGCATTGAGCATACCATCCTTGTGCGAGATGGGCGAGTCGTAGATCCACAGCGGAGTGCCGCTGGCAAGCAGGGCGCCCTGCATAATCTTCTGATACTGATAGAGATACCTTCCGGCCGGACCGTAATAGCCATCCATGAAGGTACGCATCAGCGAGTCGGCATCGCAGTAAGGGTTCCACATCAGCTTCGCCAGCATATAGGCACGCAGCTCGGAGAAGTCGGTGCCCAGCTGTCCGTTCACCTGTTCGAAGACCATCGTGGCATGGTTCTCCTTGAAGAGCTGGATGTTCTTCTGCAGGATGTGGAAGTTGGGGAAGGGCGACACCTGGTTGTCGAAGTTGATGCCATAGTCCCACACGAAGATATTGTCCGAGATGGCCGACCATCCCGTCAGGGCGCGCATGAAGTCACGCCCCGAGGCATTGTCCGTGAGGGGCACCTCGCGTTTGCAGTCGATGTCGCAGAGCATGATGTTCACGTTGGGCAGCGGCCGGGTGTGCTTCGGCGGGTGCATCGAGTAGAGGTAGGCCAGCGTGGAGAACTCCTTGTCGGGGAACCGCTGGGCCAGCTTGTTCAAGAAGCGGATGAGATTGCCCGACGGCGAACCTTCGTATTCGTCAACAGCCACACACTGTGGGCAGTGGCATTGCGTATTGTTGCCGTCGTTCTGGCTGACGGAGATTGTCTTTTGTCCCGGATTGGCACGGAAGATGGAGTCTATCTTCTGGCACGCCATCTCGAACACCTCGTCGTTGGTCAGGCACCATTGGCTGTGGTCGCCAGGCTGTCGCTTACCATTGATAAACGAGTACCATTCGGGATGCGCCTCCCCATAAACACGCGATGGCAGGATGCGGTTGAAGGTGTGTACCCAAAGGTCGGCCGCGAAGACATCCTTCGGTTCCTCCAAGCGATACCAAAGCCGGTAGACGGGGTCGCTGTTGCCATAGCTGTGCGTCTGACGATACCGGAAGGCCGGACTCTCCGCATGGTTGATGCGTGGCAGCTCGATCGTGGTGAGGCCCCTCGGGCAGTCGTAGGCTTCGTAGGCCCAGTAGCTGACGCCAAGATATTGCTCCAACAGCGTCACCACACCATAGACGGCTCCCTGTCCGCCTCCGCTCTTGATGTGCAGCACGCCGTCCTGACAAAGAATCTCGAAGCCATCCTCCGTGGCACGGTCGGTAGGTTCGCCGATGATGACGGAAGCCCCGAAAGCCCCCCATTCGGCCCCCGAGGGGGCTACAAATGTCTCTGTCCTGAAGAGTAATGTAGCCCCCTCGGGGGCTGAAGGGGGGGCTTCCGGGGCTTCCGGGGCTTCCGGGGCATCATGGGCTATCATCTCCCCGACAAAGCGGTTGAGCAACTGAGCCGCCTGGCGGTTTGTCTCGTTGTCTTCGGCCAAAACGATGCGGGCCTTCGGCTTCCCCTTCTTCACAAGGGTAATCTGTGCCGATGCCGAGAGGGCAACGAACAGCAGAGAAATCATCCACAATCTTTTCATTTTCGGTATTCTTTTTGTTTGCTTCTCTATAACTAATGGTTATTACCCCGCTTTGCAGTAGGAGGCGACGTGTCTCACGTCGCAACAATTTGCTGGATAACGACGTGAGACACGTCGCCTCCTACTTGGTTGCTGCAAATGTACGAAAAAACTGACCACCAGACAAATGAATGCAACACAAAAAGAGATATGGGCAGATTATTTGTCATCATAGTGCCCATAGGCAGAAAGCACTTCAACAATAACCTCGGTGTCAAAAATGCGATACACCAGACGGTGTTTCCTCGTAATCTCCCGGCTCCAACGATTTTCGGGTTTCCCCTTCAATGGTTCGGGGTGACCAAGGCCAGTCTTCGGATGTGTCTCCAGCTCTGCGATAAGCCGATTAGCTTTGGAAAAAGCCTTTGGCTCGCTCTTTGCAAGGCGTTGCAAATCCAATGCCGCTTCAGGCATAATGACAACATCATACGGCATACCCGTTGCGCTTTAGAAAAGTTTCCAAATCTTCCCCCGGAAGCTTTCTCATCCCCTCACCACGAGCAGCTTGATCTTCTGCACGATCCAACTTAGCAAAGAACTCCTCCTTGGTCATCAAGGTGGGATCTTCTTTTTCCTTTACCAATTTCTTGGCATACCGGGTCAAGCGCCTCATCAGCGGTTCACTGTCGGCAATGGCACCGATGCTCTGCCAAAGCTCTGTATTCATCGCATTTAGTTGTACTGCTGTCATAATTCCAACATTTTAGGTTCATGCGTGCAAAGTTAAGCATTATTTCTGAATAAACCAATAAAAACAAGATAAAAAAAATGAATATCCGTTATCCCCCCGTTCTAGCACCACAGCAATAGCATGCGATAACTACCACGGTGAAGGTAGTGAAGGTAAGTTTTGCAACTTTCCTTATAGGATTTTTGACAAAACTCCTTGTCTCAGTCGAGGACTCCATCAGATGCATCGTACAATATTTCCATTTTTTTCTTAACAACAATAAAAAACGGGGGGATTGTATGTTTGTTAGAAAAAAAATATGTACTTTTGCAAACTGGTAAACTAACTCTGCAAGCAATAAACTGACTCGCGAGCAAACAAACAAACAAACTTTACAAAATAACAATCAATCATGAAACAAACAAATGTCAAACCTGCCTCAGGGAAACTGGGTGTTCTGGTAGTCGGTTGCGGAGCTGTCTCCACAACGTTTATGACGGGTGTGCTCCTTACACGCAAGGGATTGGGCAAGCCAGTCGGTTCGTTCACACAGTACGACAAGATTCGTGTCGGCAAGGGCGAAGAGAAACAGTATCTGCACGTTGGCGACATCGCACCGCTGGCTCAGCTCAGCGACATCGTCTTTGGCTGCTGGGATGTCTATCCGCAGAATGCCTATCAGGCTGCCATGTATGCCGAGGTGCTGAAAGAGAAAGACATCAACCTGGTGCGCGACGAACTGGAGCAGATTGTTCCGATGAAGGCCGCCTTCGACAAGAACTACGCCAAGCGTC
>CAMORS010000072.1 GCA_946624005.1 uncultured Prevotella sp. | reverse complement strand
AATGATTTAGACTAAATAAAGCCTACTAATACTCATCCTCGTTGAAGAGGAAGTCCTCTTTTGTTGGGTAGTCGGGCCAGATGTCTTCGATGCTCTCGTAGACATCCCCCTCGTCTTCTATCTCCTGGAGGTTCTCAAGCACCTCGAGAGGGCATCCTGAACGGATGGCATAGTCGATCAATTCGTCTTTTGTGGCAGGCCAGGGAGCATCTTCGAGCTTCGAGGCCAACTCAAGCGTCCAATACATAATCTAAGTCCTTTCTTTTTTAATGTTCGTAATTTGGCCGCAAAAGTAATACTTTTTTTTTACAATACAAATATATCCACTCTTTTTTTTCTGTGGAATGTTAATTTGTGTGAGCGCTGCGTGTCGTTATTTCACCTTCTTCCACACCTGTTCGCGGACGCCGTCAAGGAAGTTGAGCTTGCGTGCCAGGACGAAGAGGTAGTCGGAGAGTCGGTTGATGTAGTGGGTCACCTCGTTGTCGAGCTCTGTTGTCTCACCGAGGAAGAAGATGCGTCGCTCTGCGCGTCGGCAGACGGTGCGTGCCACGTGGGCCAAGGCTGCTTCGTGCGATCCTCCGGGCAGGATGAAGGCCGTCTGCGGCGGGATGTTTGCATTGATTTCGTCGATCTGCTGTTCGAGCAACTGTGTTTCTTCGGCGTCCATCGTGTAGGAAGGAGCCAGCGGGGTTTTCGTCTTGTCTGTGGCGAGGTAGGAGCAAACGGTGAAGAGGTTGCGCTGCGTACGGATGATGAGGTCTTTGTCGTCGCCGTCTTTCATCCACGAAGCCAGCAGTCCTAAGTGGGCGCTCAGCTCGTCGACGGTGCCATAGGCCTCGATGCGAGCATTTGTCTTTCTCACTTTCACACCGCCCACGAGGCTTGTAACGCCGTCGTCACCGGTCTTTGTGTAAATTCTTGTCAGTGCCATAGTCTTGATATGATTTTAAAAATTAACGATATAATTCTGTTTGATACGTTTAGGGTCGAAGAGTGCGATGCCGCACCAGTATAGGTCGAAGGTGGCTGTGGCTCGCGGGTCGTCCACGATGTGTTGCCAAAGGAGCTTTGCCTCCTTACTGCTTCCGATGTCCGCCACCACCATCATCGCCTGCTCATCGGCATAGGATGCCAGAAGCTCGTAGTCGTCAGGCTTCGCGAAGGCCATCCACCTGCCTGCCGGCTTGCCGGTCATGTTGTTGCGAAAGTTCGCTTTTCGGCATCCCGCCAGCAGGTAATCTTTCGCCGCTGCTTCCATGGGAAGCGAACCGTACACCTCTTCCGGCTGCCAATAGTTGGCAAGGCGTAGCAGCAGACGGCCCATCTTTATCGTCAGCCAGCCGGACGGGTTCTTATCCTTCAGCCTTTTGTAGGCATAGTAGGGGTCGTGCTCGTTGACGACATACCTGACGAATCGGTAGGCCCAGGGCGACTGTATGCCGAATCCACGGCAATGGTTCATGCGGCTCAGCCACACCCATGCTGCTTTCAACCTGTTGTACTGCATCAACTACGTTATTTCTGTCAGCCGATGGCTGTTTCGACGGGCAAATATAGTGTAAAATCCACAATCTGCAAAACATTTTGGCAAATATTTTTGCTTTTCGCTTTCTTTTTTCGCAAGTTTTATTACCTTTGCACGCAAAACAATAGACGATAACACTATTTTTTCAAGGATAATATGCCCAAAATATCTGTTCGCGGACAGGAAATGCCCGAATCGCCCATCAGGAAGCTTGCTCCCTTAGCTGTTGCTGCCAAGAAGCGCGGCACAAAGGTTTATCATCTCAACATCGGACAGCCCGACTTGCCCACACCGCAGGTGGGCCTCGACGCGCTGAAGCACATAGACCGAACCATCCTCGAATATTCGCCCTCGCAGGGCTATCAAAGCTATCGCGAGAAACTGGTAGGCTATTATAATAGGTATAACATTCATGTGTCGGCCGACGACATCATCATCACTTCGGGTGGCTCGGAGGCCGTCTTGTTTGCCTTCCTCTCCTGTCTGAACCCTGGCGATGAAATCATCGTGCCCGAACCGGCCTATGCCAACTATATGGCCTTCGCCATCTCGGCGGGAGCTACCATCCGCACCATTGCCACCACTATTGACGAAGGCTTCTCGCTGCCGAAAGTGGAGAAGTTTGAGGAACTCATCAACGAGCGGACCCGTGCTATCATGATCTGCAACCCCAACAACCCGACGGGCTATCTTTATACGCGGCGCGAGATGAACCAGATACGCGACCTGGTGAAAAAATACGACCTCTATCTCTTCTCCGACGAAGTCTATCGTGAATATATCTATACGGGGTCGCCCTACATCAGCGCGATGCATTTGGAAGGTATCGAACAGAACGTCATCTTGATTGACTCTGTATCGAAGCGCTATTCAGAGTGCGGCATTCGCATCGGAGCGCTCATCACGAAGAACAAAGAGGTGCGTCGTGCCGTGATGAAGTTCTGTCAGGCCCGCCTGTCGCCGCCACTCATCGGGCAGATAGTGGCCGAGGCTTCTTTAGACACGTCCGACGAATACATGCGTGATGTCTACGACGAGTATGTCGAGCGCCGTAAGTGCCTGATTGATGGGCTGAACCGCATACCCGGTGTCTATTCGCCCATACCGATGGGCGCCTTCTACACGGTGGCCCGTCTGCCGGTTGACAATGCAGAGGAATTTTGTCGTTGGTGCTTGGAAGACTTCACATACGAAGGTGAAACCGTCATGATGGCTCCTGCCGCCGGATTCTATACCACTCCCGGTGCTGGTATAGACGAGGTGCGCATCGCCTACGTGCTGAAGAAAGAAGATCTTGAGCGTGCCCTCTTGGTGTTGAAGAAAGCCCTCGAGGCCTATCCGGGAAGAGTGTGACACCTGTCACCTTACCCAGTCGACCGAGCGGAGAATGGCCGCTGTTGCTCCGGCTTTACCTTCCACATACTGGGCGGCAGTCTGTCCGCGTTGTTTCATCTCGGCGGGATGGGCAGCGAGGTGGTCCATCTGTCGGGCAAAATCTTCATAAGAGGTAATCTCGATGCCACCGCCGTTTTGTTTGAGTTCCTGTGCCTCTTGGAAACGCTCGTTGTTGGGACCGAAGAAGACGGGGATGCCCCATACGGCTGCTTCGGGCAGGTTGTGAATACCCACACCGAATCCTCCGCCGACGTAGGCCACATCGGCATAGCGGTAGATGCTTGAGAGCAGTCCGAAACAGTCGATAATCAGCACACGAGGCGGATTCTGCGAAGGTTCGAAGGTGTGAGGGCGCGAAGGTGCGAGATGACCCTCGCGCTCGCTTTGAATAGATGTATAGCGCATCACTTCTTCGGGTTTGCACAGCGAGACGATCTGTTGCAGATGATCTTCACCGATGACATGAGGCGCGATGATGAGCTTCCAATCCGGATGCTCGTTGAAATATTTCATGAATATATCTTCGTCGGGTGGCCATGAAGAGCCAGCCACGAAAACTTTCTCGCTCCTCGAAACAAACTGCTCAATGATGGGCAACTGCTTGGCTTGCCCCTTTATCTGGAGCACGCGGTCGAAGCGGGTGTCGCCGGTGATGGTGACATTCTTGATGCCGATGCCCTTGAGCAATTCGCGGCTCACTTCGTTCTGTACGAAGAAGTGGGTGAAACACTTCAGCACATGTCCGTACTGCCGTCCGTACCAGCGGAAGAACACCTGACCAGGACGGAAGATGCTCGACACGCTGTAGGTGGGCACGCCGCGGTGCTTCAGGATGTGCAGGTAGTTGTACCAGAACTCGTACTTGATGAAGAAGGCCATTGTGGGCCGCACGAGTCGCAGGAAGCGTCGGGCGTTGGTGATGGTGTCCAATGGCAGGTAGCAGATGATGTCCGCTCCCTCGTAGTTCTTGCGCACCTCATAGCCCGATGGCGAGAAGAAGGTGAGCAGGATTTTGTATTCGGGATGTTCCTGCCGCAGCCTCTCCATGATGGGGCGTCCCTGTTCGAACTCTCCTAGCGATGCAGCGTGAAACCATACATACTTCGCCTCGGGGTCGACCTTCTGGCGCAACACGTCGAAGGCAGCGTGTTCGCCACGCCACATCTTCCGAACTTTCTCGTTGAACAAGCTGGCTATCATTACGCCCAGCTGGTATAGATAGATAATGAGGTTGTACATCAAGCCCCCCCTACTGCCCCCGAGGGGGCTTCATTAGTATTATGCGTATAGTTCATTTTCAATTCTGCTTATCACATGGTCTAGACCCTTGAACAGCTCCTCGTTTGTGAATCTAATCACTCTATATCCTCTCTTTTCCAACCACTTAGTCCGTTCTTTATCGGCTGTCTGCTGTTGGATGTGCCGATGATAGCCACCATCCAACTCAATAATCAGTTTCTGGCTAAGACAAACAAAATCGGCAATATAGTCACCTATGATATGTTGTCTCTTAAACGATACCCCTAAGCTATCGGCCTTCAGATATTGCCAAAGTAGATCTTCTGCTTCTGTAGGATTGTTCCTGTTGTGTCGCGCATGCTCCTTAAGAAGAGGGTATTGCATAGGGTCGGCGGTCTGGTAATCGTACCCCATCTGTCACTTGGCATTTGTAGCCCCCTCGGGGGCTGAATGGGGGGCTTTAATGGCGTCGATGGCCCTTCTCAGGCGGCGCAGCGTCTCTTCCTTGCCGAGGAAGGCTGAGATGTCGAACATACCGGGACCTTTTCCTTCGCCCACAAGAGCCAGTCGCCAGGCATTCATCACGTCGCCCAGCTTGTAGCCTTTCTGCTCCACCCAGGCTTTCACGATGGGTTCCTGTCCCTCGATGCTGAAGTCGGCGATTCCTTCAAGCACGTCGGCCAGCTCGCTCATCACGCGGGGTGAGTCTTCCTTCCAGCGTTTCTTCACCGTCTTCTCGTCATACTCTGTCGGTGGGATGAAGAAGAAGGAACACAGGGGCCACAGCTCGCGGACGAAACTGACGCGGTCTTTCATCATGTGCACCACCTGGCGCACACGTTCCATCGGCTCTTCCACACCGTTGCCGGCGACGATGGGAGCGAAGAGCGAGGCTATTTCCTCGTCGCTCTTCTTGAGGATATACTCATGGTTGAACCAGATGCCCTTTTCGTAGGCAAACTTCGCACCGGCCTTCGAACACTTGTTGATGTCAAACTGCTCGATGAGCTCCTCCATCGTGAACATCTCCTGTTCGGTGCCCGGATTCCAACCAAGCAGCGCCAGGAAGTTGACGACGGCTTCGGGGAAGTAGCCCTGCTCGCGATAGCCGCTGCTGACGTCGCCTGTCTTCGGGTCGTGCCACTCTAAGGGGAACACGGGGAAGCCCAGACGGTCGCCGTCGCGCTTCGAGAGCTTGCCCTTGCCGTCGGGTTTCAGGAGCAGCGGCAGGTGGGCAAACTGCGGCATCGTCTCTTCCCATCCGAAGGCGCGGTAGAGCAGCACATGGAGCGGAGCCGACGGCAGCCATTCCTCGCCGCGGATGACGTGTGAGATCTCCATCAGGTGGTCGTCGACGATGTTGGCCAGATGGTAGGTGGGCAGCTCGTCGGCACTCTTGAAGAGCACCTTGTCGTCGAGGATATCGCTCTTGACGATCACCTCGCCGCGGATGAGGTCGAAGACGTGAATCTCCTGCCCGGGCATCACCTTGAAGCGCACCACATATTGTTGTCCGTCGGCTATCAGACTGTCCACCTCCTCGCGCGGCATTGTCAGCGAGTTGCGCATCATGCCGCGTGTGTGAGCATCGTACTGGAAGTTCTTGATTTCCTGACGTTTGGCCTCCAGCTCTTCAGGCGTATCGAAGGCGATGTAGGCTTTGTCCTCAGCCAGCAGCTGGTCGACATACTTCTTATAGATAGGCCGACGCTCGCTCTGCCGGTAAGGGCCGTACTTGCCGCCGAACGAGACACCCTCGTCGAACTTGATGCCGAGCCAGCGGAACGACTCGATGATATATTCTTCAGCTCCCGGTACGAAGCGGTTGCTGTCGGTATCTTCAATGCGGAACACCATGTCGCCACCATGCTGGCGGGCAAACAGGTAGTTGTACAATGCAGTGCGCACACCACCGATGTGCAGCGGTCCCGTAGGACTGGGTGCAAATCGCACCCTCACTCTTCTTTCTGACATATTTTCTTTCTGATAAAAACAATTTGGGTGCAAAGGTACGAATTAGTAAGTACAAAACAAAACAAAAATCCATTTTTTTGCTTTTATTGTCAAGGGCGCGTGCATTGTTTATTGAATAAAAGTATGCATTAAGTCATAAAAAAAGGAAATTTTCTTGGTGAAAAGATGGAATTCTATTAATTTTGCAGGCATGAAAAGAATACAACGCTCATTAGTTCTTCTCTCTATAGCCTTCACGCCCCTACTCGTGCAAGCGCAGGAGATGAAGTGGAACGCCCGTTTCCAGACCTATATCGACCAATATCGCGACCTGGCCATCGAGCAGATGCTGAAATACAAGATACCAGCCAGCATCACCCTGGCGCAAGGTATCTTCGAGAGTGGTGCCGGCAACAGCCAGCTGACGAAGCGCGGCAACAACCACTTCGGCATCAAGTGTCATGGCTGGCAGGGAGCGACGGTCTATTTCGACGATGATGCTTCGCAGGAATGCTTCCGAGCCTACCGCGATGCCCGCGAGAGCTACGAAGACCACAGCCGATTTCTTGTGCGCAACAAGCGCTACAGCAGTCTCTTCTCGCTGAAACAGACCGACTATAAGGGATGGGCTCGTGGGCTGAAGTCGTGCGGCTATGCCACCAATCCCAATTATGCCAATAAGCTGATAGGCCTGATAGAACTCTACAAGCTCTACGACTACGACCATGCCAAAGGCTACGACAAGTTCATGGCCACCAATGCCGGTCATCATCAGAAGGATGCGTTGCTCCATCCTATCCATATCTACAACAAGAACTACTTCCTGCAGGCCCGCAAGGGCGACACCTTCAAGTCGATAGGCAAGGAGATTGGCATCAGCGGCAAGAAGATAGCCAAATACAACGAGCGCGACTACGACGACAAGCTGCAGGAGAACGAGATCATCTGGCTGAAGAAGAAGCAGAAGCGAGCTGACAAGGCCTACGAAGGCAGGCGCCATCGCGTGAAGGCCGGTGAGAGTATGTACTCCATCGCCCAATACTACGGCATTCGCCTGAAGTCGCTCTACAAGATGAACCACCTGAAACCCGACTACCAGTTGCGTATCGGCGACGAGCTCCGCGTGAGGTGAGAGATGAGAGGTGAGAGATGAGAGGTGAGAGGTGTGATGTGAGAGGCGCGAGAATTTTATCATTCTTCAATTCTTTAATTCTTTGATTTAAAAATTCTTTAATGAAACTAATACACTGGGGATTCATTGGCTGCGGCGACGTTGTCGAGCGCAAGTCGGGACCGGCATTCAGCGATATTGCCGGTTCGGATGTGGTGGCAGTGATGAGCCGCACCGAGGAGCGTGCACGTTCTTATGCCGAGCGGCATGGCATCAAGCGGTGGTATACCGATGCACAGAAACTCATCGACGACCCGGAAGTGAATGCTGTCTATGTGGCCACACCGCCCTCTACGCATGCCATCATGGCCATGATGGCGATGAGGGCAGGCAAGCCCGTCTATGTGGAGAAACCGTTGGCAGCCACCTACGACGACTGCATCCGCATCAACCGCGTCAGCGAAGAGACAGGCCAGCCCTGCTTCGTGGCCTACTACCGCCGCTACCTGCCTTATTTCCAGCGGGTCAAGCAGATAGTCGCCGACGGAACGCTGGGGCGCATTATGAATGTGCAGATACGCTTCGCCGTCCCGCCGCGTTCGTGCGATTATGGAGAGAGCCTGCCTTGGCGGTTGCAGCCAGAGATAGCGGGTGGAGGCTATTTCTACGACCTCGCCCCTCATCAGCTCGACATCCTTCAAGACATCTTTGGCGTCATCGTCAAGGCATCGGGCTTCTGTGCCAACCGCGGCGAACTCTATCAGGCAGAAGACAATGTCAGCGCCTGCTTCCTCTTTGAGAACGGCCTGCCTGCCAGCGGCTCGTGGTGCTTCACGGGGCATGAGTCGGCACGCGAGGACCGCATCGACATCATTGGCGAGCTGGGCACGCTGAGCTTCTCCGTCTTCGAGCAGAACCCCATCGTGCTGATGACCAGCGAGGGGCGTCAGGTGATTGATATTCCTCACCCGCAGTACGTCCAAATGCCCATTGTCAAGAGCGTTATCGAGGACCTGCAGGGCTTCGGCCTTTGCACGTCGACGAGTGTGAGTGCCACACCGGTCAACTGGGTGCTCGACCGCATCCTCGGTAAGATTTAGCATCTAAGGATTCAGGAGTGTATCATGAGAATTGTGGCTACGATATTGTTGTATATGACGATGACGGCAGTTCATGCTGTCAGCGTCGATACCATGCGGTCAGACTCATTGCAATCCAATCCGCTCGACTCGCTGTCAGCAGAGGCTTCCGTCGAAAGCCACAGCCATCGTAAGAACGATATCTTCCACCGTATAGGCCGTTTCTTTACACGCTATTTCCGCGACTTCAACGAGACGGACACCCTGTATATCGAGCCGCAGCACTTCAACTATGCCTTCATGATGCAGAACACCAACACCTACGAGACCTACCGCATCAGCAGCAAGTCGGGCCAGTCGGTGTCGTTCTCGCCCGACCTGACCTACCGCGTCGGACCCTATTTCGGCTGGCGGTGGATCTTCCTCGGCTATACGTTCGACATCAGCCACATCTCCAACAGCCACAACAAGAAAGAGTTTGACGTGAGCCTCTACAGCAACCTCGTCAGTGTCGACTTCTACTATCGCAAGACGGGCACCGACTATCATATCCGCCGCATTGTGCCCTATATCAACGGCAGTCCGATACGCAACCTCGACATACCCTTCTCGGGCCTGAATGTGGGCATCACGGGCATCAATCTCACCTATATCTTCAACCATAAGCGGTTTTCTTATCCCGCCGCCTTCAGCCAGAGCACGGTACAACGGCTCAGCTGTGGCTCGCCCCTGGCGGGCATCTGCTATACACGCCACAGCATCGACCTCGACCCCGACCAGCTGCAGGAGGCTTTCGACCAGCTGCCAGCAGTCTATGGCAAAGTGAACGTCGACAGCGGACTACACTTCGACCGTGTCAGCTATACCAACTTCTCCCTCTCCGGCGGCTATGCCTACAACCTGGTGTTTGCCCGCAATTGGTTGGCAGCAATCAGCATGGCGCTGTCGGTGGGCTACAAATCGTCGACAGGCGAACTCATGGGCAACAAGCATACCGAACGCGACTTCTCGTTCCGCAACCTGACCTTCGACGCCACGGGGCGCTTCGGCATCGTATGGAACAACACGCGATGGTTTGCCGGTATGAGTGCCATCATGCACAGTTACAACTACCGTAAGCGGCAGTTCTCTACGAACAATACCTTCGGCAGCATCAACTTCTACGTGGGCCTGAACTTCGGGCGCAAACGGGGACACTGATAATTGAGAATTGATAATTGAGAATTGAGAATTGAGAATTGAGAATTGATAATTGATAATTAGGATGTAACCAATAAAAGAATAAGGATTTTGAAAAAATGAGAATAAAAGAATTGCGCATTGTAAATGCTTACACTCAGTGCAGCCGAATTGCAAATTCGGCTGAACAACGGGGCTTTTCTCCCCTCCTTTGGAGGGGCTGGGGGCCGGGGGGGTCTTCTCCCCTCCTTTGGAGGGGCTGGGGGCCGGGGGGGTCTTCTCCCCTCCTTTGGAGGGGCTGGGGGCCGGGGGGCTTTTCTCCCCTCCTTTGGAGGGGCTGGGGGAGGTTTTCCCTCATCGCCCTCTCATTCTTGGTCCTGCAGGCAGCAGCTGCCACCAAACGCACACCCCGCTACCAACGTGCCGACAGCCTTCGCGTCGTACAGCTTCTCACCGAGGCGCGACAGCAGCCCCGCACTACCTGCTGGCCTCTCTATTTCGGACGGCAGCTCATCGGGCTGCCCTACGTGGCGCATACCCTTGAGGACAATCCTGGCGAACAGCAGCTCATCGTCAACCTGCGCGAGCTCGACTGCACGACGCTCACCGAGAATGTCGTGGCTCTTACCCTCTGTGCCCGTGCTGAGATATACACCTTCGCCGCCTTCTTAGAGAATCTGGAGACCATCCGCTACTTCAAGAACCAGACGTTCGAGGGCTATCCCGCCCGACTGCACTACTTCTGTTCGTGGATGGCCGACAATGAGGCCAGCGGCATCGTCAAGGAGACGACAGGTCCTAACCCTCCCTTCACCGCCGTGCAACATCTCAAAGTCAACTACATGTCGACCCATCCCGACCGCTATGGCGCCTTGAAGGCTGCCCCCGAGCTCATTCCCGACATCCGCCGCGCCGAACAGATGCTAACGGGGCAGAGCGCTCGCTATATCCCCAAGGCTCAGCTGACCAATACGCCGTTGCTCCGTGAGACCATCCACGACGGCGACATCATCGTCATCATCACCAATATCGCCGGCCTCGACACCCAGCACATCGGACTGGCTGCCTGGCATGCTGACGGGCTCCATCTGCTCAACGCGTCGAGCATCCACCACAAAGTGGTCGAGGAGCCGATGACCCTCCGTCAGTATCTCTACCGCCACAAGACAATGCCCGGCATCCGCGTGCTACGAATCCAATAGAAATCCATTCGGGCGGATTAGCAATCCGGCCGCAAATGAATATAAGTTTTTAATGCGAATAAAATCAACCTAAAAAATGAACAACATGATGAAACAGTTATCCTTGACAGTTTGTCTGACCCTGCTCCCCCTGCTTTGCGGAGCACAGATCCTGAATGCCAGCGGGCGGACGCTGGAAGAGCTCCTGCCCGATCCTGCGTGTGAACACTATTGGTCGGAGGGCGACCTCAACAAAGACGGCATCCGCGACCTCGCCCTGCTGGCCACTACTGCCGAATGTAGCACCATCGAAGTAGACGAAGAGGGTGACACCCTCCGTATGAGCCAGCCCGTCTTTGCCGTCTATTTCGGCACTCCCGAGGGCTACTACAACCGTTGGCGTGAGTATCCGAAGATGATGCCCATCAGCGACAATTACATCAGCAACGACATCTCGCTCGAAATCACCGACCGTGGCGTGCTGCGCATCTCCGTCGAGACCTTCGCCAGCATGGGCGGATGGAGCAGCTACGATGATACCTACACCTACCGATTCCAGGACGGCGACTTCTTCCTCATTGGCCACGACAGCCGCGAGCTGGCACGCAACACCGGTAAGATGGTCACCACGAGCTACAACTTCATCACCCGCAAGAAGCAGACCATCACCGACAATGCCTTCGAGGAAGACTTCAAGCCCACGGAGAAGTGGGAGAAGCTCCCCGCCGAGCCTCTTCAGCGCATGGGCGAGCCGCTTGGCTGAGCTTTCCTCGCCGACAGTCAGCAGGCCTTGTCCTGATATCGGCTGGCATCGCCGCCATATTGCTTGGTCAGCAGGGTCATGAACCGCGCGACATCCTGCTCGTCGTCGGTATTGGTGTATTGTTCCGGATCACGGTTCACCGTCAGTTCGCTAATCCTGCACGTTGCGCCATCGTCTTCGTATTTGGCGATATAGATGCAGATTCCCGTCCAGCTGCGGTGATACCGTATGGTCGTTTCGTCGCAATACATAAACCAGTGGTCTTCCATCGCTTCGGGAATGTGCCCACACTTCACGACACGCATGGCTTCGCTCGTGATGCTTTCGTCCATCGCAATGGTGGTATGCTTCTCGGGCATCGGCTGCGTCTTCCAACTGTCCTTTGTCGCTATCTTCGACTTTTCGCGACGACGCTCTGCCTTCTGTTCCAGGACAGCCACGAAAGCCTTAGGCAGGATGACGTTCTCTACGTCGACAGCAGCCTGGAAGAGCGGTGCCATCTCTTCGACCGTGAATCCTGCTATGCCGCAACCAATCTGCGTCACGTAGAACTTCAGCGCAGGGTGTTCCTGTGCAAACTCGATAAACTCGTCGACGTAGGGCTTGATGGTCTCTA
Source organism: uncultured Prevotella sp. (assembly GCA_946624005.1). GTDB lineage: Bacteria > Bacteroidota > Bacteroidia > Bacteroidales > Bacteroidaceae > Prevotella. The sequence goes on along the minus strand of CAMORS010000072.1, from coordinate 690 downwards.
CGCCGCCTTGCATCGTCGGGATGGCGTAGCTCTGGCCCTGCAGACCGACGCCCTCGCCCCATACAGCCCCAAACTTGCGAAATGCCAGCGCCGCTGCTCCGCCACCATGCATTCCGGCAAGGTTGCTGCCAAAGACGAAAACCTCGTTCGGCTTCAGCTCCGTTATTCTCTCCGGTGTAAACTCTTTGTTGTACATATCTTTATCTTTTTTGAAAAACTATTTCAGAGGTATTGATTTTTTGAAAAAACTATTATCAGAGGTGTTACTTTCGCCATTCCACTATGGGCATTCCCGTTGTTCTCGACACCTTCTGCAAAGTTACACAATTGTTTCCAAACGACAAAACTTTTTTTGGAGTTTTCTGCTCTCTTAGCAACCGCTTGTCGTTGATGGTCTCTGATTCTGTCGTTGATAGTCTCTGATGCCGTCGTTGATGGTCTCTGATTCGGTCGTTGATGGTCTCTGAGACAGTCATTGATGGTCTCTAAATTGTATGAAAGTATGTCAAGGAGCGATGTTAGAATTCTACGGCAAAGGTACACACTTTCCCCGTCACCTCCAAATTCCGCCCTTTATGGTGTGCAAAAATCTGTTAAGGAAATACCCGTCTTGTGTTAATAATCGTAAACCACTATGTCTTGTACTGAAATAGGTTGACTCATGGATTGCCTTAAATGTTAAATTATCAA
>CAMORS010000071.1 GCA_946624005.1 uncultured Prevotella sp. | reverse complement strand
GCAAAGGTACAACGAAACTACAACTGTTACAACGTGTATTTCAACGAATGCTTACCGTCCAGGTAAGGGTGAAGGCATCTGTTTTTCGAACGAAGGCTTCGGATGTATACCATCGGGTTAATCCTTCAAGCAGCCGACGGGAACGACCATGATGCCGTCAGTCCGCATATACGCATACTGTCCGACAGCCGTCAGTACCATCTTAAATGACGGCTTCTTCATTCTTGTCGTGTCAATCTTTTCTGCCAATGCGTTTAGGCTTGCAGCACCTTCCTCAATAAGCGTGTCGCCGCCCAGTTTGATTTCTATAAGGCCATAGTTCCCATTCCTAAGATGTACCACGGCATCACACTCCAAACCGTTCTTGTCTCTGTAGTGGAAAACATTTCCATCATTGGCTTCAGCATAAACCCGCAGGTCACGCACACAGAGCGTTTCAAAGAATAGCCCCATCGTGTTCAGGTCGTTCAGCAAGTCGTTCGGTCCAATGCCTAATGCTGCAATAGCCAAGGATGGATCAACAAAGTAACGCGTGTCGCTGGTGCGTATAGCGGTTTTTGAACGCAGATTGGGATTCCAGGCCGGCATATCTTCTATCACGAAAATCTTCTTCAAAGCCTTTATATATGATGCAACCGTTTCGTCGCTCATGTCTTCTGTCTCATTTGCCTTCATGTCCTCTACAATAGTCGCGATGCTGGCCATCGCTCCTTGCAATCGCGCATACGATCGCATGAGCCTCTTGGCACGGAACTCGTCCCTTTCAACTTCGTCAACCCTTGAAATGTCTGAGCGCGTTATGGCTTCATAATATTCTGCTACTTGGCGAAGCGCAGCTTTCTTGCTTTTCTTGAATAGGGACTTTGGCCAGCCACCTCTGCAAATAGTATAGGCAATGTCTTCCATCTTCAAGGCGCTTTCACCATCAATTTTTTCAGGTTCGTCAAAGAGAGATTTTAGGCTCACGTCCCCGGAAGACTCTCCTGATTCCCATAACGTCATTGGACGCATGGTAAGCCAGGCAAAACGTCCGGCCCCTGTATGGCGAATTTTAGACTTGTCCGCAGGAACTGCCGAACCTGTAAGTATGAAGAGCCCGTCGTCCTTTCGGTGGTCTGTTTCAAAACGCACGGCATCCCAAATCTGTGGTGCTATTTGCCATTCGTCAATAAGTCTTGGCGTTTCACCTTGAAGCAGTCGCTTGATGTTGGTTTCTGCCAACTGGAGATTCTGCTGTATGCTTGTAGGATCATCCATATACAAGATGCTCTTTGCTTGCTGTTCTGCAGTCGTTGTTTTACCACATGCTTTAGGCCCTTCAACAAGGACAGCCCCTATTGCTTCCAACTTCTCTTCCAAGAGAATGTCTGCAATTCTCTTCCGATAATAAAATGTGTTCTCAGCCATAAAACTATATTATATGATTTGCGGTGCAAAGATAATGTTTTTCCTTGAAACAAAAGAATAATTTATGTGATATTTGGTTATTTGGCGCATTTTCGTTTGGTTATTTGGCGCGTTTCTGTTTGGTCATTTGGCGCATTTCCGTTTGGTCATTTGGCGCGTTTTCGTTTGGTTATTTGGCGCATTTTATTCGCTGTTTTTTTTTCGTCCCTTTTAACTCCGACACCTCACCAAAATGCGTGAAAAGCCTTTGCTGCAGCGGGTTTCAGATGGTGAGGTGTTTGCGAAACACCTCACCAGACATCTCACCAGACACCTCACCAATTGGGGTGTTGGGTGATGGGTGTTCTTGCTCTGGCAAGCGTCCCTTCGGGCCGAGCGGGGTGATGATGGCTATCAGGTGTTGGGTGATGGGTGTTGGGTGTTGATGGCTACCAGGTGGTGGGTGATGGGTGTTGAAGGCCCTCGTTCAGCCAAATTTGAAATTCGGCTGCTGTGAGTTGGGAATTTCAAATTCCCATCTTCCTTTGCGGGCGAATTTCAAATTCACCCGAACGCGAGGGGATGGGTTCCAAGTGGCAGGTGTCACGCTGGGAAAGGCAATGGGTAGGCGAGCGAAGCTCGGGAATGGCGTGACCTCCTACATTAGCGCAATGGGTAGGAGGCGACGCTTCCCAGCGTTGCAGCAGCGCATAAGAAGCAATGTATGGTGGGGACGCTGGTGGGGTGTTTGGTGAGGTGATGAAGAGACACCTCACCATTGGGAAGGCCGATAAACAGAGGGATTTGGGGCATTTTGGTGAGGTGTTGCCTCATTTTCGGCAAGACTTTTTCTGTGGGTGCTGATCATCTGTCATGGATGGTCTGCACAGGAGTCGCAGATGTCTTCTGAGCTGGTCGCAGACGGCTTCTGATATAGTCAGAGATGTCTTCTGAGCTGGTCGCAGACGGCTTCTGATATAGTCAGAGATGGCTTCTGAGCAGGTCAGAGACTATCTTCAATATGCTTAAAAAGAGGGATAAGGAGCCGGTATCTGTTGCTTTTTAGAAAAAAACACAAACACGGCGGCATTTTTTTCAATATTGTGAAGTGTAGTTCAGAATAATTTGCTACTTTTGCAAAGTAAACTTCAGGATTCTGTCATGGATAAGCCAGTCATCAAGACCGTCATTGGCGTAGGCTTCCATATTGGGCAGACCCTGTAGAACGGAACAAACAGTGAAACTATGATGAAAAGAAAGAGTATTTTGGCTGCCGTGCTGTTGGTGACGGCCTTGGCAGCAAAGGGACAGCGACTGGAGAACAGCACCGACTATACGACGGGCTATATCGTGACGAGCGGCTACGATGAGTCGAACACCATCCGGGCGATAGACGGCGTGCTGTATATGATCTACGACGACCTGCCCATGGTGCTGGTGAAGTATCCGCCCATGAAGCAGGACGAGACGTTTGAGGTGCCGTCGAGTGTCAGGCGTATCTGCAACAATGCCTTCCAGGGGACGAAATACCTGAAGACGCTGAGGCTGCACAGCACGGTGACGGACGGGCGTTTCCTCAACCTGACCATCGGCGAGCGGGCCTTCGACGACAGTTCGATAGAGGCGTTCGAGGTGGTGGAGGGCAGCAGTGCGGCTCCAACGGGAGTGACGAAGAGTGCTTCGGCCGACCGCAAGGAGGTGGGGCGCTATGATGCCGCAGGGCGTAAGGTGGGCGAAGGCAGCAACGGTGTCCACATCGTTGTCTACGACGACCATACGTCCAAGAAGGCGATAGAATAGAAGATGCATAGATAAACACAACGCAGAGACACGGAGCCGAGGAAAAGCTCTGTGTCTCTGCGCCTTTGTATTTGTTAGTTGTTATTTATCCGAAATCAGGTTCTCGCCCGTCATGTCCGCAGGCTGCTCGAGTCCCATGATATGGAGGATGGAGGGAGCCACGTCGGCCAGTCGGCCGTCTTTCACCGTTGCCGAGTTGTTGTCGGTGACATAGATGAAGGGTACGGGGTTCAGCGAGTGGGCGGTGTTGGGCGTGCCGTCGGGGTTGATGGCATTGTCGGCATTGCCGTGGTCGGCGATGATGATCGCCTCGTAGTCGTTGGCCTTGGCAGCCTCTATCACCTCCTTGACGCATTGGTCGACAGCCCATACGGCCTTGGCGATGGCATTGTAGACACCGGTATGTCCTACCATGTCGCCATTGGCGAAGTTCACCACGATGAAGTCGTACTCCTGGGTGTTGATGGCTCCGACGAGCTTGTCTTTCACCTCGTAGGCGCTCATCTCGGGCTTCAGGTCGTAGGTGGCCACTTTGGGAGAAGGCACGAGGATGCGGTCTTCGTTCTCGAAGGGAGCCTCACGTCCTCCGTTGAAGAAGAAGGTCACGTGAGCATATTTCTCCGTCTCGGCGGTGTGCAGCTGTTTTTTGCCCATGCGGCTGAGGTATTCGCCCAGTGTGTCGTCGACATTCTCTTTGGGGAAGAGGATGTGTACGCCCTTGAAGTTGGCATCGTAGGGTGTCATGCAGAAGTACTGCAGATTCTTGATGGTGTGCATCCCCTGCTCGGGCATATCCTGTTGTGTGAGCACGACGGTGAGCTCTTTGGCGCGGTCGTTGCGGAAGTTGATGAAGATCACCACGTCACCTTCCTCGATGGTGCCGTCGACCGTCTTGTTGTTGATAGGCTTGATGAACTCGTCCGTCACGCCGTCGGCATAACTCTCCTCCATAGCCTTCACCATGTCGTCAGCCTGTTTGCCCTTACCCTCTACGAGCAGGTCGTAGGCCTCCTTGACGCGTTCCCAGCGCTTGTCGCGGTCCATGGCGTAGAAGCGTCCCACGATACTGGCGATGGCGGCATCGTTCTTCTGGCAGTCGTCCGTCAGCTGGCGGATGAAGCCCACACCGCTCTTCGGGTCGGTATCACGTCCGTCCATGAAGCAGTGGACGAAGGTGTTCTTCAGTCCGTACTCCTTGGAAATCTCTATCAGCTTCAGCAGATGATCCAAAGAGGAGTGTACACCACCATCGGAGGTGAGTCCCATCAGGTGCACTTTCTTACCCGTCTCCTTCGCATAGCCGAAAGCACGCTTGATTTCGGGGTTCTCCATGATGCTGCCATCCTTACATGCACGGTTGATCTTCACCAGGTCTTGGTAAACCACGCGGCCGGCACCGATATTCAGGTGTCCCACCTCGGAGTTGCCCATCTGTCCGTCGGGCAGACCGACATCCTCGCCAGATGCCTGCAACTGCGAATGTGCGCTTACTGCTGTCAGATAGTCTAAATAGGGTGTCGGGGTATTGTATATCACATCACCGGCTCCGTGTTTGCCGATGCCCCATCCGTCGAGAATCATCAATAAAGCTTTCTTTGCCATAATCTTCTTATTCTAAAAACATCTTTTTACAAAACTTTTTTACGAGGTGCAAAAGTACGAATAAAACCCCATACGGCAAAATCAAAGTGTAAAAACATGCAGAAAGTTAAGTATTTTTTAATTTAAGTAGGGGAGGGATGGCAAAATAATAAATTGTTTTTTCGTGCAAGTCTTCTTTCGTCTTATGATTTTGTGCTACCTTTGCACCGAAGATACGATCAAATCAAAATAAAGTGAAATGAAGAAAGTGTTTTTCGTATGCATGCTGATGATCGCCGCTATAGCGGCATCGGCACAGACAAAGGGGCTGCAGATTAATCTGTGGCCGAGCGGAGCTCCTACTGATAATGGCGAAGCTGAGGACACGGCACGGGTTGTGGTGTTCCTGCCTGCTGCAGAGAAGGCGACGGGACGTGCCATCGTGGTATGCCCCGGAGGCGGCTATACCCATCTGGCCTTCGAGAAAGAGGGTACACGGTGGGCTGATGTCTTCAACAATATGGGTATCGCCGTGGTGGTGCTGAAATACCGGATGCCGCACGGACGGTGGCAGGTGCCGCAGGAGGATGCCAAAGAGGCTGTCCGACTGGTGAGACGCCATGCACAGCAGTGGCATGTCAATGCCGACGATGTGGGCATCATGGGTTTCTCGGCCGGTGGGCATCTGGCTTCCACTGTTGCCACACAGGCCGAAGACGATGCGCGCCCCAACTTCCAGCTGCTGTTCTACCCGGTCATCACGATGGAGGAAGGCGTCACCCATCAGGGGTCGCGTGAGAATCTGCTGGGCAAGAGCCCTTCCGAAGAGCTGGTGGGCCGCTTCAGCAACGAGCGACAGGTGTCGAACGCGACGCCGCGGGCCTTCATCGTCCTGGCTGACGACGACCGCGCTGTGCCTCCTGCTAATGCCATCGGCTACTATCAGGCGCTCCAGCAACATCATGTCCCCGCCGCCCTGCATATCTATCCCAAGGGTGGGCATGGCTTCGGCATTAACGAGTCGTTCCCGTGGCATGCTGAGATGCTGATGGAAATAAAGGCGTGGCTGCAAAGCTTTTAGGGTGGTCGCGGATTGCAAATCCACGACAGCAAGAGACTCTAAAAGCTTTGCAAATCCACGACAGCAAGAGGCTCTAAAAGCTTATCGAGAAAACAAAAAGCCCTGCGAACCATTTGGCTTGCAGGGCTTCTTGTAGCGAGGGTGGGTCACGATCCCACGACCTCCGGATTATGAATCCGACGCTCTAACCAGCTGAGCTACCTCGCCATCCATTTTCTGAATGCGGGTGCAAAGGTACGACTTTTTTTCTTATCACCAAAAAAAAAACGAATATTTTTTTGTCATATCATATTTTTTTACTAATTTTGTCGCAGAAAAATCAAAACGGCGACCTTTTCAGCCTCTATCAAACATGTAGAACCTCATAACATCTGCATTATGTCAAAGCTCATCATCAGTGTGGAAAGAGAACTCCGATCGAAGTCGGCACGTATCATTTGGGCACTTATCAGTACCCCGGAAGGCTTGTCCAAGTGGATAGCCGACGAAGTGGAGGCCAATGGCGAACAGCTCACCTTTGTTTGGGGCAACCGTTGGCAAGCACATGAAATCAAGCACGCACGCATCCTGGAACAGGTGGCGCAGAGCTACAGCCGTTATATATGGGAAGAAGATGAGGAGAGCGGCAACTACTGGGAGCTGCGCATGGACCGCAACGAGCTGACCGGCGACTATATGCTCAGCGTGACCGACGTGGCGCACGATGGCGACACGGAGACGCTCGTCGAGATATGGGAGGACAACATGGAGCGTCTGCACCGCAACACAGGGCTGTAGGGAAGGTCGCGGATTTCAAATCTGCGACAACACTGTGATGAATCCGCGACAACACTGTGATGAATCCGCGACAACACTATAATGAATCCGCGACAACACTGTGATTATTTGCTGACTGTCCCTTCTTCCTGTTCCACCTCTTTGACTTTCTTGAAGAGGTCGGAAGCGAAGATGAAGTCGTTGAGCCGTTCGTTGGTAGAGGTCATGATCTGGTCTTTCGAACCATTCCAGGCCGCCGTTCCCTGATAGATAAAGATGATGTTCTCACCGATGCCCATGACAGAGTTCATGTCGTGGGTGTTAATGATGGTCGTGATCTGCATGTCCTTGGTGATGCCGTGCAGCAGGTCGTCGATGACGAGCGATGTCTTGGGGTCCAAGCCGCTGTTGGGCTCGTCGCAGAAGAGGTAGCGCGGCTCGAGAACGATGGCCCGGGCGATGGCGACGCGCTTCTGCATACCACCGGAGATCTCGCCAGGGTATTTGTTCTCTGCCTCGAGAAGGTTGACGCGGTCGAGACATTCGCGGGCTCGCTGCTGTCGCTCGCGGAGGTTCTTCGACGAGAACATGTCTAAGGGGAACATCACGTTCTCGAGTACCGACATCGAGTCGAAGAGGGCGGCACTCTGGAAGATCATGCCCATCTCGCGCCGCAGCAGCACCTTCTCGCGCTTCGACATTGCTACGAAGTCGCGACCGTCGTAAAGCACTTCGCCACGAGTGGGGTCGAGCAGCCCGACGATGTTCTTCATCAGCACTGTCTTGCCGGAGCCCGACTGTCCGATGATGAGGTTGGTCTTGCCGTTCTCGAACGTGGCGTTGATATCGTGGAGGACTTCCTTGTCCTCAAAGCTCTTGTATAGGTGGCGTATCTCGATCATTTTATAGGAGTTCAGGAAAGCAACTGCGTTAGAAATACATCAGAGAAAAGGATCAAGACCGACGAGGAGACCACAGCGTTGGTGGAGGCTTTGCCCACCTCTACCGAACCGCCTTCGACGGTATAGCCGCAGAAAGACGAAACGCTGGCGATGATGAAGGCGAAGACCAGACTCTTCAGGATGCTCATCCAGAGAAACCAGGGCACGAAGTCGTGCGTCAGTCCTAACGTCAGGTCGTCGGGAGGCAGCACATGGCCGATGTAGGCTGTGGCATAGGCACCCACGATGCCCATGGCGGAGGAGAAGATGACGAGCACGGGCATCATCGACACCATAGCCGCGATCTTCGGCAGGATGAGATATTCGGCGGAGTTGACACCCATGATCTCGAGGGCATCAATCTGTTGCGTGACGCGCATCGTGCCCAGTTCGGACGCGATGTTCGACCCCACCTTACCGGCCAGAATCAGACACATGATGCTCGATGAAAATTCCAGAAGCATGATCTCGCGGGTGGTGTAGCCGCTCACCCATCGTGGCATCCACGGGCTCTGGATGTTGAGCTTCATCTGGATGCAGATGACGGCACCGATGAAGAAGGAGATGAGCAGGACAATGCCGATGGAGTCGACCCCCAGCTGTTGCATCTCCGTGACATATTTCTTCAGGAACATACGCATCCGCTCGGGGCGTGAGAAGGTGCGGCCCATCAAGAGGAGGTAGCGCCCGAAGGCGGTGAGAAATCGATAGATTATCATGCTGCGCTGTTTTTTTTGATGGCGCAAAATTACATATTATTCGCGACATACCCAAAAAACTCAGCCGTTTTTATGAAAAAACGAAGAACAAAGGCAGATGTTTCAAAAATATTTCGTATCTTTGCAACCAGAAACTAATATATATAATAGGTATGAAGAGATTAACCCTTTTGACAACATTGCTACTGATAGCTTTGAGCATGAGCAGCCAAGAGCGTGAAGCCTACGCCGTGTACGACTTTGATGCCGTTAACTTTCAGGCCAACGTGCTGACGCTCTATTACGACACAGAGAAAGCTACACGTAGCGGACTGGCGACATACGACGTTGGCGACGGTACGGTCGATCCTGGGTGGTATGATACCGAAAATGCTTCAAACGTAGAAGTGGTCAATATCGATCCTTCGTTCCTGGATGCACGGCTCAAGGGTGGTTATCACTTGTTCGCTGGGTTGCAAAGTCTGCAGAAGATTGTTGGCATGCAATACCTCAACACGAGCGAGATGACAACGATGGAAAGTATGTTCTCCGGATGTTGGGATCTCAAGGAGCTGGACCTGAGCCACTTCGATACCCGCAACGTGAGCACCATGCGATGGATGTTTGGGTGGGCAACCGAACTGGAGAATCTCGACCTCAGGAGCTTCGACACCCGGAATGTCGCCGACATGTCGCACATGTTCTATGAATGTATGGATATGAAAACGGTCGACCTGAGCAGTTTCAACACATCCAACGTGGCAGATTTCTCCAGTATGTTCGATATTCCCCAACATTCATATCTCACCACCATCTACGCCAGCGAAGAGTTTGTCACGACGAGTGCCACGGCACACGGTAAGTTGGATATGTTTGTGGCGTGCACCTCGTTGGTAGGCGGCAGCGGATCCCATTTTGACGCGACCTGCACCAGTGCCGACTATGCCCGCATCGACGGCGGTCTGTCCAATCCCGGCTACTTCACCTACAAGGCCCCAACGCTTTGGGTCGGTGGGACGCAGGTGACGCGCGACAACAAGGACGACATCCTCGGCGACGGCAAGGTGGAATACAATGTGGGCGCAAAGACGCTGACGCTCATCGATGCCGCAATCAGCGGCAATGGCGACAACATCCGAAGCGAGGTGCCGGGACTGATTGTTCGCTTTGAGGGTACGAATACGCTCCGTAGCAACAATGCGAACATCCTTTCGCTGCAGAGCGACATCACCCTGACAGGTTCGGGCCAGGTGTCGATGGAGAGCAACGCGGAATGTATGTCGCTCACAGGCAAGTATACTCGCATCGACGGAGGACTCTCCCTGACAGCCAATGCCGGCAGCAATGGCTACTTCGCCATCGGCAGCGAGAGCACTCCCGCCGTGCTGACCATCGCCGGTATCAGAACGCGTGTGGAGGCCTTCTCGCCCAACGAGGTGCTGCAGGGCTTCCTGTTCGTCAAGCTGCTCGATGGGCAGCAGTTTACTACCCCAGCCGGAGCTACCTATGATCCTAACAAAGGTCTCGTTGATAGCTATGGCAATCTCATCAAAAACCAGTCGGTTGTCATCGAGTTACCCTTGGAGAAGACCAACCTGTGGATAGGCAACACTCAGGTGACCAACCACAATGCCGACGACGTCCTGGGCGATGGCACCGTGGTCTACGATGCCGCTACGAAGACGCTGGTGCTCAACAATCTGCAGATGTACCTCAATGAGACATGCATCATGAATGGTACGTATTGGAACTATGGCTCGGGCATTGATGGACTGACCATTCAGGTGAACGGCAACTGTAGTCTGCGTTCAACCGAACAGGCACTTTATCTCTATGATTGCCATACCACCATCACTGGCACGGGCCGACTCTCTCTCGTGAGCGACAGTGAAGCAGGCATCGCCTTGAACTTCAACAGCACGCTGACGCTCCAGGATGCCGATGTGGAGGTGACAGGTTACGGCTGCGCCATCAACAGCATCTACACCAACTTCATGAAAGTCAACCACTCAAGGCTGACGGCCTCGGCAAATCATACAAGCCTGCCCACCATCAGCAACTTAGAAGAGTTCAGCCTGATCGACTCCCACTACGATGATGTCGTCGACGGCAGCACAACCTACGGGGCTGAAAACTTCTACTATGTCGACGGCTATGGCATCTGCTGGGACGAAAGTGAATCCTGGCAGCTCTACTACGGTACGGTGTCTATCTCGCCCGACATCCTCGCAGGCGATGTCTACGACCTCAAAATAGCCGGCACGCAGGTGTCGGGTGCCAACTGCGAGGATATCCTCGGTGATGGCGTCTTCAGCTACGATCCTGCTAACAAAACGCTGCATGTCAAGGGCGACTACACCGCCAGCAGCAGCCAGAACATCATCAACAGCAGCATTGAAGGACTCACCATCAGTGTCGAAGAGAACAGTCAGCTCACCGTAGAATCGACTCATCTCTACGACGATGTCTATCTGTCGACGGGTAGCTGTATGGTGCTCGGTGCCAATACCACCATCACCGGAGCGGGCAAGCTGACGCTGAAGGACCTGGGCTCTATGTGTATCTATCTGCCGAATGACATCACGCTAACGGTCAAGGATGCCAACCTTACAGCCAACGGCCGTTTCGGCATCTACAGCCAGAACGAACTCGGAGCAACACTTCGTTTCGTCAATTCTACTGTCAGTCTCTCGTCAAGTAGCGACGGAGGCGTCATCCGACAGGTGAAGGAAGTGGTGCTGACCGACTGCCACTACATCAACCTCGGCTATCATACTTTTTCTGTTGAAGGCAACATGTATGGGTCTAACGGTCTGCTGACGAGTTTGCAGATTGTTCCCAATGTACCGGCGAATCTCTGGATTGCCGGTGAGCAGGTGCAGTATAGTGACTATTATATCAGCATGCTCGGTGGTGCCATCGGTTATTCCTTCGATGCCAAACAGCTGCATATCAATAAAGATATCGATGTCTCGACGATGGACGGCATCCAAGCGTTGGTGTACAGCGAGGAGGAGGGGCTGGACATCGTCATCAGCAAGGAGGCAACGCTCACCACAGGCGATGTGCCCGTGTTCTGGCTGCGTGGCAACACTACGATGTGGAGCTCCGATGGCAAAAAAGCCTCGCTCCAATCCAACGACTGTGGCATCTACGTCAGCGATGGCAAGAAGCTCACCCTCGAAGATGCATGCCTGCAGGTGAACGCCAAGCGCGGCATCGTCGGTACGGGCGAGACGACCAAGGAGAAACTCACCTTAACCCGTGCCAATGTGACTGTCAATTCGACAGAAAAGGGCATCGCCGACTTCATAGGTGGTATCACGCTGCGAACGAGCTATGTCATACAGCCCACCGACGGAAAGAGCTACGGCGGAGCCATCGTCGACAAGGATGGCAACGTGGCCAAATACGTGTACATCTCGAAAAGCAAGTCGGACAGTCCGGCTACCGCCATCGACTGCGTCGAAACAGAATCGGACGTTGATAGCACGCCCGTCTACAACCTCAGCGGCCAGCGCATCAGCGGCTCTACGCTCAAGAAGGGTGTCTACATCATAGGCGGAAAGAAGGTGCTGCGATAGCCCGTCAGGGAATGTTCTTCTGATGCTCATTCCACTAAGAAAACATAAATTCTTCAGTGGAATGAGCATTCATTCAATTTTCTTTCGTAAATTTGCACACCAAAATCGATAGGATATGGCATATAAGAAGATAGAACATGAACAAACCGACCAAGCTGGCGAGCCCGCTGTCGTCGCTCTGCAGCAGTCGCAAGCATGGACATCAGAACCTATTGACGATACTGAAGCAGATGGGGAGGACAACCCGTGGCTCAACGACGACTTCGATCCAGGCGTAGGACCCTACACCTTGGAGGAACTTTATGCCCGGATAGACGAGGCGGAAGCCAATGTTGCTGAAGGCATGTGGCTGACAGAAGAGGAATCGAGAAATCGCATAAGACAAAAATTCCCATGGCTTTAGTCGTGTCGTCAGAAACAGCCCAGGCCGAATTGGAGCGTATCTTAACCTATAGCTTACAGGAATTTGGGAAACTTGCCGCAAGGCGAATTGATGAAGAACAGCTAAGAGTCAAGCATAGGCTGTCTGTATTCCCGAAGTCTGGCTTTCCTGAGACACTCCTCGAAGGGCGTACCCATGAGTACCGCTCGTGTACCATCCACAAGCGTTTCAAGATGGTGTACTACTACGACGAGCTGACAGACACGGTGCATGTGATGGACTTCTGGGACATGCGGATGAGCCCTACACGATTGAAAAAAAGAATGAAATAAGAAAAAAGAATGACAGAGACAGAAAACATACAGCCACAGCAGTCGGTGCTACGTGCCGAGGGACTGGTCAAGCGTTACGGCAAGCGTACCGTAGTCAACGACGTGAACATCAATGTCAGGCAGGGCGAGATAGTCGGTCTGCTCGGACCCAACGGAGCCGGAAAGACCACCTCGTTCTATATGACGACGGGTCTCATCGTGCCCAATGCCGGACATATCTACATCGACGACCAGGAAGTGACCGACTATCCCGTCTACCGACGAGCGCAGGCCGGCATCGGCTACCTGCCGCAGGAGGCTTCCGTCTTCCGCAAACTGAGCGTCGAAGACAATATCATGGCCGTCCTCGAGATGAAGAAGGGACTGACCAAGCAAGACCGCGAGCGCAAGCTGGAGAGCCTCATCGACGAGTTCCGCCTGCAGAAGGTGCGCCGCAACAAGGGCGACCAGCTCTCCGGCGGCGAGCGCCGACGCACGGAGATAGCCCGCTGTCTGGCCATCGAGCCGAAGTTCATCA
>CAMORS010000070.1 GCA_946624005.1 uncultured Prevotella sp. | reverse complement strand
GAGTTCAACAAGCAGATCATCGACGCTACGGCTCCCTACTGCGTGGCCTACAAGCCCAACCTGGCTTTCTACGAGGCCTACGGCATTCACGGTATGACAGCCTTCAAGAAGACCGTGCGCTATCTGAAGGAGAACTATCCCGACCACTTCATCATCGCCGATGCCAAGCGCGGCGACATCGGCAACACGTCGAAGATGTATGCACGCACGTTCTTTGAAGAGTACGACGTCGACTCGCTCACCGTCGCTCCCTATATGGGTGAAGACTCGGTGACACCGTTCTTCGAGTACGAAGGCAAGTGGGTCATCCTGTTGGCATTGACCTCGAACAAAGGTTCGATGGACTTCCAATTGACGGAAGACGCTAACGGAGAAAGGCTTTTCGAAAAAGTGATCAAGGTTTCACAGCAGTGGGGAACGACAGCGAACATGATGTATGTTGTCGGTGCTACTCAAGGAAGCATGTTCAAGGATATCCGCCGTGTGGCCCCCAACCACTTCCTGCTCGTTCCCGGTGTAGGTGCTCAGGGTGGCAGTCTTGAAGAGGTCTGCCAGTATGGTATGACGAAAGATTGCGGCCTGCTGGTCAACTCGTCGCGTGGCATCATCTACGCCTCGCAGGAGGAAGACTTCGCTGAAGCTGCAGGCAACAAAGCCCGCGAGCTGCAACAGCAGATGGCCGAGGAACTCAAAAAGGCCGGTGTAGTCCAATGAACGACAGCAAGATTGTCAACGACCCCGTCTTCGGATTCATCAAGATACCGCGCGGACTGCTCTACGACATCGTGAGCCACCCGCTGATGCAACGTCTCAACCGCATCAACCAGCTGGGGCTGGCTTCCGTGGTCTACCCTGCAGCACGCCATACGCGCTTCCAACATTCTTTAGGAGCCTTCCACCTGATGAGCGAGGCCATCGTGTCGCTCCAGCAGAAGGGCATCTTCATCTTCGACTCCGAGGCTGAAGCCGTACAGGCGGCCATTCTGATGCACGACATCGGGCATGGCCCCTTCTCGCATGTGTTGGAGAACACGCTCATCCACGGCATCAACCACGAGGATATCTCGCTGATGATGATGGAGCAAATCAACCGGGAGATGAATGGTGCGCTGACTCTGGCGATGATGATCTTCCGCAACGAATACAACAAGCGCTTCCTCCACCAGCTCATCTCCTCACAGCTCGACATGGACCGGCTCGACTACCTTCGCCGCGACGCCTTCTTTACGGGTGTCACCGAAGGAAACATCGGTTCGGCTCGTATCATCAAGATGCTCGACGTCGTTGACGATCGGTTGGTTGTCAATTCCAAGGGTATCTACTCTATCGAGAACTACCTCACCTCGCGCCGACTGATGTACTGGCAGGTGTATCTGCACAAAACGGCCGTGGCTGCCGAGAAGGTGCTCGTCAATGCCTTGCTGCGTGCCAAATATCTGGCCAGTGAGGGGCGAGAGGTGTTCTGTCCGCCGTCGTTGCGCTACTTCCTCTACAACGACGTTGATGCCGAACGCTTCAACAGCGACCCAGAGGCCATGCGGCAGTATGGCCACCTCGACGACAACGACATCTGGAGTGCCATGAAGGTGTGGATGGACAGCGACGACAGGATTCTCTCCATGCTTGCCACCGACCTCATCAACCGCAACATCTTCCAGGTTGAGGTGCACGAAGAGCCCATCCCCGAAGAGCGTATCGACGAACTGCAGGAGACGATAGCCCGTCGGGCCGGCATCGACAAGCAGGATGCCCACTTCCTGATGAGCATCAACGAGATACAGAAGGATATGTACGATATCAACGACGACCATATCGACATCCTCTACAAGGACGGTACGGAGCGCGACATCGCGGCAGCATCGGAGATTCTCAACGTCAGTCTGCTCTCAAAGAAGATTCGGAAGTATTACCTCTGCTACCAGCGATTCTGAAAAGCAACGTTAAAGAGCCCCGCACTACGTTATTTTTATTTAAAAACCATAGGCGGTTTGAAAAATTGTTAGTATATTTGCAGAAACGCTTAACTTTTAAAACATATTGGCATGAAACATTTATTACTTACAATGGTTTTGGCTACTGCTGTCTGCTCGACAGCGTTTGCCCAAAAGGGAGTGAAGAACGTCTATGCCTCTTCACCGAAAATCGACGTGCAGTTGATTCAGAACAACGAACAGACCGTACAGCTCAACCGCTACTTCTTCGAAGGCTACAACACGCTGTGTCTCCCCATGTCGCTGACAACCGAGCAGCTGGGCGACCTCCGCATAGAGCGCTTGGCTGGCATTCATCAGGAAGGCAATACGCTCAATCTCTATTTCGTCGATTGCACGGAAGACGGCTTGCAGGCCGGCGTGCCCTACCTCGTATTCTCGCCCAAAGCACAGTATCTGCGGGTGAAGAACACGGAAGCCCTCAGCCTGAATGCCGACCTCAAGGCAGTGCGCCTGAGCGATGGCAACGGCAACACCGTCACCTTCGGTAGCTCGTGGGAGACCGTCGAGAATGCCGACCGCTACGGTATTCCTGCACAGCAGGATGTGACACCCTTGGAGAGCGTGCTGATTCGCACCGACGGCAAGCAGTTCCTGCCCACACGCTGCGGTTTCACCTGGGACCAGCAGGCTGCGTCGGCCAAGAGCCTGAACATCGTGCATGCTGGCAACATGGGTGTCGTGACGGCTATTGCCGGTATCACGCTCGACAGCAGCAGCTCCGACCTCTACGACCTGCAGGGCCGCAAGGCAAGCAAGGCTTCGAAGGGCATCCTCATTCAGGAAGGCAAAAAGGTTGTCGTGAAATAGTCGCAGGCAGCCTGTATGACCAACAGCATTCTTTTCCCGTAGCCGCCAGTACGGCTGCGGGAAAAGTTGCTTCTCATCCCGCTTTTCATCCCTCCATCCCTAAGAAATCACAAAAAAACGTAACTATATTTGGAGAGTAATTCTTTTTTTATTACCTTTGCACCGAAATATCGCGAGGACAGACCGCCACGACAGATGGAAAGGCCTGTTTTTGCACATTGTTTATTATATTAGCAATTGTAATTCTATGGAGTTTACAGCCCGCCAAATAGCTGATTTCGTCAACGGAACAGTGGAAGGCAACGCAGAAACGAAGGTAACAACGTTTGCCAAAATAGAAGAAGGCCGCACAGGGGCCATCTCTTTCTTGTCGAATCCAAAATATACTCATTATCTCTACGACACACAGTCGTCGGTGGTTCTGGTCAACAACGACCTGCAGCTGGAGCATCCCGTCAAGGCAACACTCATCCGCGTCGACAATGCCTACGAGTGTGTAGCGCGGCTGCTGCAGATGTACGAGAGCATGAAACCCCGCAAGAAGGGCATTCATCCGCAGGCCTGCATCGCAGAGACAGCCCATGTGGGCGACGACTGCTATGTGGGAGCATTCGCCTATATCGGCGAGAATGTCACCATCGGCAAGGGTACGCAGATCTATCCACACGTCGTCGTCGAAGACAATGCCACTATCGGTGAGGGGTGTATCCTCTATCCCAACGTGTCGGTCTACCACGACTGCCAGATAGGCAATCGCGTCATCCTGCATTCCGGAGCCGTCATCGGTGCCGATGGTTTCGGCTTCGCTCCCGGTGAGAATGGCTACGACAAGATTCCTCAGATTGGCAACGTGGTGATCGAAGACGATGTAGAGATAGGCGCCAACGCCTGTGTAGACCGTTCTACGATGGGTAGCACCATCGTTCATCGTGGTGCCAAGATAGACAATCTGGTGCAGATTGCCCACAACGTGGAAGTGGGCGAACACACCGTGATGTCGGCCCAAGTGGGCATTGCCGGCAGCACAAAGGTGGGCAAATGGTGTATGTTCGGCGGTCAGGCAGGCTTTGCCGGTCATATCACCGTGGGCGACCATACCAACGTGGGAGCACAGTGCGGTGTGAACAGCAGTGTAAAAGGCAACGAGAGCCTCATCGGCAGTCCGGCCCAGGAGCCGAAGAGCTTCTTCCGCTCGTCCGTCATCTTCAAGAAACTGCCCGATATGTACCGCGATCTGGAAGCCCTGAAAAAGAAAGTTGACGAGTTGACAAAGTAACAAGTTGACGAGTATACTATATATCAATCAATTGTAAATCCGTAAATCGTAAATAAATCGATGTTGAAACAAAAGACTCTGAAAGGTAGCTTTTCCTTGTTTGGAAAAGGCCTTCACACAGGCTTGAGCCTGACGGTGACATTCAATCCCGCTGCCGAAAATACGGGATACAAGATTCAGCGCATCGACATTGAGGGGGAACCCGTCATCGATGCTGTTGCTGAAAACGTTGTTGACACTCGCCGAGGCACCGTCTTGGGCAAGGGTGATGTAAGGATCTCTACCGTAGAGCATGGCCTGTCGGCTCTTTATGCCCTCGGCATCGACAACTGCCTCATCCAGGTGAACGGTCCTGAGTTTCCCATCCTCGACGGCTCAGCCGCCATGTATGTACAGAAGATAGAGGAGATAGGCATTGAGGAGCAGAACGCTCCGAAAGACTTCTATGCCATTCGCCGCAAGATGGAGATCAAGGACGAAGAGACTGGTTCGTGCATCACCATCCTGCCCGACGAGGAGTTCTCCATCACGGCGATGTGTTCGTTCGAATCGAAGTTTATCAACAGCCAGTTTGCCACACTCGACTGCATCAGCAATTTTGCAACCGACATCGCACCGGCTCGCACCTTCGTCTTCGTGCGTGACATCATGCCGCTGCTCGACGCCAACCTCATCAAGGGTGGCGATCTGGACAACGCCATCGTCATCTACGAGCGTGAGGTGACGCAGGACAAGCTCGACCAGCTGGCCGACCTGCTGAAGGTGCCGCACATGGACGCCACGAAGATTGGCTATATCCAGCACAAACCGCTGATGTGGGAGAACGAGTGTACACGCCACAAGCTGCTCGACATCATCGGCGACATGGCCCTCATCGGCAAGCCCATCAAGGGCCGTATCGTGGCTACCCGCCCCGGACATACCATTAATAATAAGTTCGCGCGCATGATGCGCAAGGAGATTCGCAAGCACGAGGTGCAGGCTCCTTTCTACGATCCCAACGAAGAGCCCGTGATGGATGTTAACCGCATCCGTGAGCTGCTGCCTCATCGCTATCCGATGCAGCTTGTCGACAAGGTGATCTCGCTCGGTCCTACCACTATTGTGGGTGTGAAGAATATTACGGCCAACGAGGAGTTCTTTATGGGACACTTCCCACAGGAGCCCGTCATGCCTGGTGTGCTGCAGATAGAGGCTATGGCACAGTGTGGCGGTCTGCTCGTGCTGAACACCGTCGAGGAGCCCGAGCGCTGGAGCACCTATTTCATGAAGATCACCGACGTGAAGTTCCGCCGCAAAGTGGTGCCTGGCGACACGCTCATCTTCAAGGTTGAGCTGTTGGCACCTGTAAGACACGGCATCTCGTCGATGAAGGGCTATATGTTCGTGGGCGACTCCCTTGTGTCGGAAGCCACCTTCACTGCACAGATTGTCAAGAACAAGTAATCGTCAAACAGATAGAGAGAGAGGGCATGTCAGCATTTCAGACATGCCCTCTCCTTTTTTTCTGTAGTTCAATCGCAGGAAAAAACTGTTTTTATTGCCCAACGACAAGGTCGATGACCAAGGCTTGGTCGGTGGGCGATATGTTGAAGAGATTCAGCATTTGCTCATCTCGGCGGAACTCGTCGTAGAGCGAATGGCCGTCTGCCTTTGAAGCGACAAAGGTGTGCAGCAGACCCACCGCACCACTCATGTCGCCCGCAAACCATCGGCAGTAGGCGTGGTTCAGCTGGTCGTCGGCCGTCTGGTCGCCCAGCTTCATGTATTCTTGCTCCGCTTGTTCCAGTCGTTTCATGCCCATAAGCGTCCACGCCAGCACACGACTTACGTTCATGTCGTCGGGATGCTGATAGTTGAGCTTGTAGAGCATGGGCAGTGCCTCGTCGAAGTGGGCATTCTTCGTCATGGCTATACAGTAGTTCAGCACGTACGATTTGCGCTCGGGATGCTTCTCGCTGAGCTTCTTGTAGCTTTCCTCCGCCTTTTCGAAAGACCCCGTCTGGAAGCATGCACGGCCCAAGTAAAGCAGTGCCTTCTCGTGGTCGGGTTGTTGTTCCAGCAGTCTTTCCATGCAGCGTTGTGCAATAGGGTAGCGATGGGCATATTCGTACTCGTAGATTCCTCTTACGAACAGTGCTTCCGTCGTCTCCTGTCCGCTGCAGAAGTTCACCATCTGCTTGAATCCTTCCACGTTGTTGCGCTTGCGCAGGGTGTCGCAGATGGGCAGAACCATACCTTCCGAAGGAAACAGCTCATTGGCCATGAAGAGGAAAGCCGCTGGGGCGAAGGGATCGCGCATCTGGTTCTTGGCGTGATACAGCCGGAAGAAGCGGTAGAGATCCTGCAGGTAGAAGCGGCGGATATATTCCGGCGAGTCGGTGATGGGTATCGTCACTTCTTCTAATCCATCATAGCCACTCGTCATTATCTCGCGCACACTTTCCGGCAGGCGGTCAACAACAGAGGCGATGGCCTGCAAGAACGAGTATTTGTCGCTGTCGCACAAAGGCGTGTGGCCTATGAGCATCTTGAGGAAGGCCGTGTTGCCCACCTTCCCTACGGCCTGCGCCATAGCGGGATGCTCCTGATAGAAGGGGCAGAACCAGTTGCTGATGTCGTAGAAGAAGGCTGTGCGCTTCATGGGCGAGAAGCCTCCGAAATAGACGTCGGAGCCTGCCTTCTGCATGTTGACCATCTTCTGTATCGTATTCTCCAGCTCCTCCATCCGTCGGTCGGCGGCATCGGGGTCGAGGATGTCTTCCATCGGGTCGTCTTCCTTCTCCGTTATCATGCCGTTGCGCGTGATGTTCAGGTTGTTGTTCTTCATCAGCGTGGGCATGATGTCGCGTTGGATGGTGTCGTGGTCTTTCTCTGCATCGACACAGAAGATGACCTGCTTCTGCATGTCCGACAGCTCCTGCATAACCTGTTCATCGGCACACAATGTGGCGATGCGCTGCCTCAGCTCGTCGAACACTTGTGGCACCAATGGGGCTGCAAAAGCCCAGCCCACCAAGCTTCTCTGGCGGAGGGCGACGTTCTCTGCCTTCTGGTAGAGCGTCATCAGCAGGCTCATCTTGCAGCTGTCGAACTCTTGCCAGGTGGCCAGAGAGATGGCGCTCACTACCAGCAGGGCGTCGATGTTCTCGATGGTGGGCGAGAGCAAGAGCGATGTATAAAACTGCTCGTCGGCATCGCTCCATTGCGGTGCCACGATGATGCGGCAGAAGAGGGCAGCCATGAAAGCCTGGTGCTGCTTGTAGAGCTCAAGCTCTTTCTGCCGGCCCACTTCCT
Organism: uncultured Prevotella sp.; assembly: GCA_946624005.1. Taxonomy (GTDB): domain Bacteria; phylum Bacteroidota; class Bacteroidia; order Bacteroidales; family Bacteroidaceae; genus Prevotella. The sequence goes on along the minus strand of CAMORS010000070.1, from coordinate 5,707 downwards.
CGCTCTCCAATCCGAGCATGGCCTTCGACGCCACGAAGTCTTCCAGCTCGCGGCGGATGGCATCGTGGGTGAACAGCCTCCCGCCCGTCTTCTGAGCCATTTCAGTGTATACGCTCACTTTCTGCCGACGGTAGCCCGTACGCATGTTGGCCACGGCACGGTAGAGCCGGTGGATGAAGAGACGGTACATGTTCTCGCGTTCTGGGTCGTTGAAGCCCATCTCCACGTAGTGGAGCATCAGCCGATAGTCTTCTTCCACGCGTGTCACCTCGCCCATAGCCAATGACGGAAACTGTATGGCCATCTTCCGCACGGCATCGACGGCCTCGATGAGGCGTCGCTGGTCTATCAGTCGGAACACCTCATCCCATTGCGGCGTGTCCTGCTTGTTCATTTGCTGAGCCATCTGTTTGCTTTGTCTATGTCTTTCTGCCGAGGTGCCGAAACGTGCTTGAACTCAAGTTTCGGCAGCGAGTCGACCGTGCGCTCGTCGGCCTTGGTGTATTGCATGATGATTTTCTTATAGTGCTGCAAGCCGTGAATGCGTATCGAGTCGCAGGCCATGTCGTAGGCTTTCGTGAAAGCTTTCAGCTGGTCGGCGCGCCGTTTGTCGGCAAGGGCTTTCTGTCGGAAGGCGACGACCCCCATCCACAGGTCGTTCTTGCGGCTGTCCATCAGCACGGGGTTCTTGTAGAGTCGTGCCGTCGTTGCCTGTGGCTCACTGAGCAGCATGGCGTCCATCTCGTTGTTGTGCAGCATGAGCAGCCTTACGTTGGGGTCGTTGATCTGCACGCGGAAGACGGTCTCCGACTTCAGCTTCACGCTGTCTACCGCCATATCTGCCAACATGTCGGTCACGGAGAAGCGCGCCATCGCCACCATCTTCTCTTCCAGCTGCTTCAGCGCATTGATACGCGCCTTGCGGTTGCTGACGAGCTGCCAGTAGGCATTGGTAGCGGTGAAGTATTGCAGCGCCGTGCCGCGCTTCTTCATCCGTTCTGTCCGCACCAGGTCGCTCACGTTGCCTTCTATCTTGCCGGCCACGAGAGCAGCGTCGCAGTCAATCTGCGATGAATAGGGCTTCAGGCGCACGTCAACCCCGAGCTTCTGGTACAGCCCCGTCTCCTTGGCCACATACAGGGGCAGGCAGTCCAAGGTGGGCAGCGTGCCGATCTTCAGCGCCAAGGAGTCTTCGCGCCGCAGTTGCTCACGCCGTTCTTTCGATATCTTGCGTTTCTGCACCTCGCTCTCGCCGCAACTGGCCATGAGCAGCACCAATGCAACCAGCACGACCGTTCCTATTTTAGTTCTTTTCAATTTCACCATTCTTTTTTCATATAGCGGTGCAAAGTTACGAATAAGCGAGCAAAATACAATCCCACCATCTTCCATTTTCTCTTTATTTCGTATTCTTTTTATATTTTTTTCCTTCAACAGAAGCCTATCTCGAAAATAAAGTGTATTTTTGCAGGCAACAATGTAAGGACGCGACGCATCGCATCACTACAACAAACCAGAAATCAAGAAGAATGGCAAAAGACAAGATAGCTTACGTTTGCGACAACTGCGGACAGGAGTCGGCCAAGTGGATTGGCAAGTGTCCAGCCTGCGGACAGTGGAACACCTTCAAGGAGATACGCATCGCCAACGAAACGGGGCAGATGGCAGCACGTGCCGCTGCCGGTGCAGTGAGGCAGACAAGAGGGGCCTCGCAGGCACGACGGCTGCAAGACATACCCACCCACGAAGAGTGCCGCATCGACATGCACGACCAGGAGCTCAACCGTGTGCTGGGAGGCGGACTGGTCAAGGGGAGCCTTGTGCTGCTCGGTGGCGAGCCGGGCATCGGCAAGAGCACGCTGTCGCTGCAGACGGTGCTGACGCTTGCCGACCGTAGGATTCTCTACGTCAGCGGTGAGGAGAGCGCCAGCCAGCTGAAGATGCGTGCCGAGCGCATCGGAGGAGCCAACGACAACCTGCTGATACTCTGCGAGACATCGCTCGAGAGCATCTTCGCCCATATCAAGGAAGAGAAACCCGAGCTCGTCGTCATCGACTCGATACAGACCATCAGCACCGAGGCGGCCGAGTCGTCGGCAGGCAGTGTCACCCAAGTGCGCGAATGTGCGGCTGCCCTGCTCCGGTTTGCCAAGTCGAGCGGCACCCCCGTGATACTCATCGGCCATATCAACAAAGAGGGATCGCTGGCCGGACCGAAGATACTGGAGCATATCGTCGACACCGTGCTGCAGTTTGAGGGCGACCAGCACTATATGTATCGCATCCTGCGTAGCATCAAGAATCGCTTCGGCAGCACCTCCGAGATGGGTATCTACGAGATGCGCAGCAACGGTCTCCGACAGGTGAGCAACCCCTCCGAACTGCTCCTCACCCAAGAGCATGCAGGGCTCAGCGGCATCGCCATCAGCTCGGCCATAGAGGGCGTGCAGCCCTTCCTCGTAGAGACGCAGGCTCTGGTGTCTACGGCAGCCTATGGCACACCGCAGCGCGCCACCACCGGTTTCGACCAGCGACGGCTGAACATGCTTTTAGCCGTGTTGGAGAAGCGGGTAGGCTTCAAGCTTATCCAGAAAGATGTCTTCGTGAACATCGCAGGCGGCTTCCGTGTCACCGACCTTGCGATGGACCTGAGCATCATCGCCGCCGTGCTCTCGAGCAATGTCGACACACCCATCGAGGCCGGATGGTGTATGGCTGGCGAGGTGGGACTGAGCGGCGAGGTGCGTCCTGTAGCCCGCATCGAGCAGCGCATCGCCGAGGCCGAGAAGCTGGGCTTCTCCCATATCATCGTGCCGAAGTACAACCTGCAGGGCCTCGACACCAAGCGCTTCCATATCCATCTGGTGCCCGTCAGGAAGGTGGAAGAGGCACTGCGCGCCTTGTTCGGATAAGGGAAAGATTCAGCAGTCACAAATCTTGGATAAATGTACATTATGTATCATTTTTGTATTGGAAAAGTGTAAGAAAACACACCAAATTACATTGGAAAAGTGTAATTTGTTTGTTTTTATGCTTGACTTTAAACAAAATATTGTACCTTTGCAATCGAAATCTCGTGCATAACCAATGTGATATGGTAAAACGCAAAGCTGACGAGCTAATACGTAACTTTCTACTTAACGACAAACGTTCTCTGTTGGTAACAGGAGCCAGACAAGTCGGCAAGACCTTTTCCATCCGAAAAGTTGGAAAAGAGTGTTTTGATAATGTTGTTGAAATCAATTTCATAGAACAACCCGATGCCATCGAGCTTTTTAGCGAACAAAAGGGAGCAAAAGATTTGTTGTTGCGACTCTCTACCTTCACTAAAAAGCCATTGGTGCCAGGAAAGACGTTGGTTTTCTTCGATGAAGTGCAGGAGTGTAAAGAGATAGTAACAGCAATCAAGTTCCTTGTAGATGAAGGCAGTTATAAATACGTGATGAGCGGCTCTCTGCTTGGTGTTGAGTTAGACGACCTGCGTAGTGTACCGGTTGGATATATGGATGAGATAGAAATGTATCCTCTTGACCTTTTGGAGTTCTTTGAGGCAATTGGCATTAACGCAGATGTGATTAGCCATTTGCGAACATGTTTTGAGGAGAAGATGCCTGTTGATGACTTTATTCACAAGAGAATGTTGGAAGCCATTCGACTGTATCTTATCGTCGGTGGTATGCCAGCGGCTGTTCAAAAGTACCTCGACACTAACAATCTCCGCAGAGTGTATGAAGAACAGCGCGGAATCATTCGCACCTATAAGATGGACATCACAAAATACGACTATGACCATAAGTTGCAGATAGAAGAGATTTACGACCTGATACCTTCTGAACTGAATGCCAAAAATAAGCGGTTTATTCTCAAAGAACTGAACGAAAAGGCTGCGAGTAAGCGAGCGAAATCAGAACTCGTTCAGATTTCCGAGCGTGAGCAGGCTCGGCCAAAAGCCAAGGCGCGCTTCAGCAAATATGAGGACAGTTTCTTGTGGCTCAGGGATGCAGGTGTGGCTATCCCGGCATACAATGTTGAGGAGCCACGAGTCCCTTTGCTGTTGAACAAACAGCGAAACCTGTTCAAACTTTTCCTCAACGACGTAGGGCTGCTTGCGGCCATGTATGGAGGAAACATTCAGGCCAGATTGCTCAGTCCGAATCCAAATATCAACTTTGGCTCTGTTATCGAGAACCTTGTTGCCCAAGAACTGTATGCTCATGGTTTCTCTGAAGCACAGCAACATTCACTTTACTATTTCAATAGCAAGAAGCAAGGTGAACTGGACTTTGTGGTTGAGTATGCCGGCAATATGCTGCCGATAGAGGTTAAGTCAGGCAAGGACTATGAACGGCATAATGCACTTTCCAACGTGATGGAGAATGAAGAATATGCCGTACCTATGGCTTATGTGTTCTGTCAAGAGAATGTTCAGACAAAGGGAAGGGTTGTTTACTATCCAATCTACATGATAACCTTTTTCGAACAAAACCAGGCAGAAGAAAAAGTGTACAAGTTCGATTTGACTGGACTGTAATTATCTATGCCAATCCTGTTGGTTCTCATTCTCCTGTATTTGTGACCTGAAAAAGTATCCTTGGTTTCATTTCTTGACGAAATTGCTCCGCCCACGCCTGAGCTAAGCGAAGAACCGAGAAACATAATCATTCTCTGCTTGGAATCCGCATCACACAGATAAATACAGAACAAAGGACTATGCCTTTATTTTGTGCTTGTCATGAAGGTGGAAGAGGCTCTGCGCGCCTTGTTCGGATAAGGAAAAGAAGGCTCAGAGACTATCTTTGGCATGCTCAGAGACCATCTCTGACAAGCTCAGAAGCCATCTCTGACAAGCTCAGAAACCATCTCTGACTGACTCAGAGACTATCTCTGACAGGCTCAGAGACCATCTTTGACAGGCTCAGAAGACATCTGACACTTATGATGGTGTGTACTCTAATTAGGGCAACTACGCTTGAAATAGTTTTCGTCAGAATTAGCTCGACACCTCACCAAATGGCACAGAATCCCCCTGTTTATCGACCTTCCCGATGGTGAGATGTTTCTCCAACACCTCACCAAACACCTCACCAGAGCCCCCACCATCCACCTATGTTCTGTTGCGGGCGGAAATGCTGTTCCGCCCCTGCGGTAACTGCCACATGGGGCTCCTCCCCTTTGGGGAGGCTGGGAGGGGTCTCTGGTGAGGTCTCTGGTGAGGTCTCTGGTGAGGTCTCTGGTGAGATGTCAGACGAACACCTCACCATCCAAAACCTCCATCAATACTGGTGTTCTGGGCTTTTTGGTGAGGTGTCGGATGTTTTTTCATAACAAAAAAGCCATGCGAGACATCACGCCCCACATGGCTCGGGAAAAAAATGTGCCTCTTGTTTTTGTTTCTGTGATGGTTTTTAAGGATATTAAAGACTTCCAGAAGGCCAACGACGTGGGCGACAGCATCATAGCGTTGCAGCAGAAAAAGAACTGGCCGAACAGGAACGCGACTTGGAACATCTGAGGCAAGAACGTTGCGAGCTGAATGAAGAGAAACGGCAGAATGAAGAGGAGCGAAGCCGGCTGGAGGAAAAGATTGCCGAACTGAGGTGTTATGAGCAGCAGACTGCCGATCTGCAACGGCAGTTGGACGAGACGAACAAGCAGCCCGACGGCATGAGCTATCTAAAGAAAACTTAAATTGTTGGCCCGACTGGCG
>CAMORS010000069.1 GCA_946624005.1 uncultured Prevotella sp. | reverse complement strand
CGATAAACAGGGCGATTCAGCGCATTTTGGTGAGGTGTTGAGGTGTTTTTAGACGAAAACCTATTCAATGGAAGTCGCACTTTTTATGGAAATAGTCTCTGAACTTGATGCGGATAGTCTCTGAGCTTGTCAGAGATGTTTCCTGAGCTTGTCAGAGACTATCCCTTATGCAGTCAGAGACTATCCCTTATGCAGTCAGAGACTATCCCTTATGCAGTCAGAGACTATCTCTTAGGCAGTCAGAGACAATCCCCTGGGCCGGTTTGCTATTTTTAAAAATGTATAAAAGTTCTGAAAGGTTGGTTGTGTTAGTGAATAAAAAATCGTAACTTTGCACCAAAATGGATAAATAAAAAAATGCGCACGGTTCTTAGTGTTTTTCTTCTCCTTATTACTTCCCAGATGGCATCGGCACAAGTAGACTGCTTTGATTACGCTGATGAGGGGCAGACTATTGTCAGTGGTGTCAGCACGAAAGGTGTTGCTACCGTCAACGCAGATAAAGAGCTCACCATTCCCCGTCAGGTGGTAAAGGTGCTTTATAATGCGTTCGCGTCGCTGAGTAATCAGAATCTCAACGACATGACCATCGACGGCGGAAACCCGGAGTTTGAGAAGCAGGATGGGCAGAATGCCCTTTCCGACGTGCGGCAATCGCTCACGGCCATCACCATCAACGGCAGCGGGATGACAACGGCGAACATCGGCACCATGCTTGATGGGCTGGGTGCCGATAACCATATTGAGACGATTGACATCTACAACGATGCGTTCCCAATCGATGCTTCTATCACCACCACTGCCTCTCTCACCGATGCCAGGGTGGTGCTGCCCGCCAGTAGGGTAGGGAGCCAGCAGATAGGCGGGGCTAAAATCTATGGCCGCTTCACGATGAAAGAGGGATCCGAGCTGGCAACCTTCTGCGGCAATGCCCTTTTCTATGACGAAAACGACGGCTCCAACTTCCTTTTCTATATCCCTACGGAGATAGTGGAAGTAAACGGCGAGAAGCGAATCCATATCCAGCGTGTCCGCTATATCCTGCCCTATCAAGGAATACTGATGCACCACACGGAAAACTCCTCTCTCACCGTGTCGCTGCCTCGTGTGGATGAAAAGCCACACAACGAGCAATACGAAACCGACGAGACGCGCTTTGCGGGCAATATGCTCGTCGGCGTGACCGAGCCAACTGCTATCGGAAAGATTACGGTGAAAGATGGCGAGGCATACGTCAACATGATTCTGAAGAACGGATGCTTCTATCCCACGTCAGGCGGCACGTTAGGTGCCAACCGTGCCTATCTGCAAGTGAAGCAAAGCGACTTGCAAGACGTGCAGAACGCGCGCATCGGCATCGCTTTCGGCGAGGAGGATGAAGCAACTAACATCCACCCTCACACTTCCGAAGGAACACATCAAACATCAACCTTCAACCATCAGCCCTCTCAATGGTACACCTTCAGCGGGCAGCGTCTGGCGGACCGCCCTCGACAGCCTGGCTTCTATAAGAAGGTGAAAAAGTAATAAAGGTGAATATTTTAAGAATGAACAAAAAAACTTACGCAAAACCTTATGTAGAAAGGGTTGCCTTGGAAGAGACAACCTTCGTCTGCACGTCGTCGCCTTCTGCCAATACGTATGGCAACGACGAAGGCTTCATAGGCATCGGCTCAGAAGAAGTAAATGCCAGCGAGGGAGAATGAATTGAGAATTAAAAAATTAGAAAATTAAAGATTAATCAATAAAGAAGAATCAAAAAAATCTGCACAGATATGAAACACCGTTCGCTATTCTTCGTCTTGATGCTCCTCTTGGGTAGCATCTCGGCGACAGCCTCCGACTGGGTGCGCGACGAGGGCCACTACCATGCCTATTCGCACAGCGACCACATCAAAATGGAACTGAACATTGCCGACCTCGACTATGGCAACACCTACTCCGCAGGTGGCTACGTCTATGCCACCAACGGCTTGCAGACCGTCAAGCTCCTCTATCTGAAGTATATCAATCAGGGCGACGACGAGAGCCAGACGGCCGAAGTGAAGGCCTACCTTTGCGAAACAAACGCCAAGGCATGGTTCACCAACTCGCAGACGGGCGACCAGGAGATAGGAACGACGGAGAAAAGCTTCTGGCTGACCAAGGAAGGTAGCGACTACCACTACATGGTGACGAAGATAGACTACTACTACCCGGCAGAGCTGGCCGGCGGCAAGTGGAAAATCTACTATACGTTCACCCACTCTAACGGCGGTGAATACACCATGACGCTCAACTCGTCGCTCGACATCATGCAACAAGTTGCACTCTACGACTTCGCCACCAACACCTACACGGTGGAGCGTACGTCGCCATCGAACATCAGGTTTACCGTGCCTAAGCTGCCCGACGACGTGCCACAGAAGGTGAACGCCGTGCGTATGCGCACCTGTTCCTACAACGTGGAGTACGTCTATACCCGTCAGGACGGGACCACCTACGTCCAGCGCGAGACCTTCGACTGCGAGAAAAACCAAGCCAAGCAGTACGACACCACCATCCCCGGCGGCATCGGCAATCCCCGACGGATAGACATCAACGTGGAGGCTCGGCAGGGGGTGAAAGACCCCGAACGATACTTCTGGGAGAAAACCGACCGATACAGCCAGAAGAACATCTTCAAAGTGGTGCCAATGCCCAATGGAGCACACGTGGAGTACCGCCAGTTCGACCTGGCTGCCGACCTCGCGTGGTCGCAGCCACAGGGTGCGAACTATATGGCCGTCACACCTTATATCTATCGTATAGAGACCGACCAGAATGGCAATGTCCCGTCTGATGTGTCATGGACTAAGCGCGGTGTCATCGACGTGGCAGGCCGCACACAGTTCACCGATAACAATGTGGCTCAGGCGAAGAACTATCGCTACAGGGTGGTGAACGTGCCGACCGACTGGATAAGCAACGGCATCAACACTGCCGAGCTGTCGGCGCCCTCTGCCGACCTGCTCGACCGGCTGGGCTATGGCGAAAGCAACCTGCTGACTACAGCCCCCACGATGAGCATCTATGCCCTGCAGCAAGACACCACCGTGGCTGACAAGGTGCGGCTGACGTGGCAGTACTCGCGCGTGCCGACAACGTCGGAAACGGTGAAGTTCAAGGTGATGCGCCGTGAGACGGCCAATGACAACTGGAGCGAGTACGGCAATGTCACCGGCGACGCCAACCCCAAGGCAGGTACGTTGCTGATGTTCGAGGACAGCAACCTGCCCAACCCGCAGGTGCGCTATCAGTACATGGTCAGGCTGGAACTGACGGGCGGTGCGACACGTTTCGACAGCGACCCCGTCTATGCCGGCCTGCTCAAAGGCACGAAGATTACCGGTTTCTCCGCCACGAAGGGCACTCATGAGGGCACCGTGCGCCTCTCGTGGAACGCCAATCAGGTGGGAACGGCCAACTCTACCTACGTGCTTTATCGCCGCTACGTCAATTCCGACGACGACTTCATTCAGATAAAAACCGAAGCCGGCACGTCCGGCGTCTATACCTACGAAGACAACACCGTGCAGCCGGGCTACTACTACGAGTATAGGCTCGAGGTGTATAGCGGCAATGCCCTGCAGAACTCCATGACCGACGTGGGCTTCTGTCAGGCCCGCGGTGTCGTCAGCGGTCGCATCAGCTTCGGCACCGGCACGTCGGTGGAGGATGTGCGTCTGACGCTCCGCCCCTCAGAGGCCACCGACGACAACACTGTCCGTTCCTATTCGCAGCGCGTCGATGGCGCATCGACGGGCATCCAGTGGAATGCTGGCGAAGAAGAGATACAAAAAATCTTCGGCGAGGGCAAGGACTACACCGTGCAGTTCTTTGTCCGCCCCGATGAAGGACTCTCCGAGGGAGCCGTGCTTGGCGAGATACCGGGCGTGGGAAGACTCATTGCGGGCGAAAAGACCGATGGGGGATATCAACTGCTCTGCCGCCAGACGGCTGGTTTGAAAACCAATAAAGTATATACACAAGTCAATCATTTCAAGGGCATTTACTATTGTCCCGCGTTATACAAGGATTCCGTGATATGGAACGGAGAGACCATCTATGGTTCGGTGCCCACAAATGAGATAGAGACTCAGCTGATAGCTGATGGCTATCAGCTATTAGAACGCAATGAATACACAGCCGGCAAATACAATGCCAATAATTGGGTTTACCTGTGGTTGTATCACAAGTTTGAGACGCTCGAAGCTCCGATAGTTTACGGCTACGACCTAAAGGCTTCGGCAGGTCTTTACGACTTGGGTATCTCGCTCCCAGCCGGCGTTTACTCGTTGCTGACGGTGAAAAACCAGAATGGCAAACAGATTTTCAGCATTGGCGATGCCACGTCCGGCGGTATGACGCTCCTACGGTTGGAGACAAGTGGCGATGTGCTTAAGTCTGAGACTGTGACGCCTGATTGCCAGATGTACAATGGCTATCCTGTAAGCTTCGAGGGGTCATACGTAAAGGGGCTCAGCTCGCTGCTTATACCTAATACTGACAACCCCGTATGGGCAAAATATGTCGCACCTGTAGCCACATCCACACAGGAGAGTACCGAAGCTGTTCCTCTATACAATGAGGGGACGTTCTCCGTCGGCGGAGCTGCCATTGTTTCTGCCGACAAAGGCTTCAAAGGCAACATCACCGAAGTGCGCGTCTGGGACCACGCACTCACCGAGACTGAGCAGGCGGCCTACGCCGACCGCGTGCTGAACGGTCGCGAGCAGGGGCTGAGGCTCTACTGGCCTATGGACGAAGGGCTGGACCGCTACGTGTTCGACGCCTCCTACGCCAACGACATGCCAAACGGTCGCCATGCCACGGTGGGCAACAACATCACGGCCTCGACCATCGTGCCTGCCGATGACCAGCTGTCGCGCTATACGCTGACCAACAAGAACGGCGAATACATCCTGCGCGGCATACCGTTCGTAGGCAGCGGAAGCACCTACACCGTACTGCCGACGAAGGGTATCCATGAGTTCAACCCCGCTTCGCGCAACGGCTTCATCGGCAGCGGAAGCCTGACGCTCAACGGCTACGACTTCACCGACGTGTCGTCGTTCCCCGTGAAAGGTAAGGTGACATACCTGAATACCAACATCCCCGCGGACAGTATTATGTTTAAGATAGACGGCGCGTTCGTGCAGTCGGGCAGTGGCGCTGCCGTGAGCGATGCCAACGGCGAATACGAGATTTCCGTTCCTATCGGTCAGCACCGCATAGAGGCTTACCGCAACGGACACCGCCTGACGGCGTTCCCGATGGACGGTTCTACCTACGACTTTCGTCGTGCTGAGACCGTCAACTTCATCGACTCTACGCTCGTCAACGTAACGGGACGCATCAACGGCGGCTTCTCCGACCAGGACGAACCGCTCGGCTTCCGCCGTTCCACCAACCGCATCGGCCGTGCAGAGATAAAACTCTCGCTTGGAAAAGAGTCGCAGTGCTCGTTCAACTATATCGTGAACGACCACGGCGAGGGCGCCTTCGGTACGGAGAACCTGCCCGTGGCCTCGGCCACCGACAGCATACAGAGCACAGCCTATCGTGCCGGTGGCGAGCACGACGACACCTATTATATATATATCACCACCGACGAACGCACTGGTGAGTTTTCGGCCATGCTTCCCCCGTTGAAGTACAAGGTGGAGAGCATACGGCTGAAGGGCGGCACCCAGTACGACGATGAGCCCGTCTTTGCGCAGAATCTGCCCGTCATCGATGCCACCAACACCGTCAAGGAGAAGATGCAGAGCGACTCGCTGACGCTGGGCGAAGGCTCTATCATGAAGTATTACTATTCGGCAAAGATGAACCGGCAGCTGCGCGTCAATCCCACGATTAACGTCAGGCAGAACAATCTGCGAAGCGGTGTGTTCGGTGAGAAACGTGTGGAGATAGCTACGGGTACGCTGGAACGCGACAGCATCGACGTGCTGACGCTGGGCGACGACACCTATCACTATCGCTTCTCTCATCCTATCTTCGTCCAGGACAAGACATACGGCTTCGAGATAGACGTGGCCGAGCACTATAAGAACCAGGATACCGGCTTGGAAGCCTGCGAAGTGCCGCGCGACGCCGTCATACATATCTCCAACGACGCGTCATCCACCACCACCGTCTTTGCCGAGAAGGGCAAGGCTGGCAAGGAAGACATCGAGATGGGTATGCCATACGAGACCCACGACGTGGAGATCACACCCAATGCGAAGGGGCATGTCGATTACGAGTTTGTGGCCGGATGGCCCAACTTTGCCGCAGGGCATCTGCTGAACTTGTCGGTAAGTGTCAATATCGACGGCAGGGTGACGATGTGGAAGGCTCCCGACTCCATGGGCGATGCCCTCGACCTGATTGTCCTGGGCAGCATAGGCACGGGCACGAACTTCGTTACAGAGGGTCCCGACGATGTGGATATGATAATCCGCCGTCCGCCGGGGTCCACATCGGTGGCCTCTCTCACAACAAAGGAGATACACTCCTACACACACTCCAACTTCCGCTCGAAAACCAATGTCCTCGGCATAGGTGTATATATAAGCGAGACGCCTACCTTTGAATTGGAAACGGGTACGGTCATGGGTATCGCCGTGCTGAACAAGTCGAAATTCAAAATCATATCCAACCAAAAGCTTGTGCACAACGACAAATACTCCGACAACTTCCTTGCCGCTAACGATACCACCTATACCCTGACGGAAAGTGCATCGACACCCAGTTCGATGGTCATCGACCTGAAGACCCTGACCTACGTCCCGGAGGGTGGCGACACCTACATCGGACGCAGCACCAACCTGCTCTTCAGCAAGGGACGACTGTTGGGCATCTTCAAGCGAGACGACGGTACATACGACATTGGCGAGAAAGACGGCATCACCGTGGGACAGCAGTTCGGCACGGAGTTCATCTTTCCGCAGGCCTATATCCTCAATACGCTCATACCCAACTGGGAGCAAATCATCAAGAGCCGCCTGGAGGAAGGCTATGTCAGCGGTAACCACTGGGACGACAACGTGGCCGTGAAGGTGCCGGGAAAGGTGATGTACTACACCAAGTATAAGGATGGCGACACAGAGTTCGGTAAGAGCAATGGCGACACCAAGGTGTTCACTGCGGAGCAGATGGCGGCTGCCAAAGGCTACCCCAGCTACCGCATGGTGAACGGTACCGACAATGCGAATGTGCAGGACGAGGTGCAGAACGCCATCAACTCCATCAACCAGTGGCGTGCACGCATTGCCGACAACGAACGCGACAAGCTGGAAGCCTTCGCAGACGCCACGATGCTGAAAGACAACTACTCCATTGCCAGCGGCTCAAAGATAAGCAATACAGATGAGATAGCGTACAGGCGGTCGTATTCTCATAAGAATGACACTGTATATACCACAAGCCTTGATATCAACATCGGAGGAATGGTAAACGACGCCGGCTATTACGGCATCGTCCATACAGAATGGAACCGCAACTACTACACCACCAACGACTCTACCGTGACAAAGTCGCAGGCTGTGGCGTGGACCATGAGCGACAGCGACCCGCGCACGGCACTGACCGTCGATGTCTATAACTCGCCGAAAGGCTGGGGACCCATCTTCCGCACACGTGGCGGGCAGACAGCCAATCCTTACGAGGGAGCCTCCTATACGCGCTTCTACGAGGAAGGCACGAAGCTCAACGAGGCTACCATGCAGATAGAGAAACCGCAGCTGAAGGTGAAAGGATCGGCAGAGGTGACCGACGTGCCGGTAGGCGGTCAGGCGAAGTTCACGCTGGAGCTGTCGAACCAGAGCGAGACCAACGACATCTGCAACTACATATTGGAGGTGAAGGAGCGCAGTAATCCGCAGGGAGCTATCCTCACCGTCGATGGCAACATCCTCTCCAACGGGCGCGAGGGACGCTCAATCAAGATGAAGGGCGGTGAGACTGTGGAGAAGACGCTCATCGTCACTCAGAGCGACCGCAGTGTGAACGACTACAACGACATACAGCTCATCCTGAAGTCGGAGAAAGACCCGACCGTAGAGAGCGAGACCGTGAAGCTGCGCGTCCACTTCGTACCAGCCTCAGCACATGTCGACCTCAGTGTCGACCATACGGTGCTCAACAAAGCCTATCGCGACGACTACGACGGCATCACGGCCACGATGTACAACCTCGACCGGCAAGACACCGGACTACAGGGACTCCGTCTGCGTTATCGCCGCAAGGGGGTCGACTCGTGGAACATCATCCAGCAGTGGACCTCCGTCGACTCGCTCCTCTCCATGGGCTACCTGCCCATGCCTGATGGAAGCCGGTTCACACAGAAGGTGAACTTCGCCGACGACGGCCTCTACGAGCTGCAGGCACAAACCTTCGGTATGTATGGCGTAGAGGAAGTGACCTTCGAGAGCAACATCGTCGAGGTGACGCAAGACACCCACGGACCGCAGCTCCTCGGCATGATAAGCCCTGAAACGGGGCAGCTCAACTATCAGAACCGCAACGCTATGCACCTGCGCTTCAACGAGGTGCTCAACGCCAATGCCATGAGCAAGTCGGACAACTTCCGCATAGAGGGCGGAATGAACAACGTGGTGTTCGGCGAGAGCCTCTATCCCGATGTGGCTGTACAGCTGAATGGCGAACGCTTCGAGACCGATGCCATGTACGACCTCTCTAACACCAACTATGCCTTCGACATGTGGTTCTACCGTCAGGGCGACGGCACCATCATCAGCCTCGGCACGGACAACAACCTGCTGTCGCTCTCCACCCACGACGGAGGAGTGCTGCAGGCACGCGTCGGAACGGAAGAGGAGGTCTACGATGCCGGTGTCACCCTGCCAGAGAACAAGTGGACGTACATGGCGCTGAACTATCAGGTAAAGAGCAGCAGCGAGGAGCAGAACCATATCACCATGCTCTATGCCACGGCCGACGACAAGGAGCCGCAATATGTCGGCAAGAATGTGCCGGCCAGCAATCTCTACGGCCACGGCAAACTGAGCATCGGCGGCAATGGCATGAAGGGCATGGTGGCCGAACTGTCGGTCTGGAACAACGACATCACGGCGGCCGAGCTCTATGAGACACGCAACATGGCCCGCGCCTCGTACACACCCGGACTGGTGGGCTATTGGAATATGACCGAAGGACATGGCACGCAGATAACCGACATGGTCAGGGCGCGCCACATCTACATGCCGTCGGAGAGCTGGTATATCAACAACGAGAACCGCGCCGTACACCTCTCGGGCAATGAGGGCAGCCCGCTGAAGATAGACATCGCCACCTTCAATCCCAACCGGACGGACAACTTCGCCTACGAGATGTGGTTCCGTGGCTCGGAGGCCGACAATGGCGGACAGGCCACGCTGATGGCCGTCAATACAGCTCCCGTCATAGATTCCTCGGAGCCCGTCGTGCAGCATCCGGCATCCGCTACAATCGGTTTCGATGAGGGTAAGCTGGAACTCAAGCTGATGGAAGACAACACCGTCAGGAGCGAGACGATACTGAGCGACCACAACTACCTCGACGGATTCTGGCATCACTTCGCACTCAACGTGCGCAGGGGCACCAGTACCATTGCTTACGTCGACGGCGAGGCGGTCAAGGTGCTTACCGATAATGCCATTCCCGCCATCTCTTCCCGCTATCTCATCGTGGGCGGTGAGCTGAATGGCGACAGCGAGACGAACCGCTTCAAGGGGGATGTCGACGAGATACGCATCTGGAGCGCTGCTCTCGACGGACAGCTCATCAGCGACCGGCGCTACGAACGCTTGGACAACAGCTATCCCGGACTCGTGGGCTACTTCCCCATGGAGGAGATACACCGCACGCAGCAGGGAACGGTCGTCACCGACTTCTCGATGCAGAACTTCGGCGAGAAAGACTCGCGCCTGCATATCGACAACACACAGCAGTCGGTATCCGTGGCGCAGGCTGACAACGCTCCGGCTCTGAAGCCAGGCTCCACCAAGATGCGACTCGACGACTCGCAGTTCAACTTCACCGCCTCGGCCGACGAGGTGTACTTCTCCTTCCCCGATGCGGCGCTGCCTCTGATGGACAACAACGACTTCGTGGTCACTGTCAACAACATCAAGGACACTCACGGCAACAACTCCGAGCCGGTATCGTGGAAGATACATGCCGACTTCGCCAGCGTGAAGTGGAACGACGATTCGGATAACAGCCACATCTTTGGCAAACGCTGGAATGATGCCATCAACTGGACGGAGATCATCGTCAACAATACTGGTTCGCCACAGAGCTATGAGATCAGCGGACTGCCCTCGTGGCTGACGGTCGACAAGCCTGTAGGCACCATCAACAGCGACTGGGACCTCGTTCAGTTCAGCGTGGGAAACGATGTGCCCGTAGGCCGATACACCGAATATCTCTACGTCACCGACCGGCTGGGCATCAAGCGCGTGCTGCCCTTGACGCTTGTCGTGTCGGGCGACGAGCCGGAATGGGAGGTTAATCCCGACCTCTACGAGAGCAACATGATGCTCACCGGACAGGTGTACATTGAAGACCGTATCAGCGAGTTTGCCGACACCAAGGTGGCGGCCTTCGATGCTGCCGGCAACTGCCGCGGCATCGCTTCGCCCGAGTATGTCGACACACGCGATGCCTACTATGTCAACATGGTGGTGTACGGCGCATCAGCCACCGAACTGAGCACGGGCGAGGCCGACCTCTCCTTCAAGATGTACGATGCCTCGACCGGACGCACCTATCCCATCGTCAACGTCACCCTGCCGGGCAAGGAGCCGGCAACCTCCATCCGCTATGCACAGGATGCTATCTTCGGCACCTACGACAATCCTGTCATCTTCAGCTCCACCGACCTGCTGCAGCAGTCCATCTCGCTTCCGCAAGGCTGGTCGTGGATGTCTATCTATGTTCAACCGGAGAGCAACGACATCTTGAGTGTGCTTCCGAAGGCGAAGGCCGACCGTAAGCGCTTCTTGAACATCAAGAGCCACGATGCCATCGCGTCGGTCAACCCGTCGGACGGCACTGTCCTGGGCAGTCTCAAGGAGATGTCGCCGGGCAATATGTATAAGGTACAGACCTCTGCTTCCGTCAGCTACAACCTCATCGGGTCGCTCATCAACGTGCGCGACACGGCGGCCACCATCTATCCCGGATGGAACTGGATGGGCACGCTCTCCAACGACGTGATGTCGGTCAAGGATGCCTTCGCCGAACTCGATCCTGAACCGGGTGATGTGGTGAAGAGTCGCACAGCCTTCGCTTCTTACCGTGGAAATGGCATCTGGGAGGGTACGCTGCAGAACATCGTGCCGGGCATGGGCTATATCTACCGCTCTATGGCCAGCAGCGCAAAGACGTTCCACTATCCGCGCACCGCTCACGCCCTTTATTCGCCGAGTGCCGCCCGCGTGCAGCAGGCAGCACCGCGTACTGCTCATTACAACCCCGTCGACAACCACCTCTATCCCGACAACATGAACGTCATCGCTGTGGTCAGGTGGCAGGGAAATGTATGCGAGGATGCCGAACTGGGTGCATTCGTCAACGGTGAGTGCCGGGGCGCTGCCGTCTTCGACAGTGGCTACTACTTCCTTACCATCATGGGCTCGTCGGCCGACGATCTCGACAATGAGGTCGTACTGCGCGTCTACAATCAGGGCGATGAATACGAGGTGCTACATCTGCCCTTCGCCAGCGATGCTATCTATGGCTCGTTGGAGCAGCCCTTCGAGATTGTCATCGATGGAGCCACTGCCATAAGGACGTATAGCAGCGGCGAGGCCGATACCGAGTGGTACACCCTGCAAGGCTATAAGATAGGCCGTCGCCCGACCACTCAGGGTGTCTATATCCATCAAGGAAAGAAAGTAGCCGTTAAAGCCAAAAAGGAATAGCAAGGCCGTCATAGTCCATTCTCCTATTAAGAATTGTTAAATATTGGGGTGCATTAGCAGTGCGAAACCGATAATTTGCTAAATTTGCACATCAATGAGACAGACGCGGAAAACGATACTTGGCGTCGTACTGGTTCTGATTGGGGGAATGGGCTATCTGCTGTTCCGCCCGACCAGATTGCTCATCTATCAATTGGCGAGTCGTGCAGGGATGGAGCCGCTGCTCCGACAGTGGCGTGAGCATACCATGCAGTGGGATATGCCCGAATGGGTGGTCTATTGTCTGCCCGACGGGCTGTGGTCGGCGGGATATGTGCTCATCGTCAGCGGACTCTTCCGTCCGCATCCCCTGAAGTGGCTCGTCGCCGGCATCATCCCGCTGGTGGGAGCCCTGAGCGAGCTGGCACAATGGGTGGGCTTGCTGCCCGGTAGGTTCGACAGCGTCGACGTGGCCTGTTATCTGTTGCCATACGCTCTCTTTCTGGCATTGAGCGGGCAGGAAGATCGGAAAGAATCAATAAACAATAAACCTATTTGACAATATGCAAGTAAATATCTCAAAGAAGAGTGTGGGCATTCTTGTTGCTGCATTCGTCGCCATGGGACTGGTTACCACCCTCGTCGGTATTTTTCAGGACGAGGATGCAACGGAACAGGTAGAAAACAAGAAGAAGCACGACGGACATTTCCGTCAGCGCGATAAAGACCGCGTAGAGGGTGTCGACGAGGATTCTATCGACGCCGAGAAAGGCTACAATGTGTCGGAAGCGCTTGAAACCGATCCCTACGAAGAGCTGCAGAGCCTCATCGGACTGGAGTCGGTCAAGGAGGAAGTGCGCACGCTCGCCAACTTCGCCAAGGTGCAGAAAATGCGTGCCGACAAAGGACTGAAGAATCCCAATATGTCGTACCACCTCGTCTTTACGGGCAGTCCCGGTACGGGTAAGACGACCGTGGCGCGCATCGTGGCGCGTATCTACAAAGATCTCGGCATCCTGAAGAAAGGTCATCTCGTGGAGACCGACCGCTCGGGAATGATCGGGCAGTATGTCGGTCAGACAGCACCGAAGGTGAATGCCATGTGCGACTCGGCTCTCAACGGCGTACTCTTCATCGACGAGGCTTACGCGCTGACGCAGAAATCCGGTGGACAAGACTATGGCGACGAGGCCGTGGCAACGCTGCTCAAGCGAATGGAGGACGACCGCGACAAACTTGTCGTCATCGTGGCTGGATATACTGATGAGATGAAGCAGTTCATCAATACCAACCCCGGACTGCAGTCGCGATTCAACCGTTATATCAACTTTCCCGACTATACGCCCGAAGAGCTGTACAAGATTTTCCGTATGTACTTGAACAAAAACGAGTACACCATCACGAAAGAAGCAGCCAGCTACGTACAGCAGCGGCTTGAGTATGTCGTGGCTCACAAGGACCGTAACTTCGGCAACGCCCGCTATGTGCGTAACGTCTTCGAGAAGGCTATCCAGTGTCAGGCCAACCGCATCTCGACAGGACGCAACCTCTCGGAAGACCAGCTCACCGAAATCACGCTGGCCGACGTGAAGAAGGCTTTCTGATACTATTGCAGGCTCATCCAATACCTGCGCTCTTCTTCCGACATCTTTTCAATGGCGTAGCGTAGGGTGGTGCGTGACATCTCGTGGGAATGCTGGCGAAGAAAGTCGCGCAGCAAGTCCATCGAGGCGCGCTTCCCCATTTCGCGAAGCATCCACCCCACAGCCTTGTGCATCAGGTCGTGAGGGTGCTGCAGGTGCTTCTCTGCATAGCGCAGACACCATGAGGGATCGCCTTGCTGTGTGGTCTTCCAAGTGCAGACGATGCTCATGCGCTGTCGCCACAGACATGGACTCGCGGCCAGTTCGTCCAGCACTTGGCGTTTGTATTCTTCCGTACCGCCACCAAGAAGGGTGGGCAACAAGAGCCAATGGCCAAGTATCTTTGGAGCCGTGAGGTCTACCAAGTCCCAGTTGTTGGCCTGCTCGGCATAGCGCAGGTACATCGTGACAAGCTCATCGCGCTGGAGCATCGCTGTGTCGTCATTCGCCAAACGTCTCGTCGACAGGCGTTCAAACTTCGCTACCATCAGCAGCAACCCGCATAGCCTCACCTCGTGCCAGCGAGACATCAGCAGTTGCGGCACCTCGCTGAGAGGGGTGGCTTGGACGGCTTTAACGATAGCTCGTGTCTGAGGCACTTTCAGTCCTAAGAACTCGTCGCCCTCACCATATTCGCCCGGTCCTGTTTTGAAGAACCCCATGAGAATTTCTCGCTGGTTGTCGTTGCGCAGCGATTCCATATATCCGATGATCTCTTTTGCTGTTGTCATGGCTTATCTGTTTTTGTTGTAGGGACGCAACGTGTCGCGTCCGCTGTCGTTGGCTGCAAAGATAGCCATTTTTTTTGAAACAACACAGAAAAACTTCTCTTTTCGCTTCGCGCTATCGTCTTACCAGCGAAAAAGCGGCAAGCTGCACCGTCATCCGACGCATATCGCGACACTACATTAATAAAGTAGTCACGCTACATTAATAAGGTAGTCGCACTACATTATTAAAGTAGTCTCACTACATTATTAATGTAGTATTCCA
>CAMORS010000068.1 GCA_946624005.1 uncultured Prevotella sp. | reverse complement strand
TCTGCGTAGCCACCTCCACCATCGTGGCTTACATCATCACGAGAATCTTCTATTAGACGGCAACGCTCCCGTTGATAAAGGAAAAGCAGATGACCAGACTTTGGTCTCCTTTTTTTGGTCACTATATACCTGTTGACACAAACACTCTCTTATGAATAAATATACTGTTGCCGAAAATCTTTCAAGGGTTTTCGGCAACATTTTTTACTATAAGTTGCGGGTAGGCGAGCAAAGCTCGCCTACCCGTAGCCTTTCCCAGCGTCGCAACAGCGCATAAGTGGCAGCGTAGGAGGCGACGCTTCCCAGCGTCGCAACAGCGCATAAGTGGCAAATACGTGGCAGGTGTCACGCTAGGAAGCGTGACCTCCTACATTAGCACATACAGCCCCTCCTACATCAGCACATAAGTGGCAGCGTAGGAGGCGACGCTTCCCAGCGTCGCAACAGCGCATAAGTGGCAGCGTAGGAGGCGACGCTTCCCAGCGTCGCAACAGCGCATAAGTGGCAAATACGTGGCAGGTGTCACGCTAGGAAGCGTGACCTCCTACATTAGCACATACAGCCCCTCCTACATCAGCACATAAGTGGCAGCGTAGGAGGCGACGCTTCCCAGCGTCGCAACAGCGCATAAGTGGCAAATACGTGGCAGGTGTCACGCTAGGAAGCGTGACCTCCTACATTAGCACATCAGTGGCAGCGTAGGAGGCGACGCCATTCCCGAGCAAAGCTCGCCTACCCGTAGCCTTTCCCAGCGTCGCAACAGCGCATAAGTGGCAAAAACGTGGCAGGTGTCACGCTAGGAAGCGTGACCTCCTACGCTCGCCTACCCGTAGCCTTTCCCAGCGTCGCAACAGCACATAAGTGGCAAATACGTGGCAGGTGTCACGCTAGGAAGCGTGACCTCCTACATTAGCTACGTGGCAGGCTACCGTAGGGGCGGAACAGCGTTTCCGCCCGAAGCAGAGCATAAGTGGCAGCGTAGGAGGCGACGCCATTCCCGAGCAAAGCTTACGACGAGTTGCTGCAACGGAGGCGAACCCTTTAAATGCGTTAAAAAACAATTTGGTATCTATTTAAATATTAAATTGTTCGCCGTATGTGAAGAATATTGTGTAATTTTGCAATCGATTACAACGACTATCATGTAAAAACGGCAATAATAACATTTCCATCAAAAACAATCAGTATTATGAAGTTCTTTTTAGACACAGCAAACATTGAGCAAATCACCATGGCCAACGACATGGGCGTGATTTGCGGAGTGACCACGAACCCTTCGCTCATCGCCAAGGAAGGACGCGACTTCAAGCAGGTCGTCGCCGAGATAGCCTCTATCGTTGACGGCCCCATCAGCGGTGAGGTGAAGGCCACCACGACCGATGCAGAAGGCATGATAACGGAAGGACGCGAGATTGCCAAGATTCACAAGAACATGGTCGTCAAGATTCCGATGACCGTCGAAGGCCTCAAAGCCTGCCACCAACTGGCAGCTGAAGGCATCAAGGTGAACATGACCCTTATCTTCTCAGCCAACCAGGCTCTGCTGGCTGCCAGGGCTGGAGCAGCTTTCGTCAGTCCGTTCTTAGGTCGTCTCGACGATATCAGCGTGCGCGGTACCGACCTGATCAAGGAAGTGGCCGAAATATTCCGCGTCCACAACATCGCCACGGAGATTATTGCTGCCAGCATCCGCCATCCGATGCACGTCACGGAGTGTGCACTCGCTGGTGCCGACATTGCTACGGTTCCTTATAAGGTGATTGAGCAGATGACACATCACCCGCTGACCGACCAGGGCATCGAGAAGTTCCGCAAGGACTACGAGGCCGTCTTTGGAAAGTAAGGTTTTCTGTGGAGTCTATAATGGAGGGTGTGTCCTATTTGGCACACCCTCCTTTTTCATTTATCAGCTACAGCTTCAGCTCCTTCAGTATTTCAGAAATCTTCTGAAGGGTGGTCAACCTTGTGGGCACCAAAGGCAGGCGCAACACGTTGTGGATAAAGCCCATCTCGTGGAGCATCGCCTTCACGCCTGCAGGGTTGCCGTCGACAAAGAGCAGGTTGAACAGGTCGGTGAACTTATGGTGTATCTTACGTGCAGCGGCATAGTCGCCGTCGAACTCCAAGCGAATCATCCGCGAGAACTCCTTGGGCAGCGCGTTGCCGATGACGGAGATGACACCCACCGCACCGCTGGCCACCATGGGGAATGTCAGGGCGTCGTCGCCGCTGATGACATCAAAGTCGTCGGGCTTGTGCTTGATAATCTCGTCAACCTGCGGCATGAGTCCGCTGGCTTCCTTGATGCCCACGATGTTATGACAGTCGTGGGCAAGCCTTACGGTCGTGTCGGCACGCATGTTCACGCCCGTGCGCCCGGGTACATTATATAATACTACGGGCAGATGGGTCGACGCTGCTATCGTCTTGAAATGCTGGTACAAGCCCTCCTGCGACGGCTTGTTGTAATAGGGACAAACGCTCAGCACACCGTCGATGCCGAAGAAGTCGCCTTCCTTCAGATCACGGACCACGCTGGCCGTGTCGTTGCCGCCACATCCCATCAGGATGGGAACGCGCCCGTTTACCACCTCCACCACCGTGTCCTTGATGCGATGCCGCTCCATCGGTGTCAGCGTGGGTGTCTCGCCCGTTGTGGCCAAAATGCAGAAGAAGTCGGCCCCGTTGGCCAACTGATAGTCTATCAACAGCCGCAGTGCTGCATAATCTACTTCGCCTTCCTGCGTAAACGGTGTTACCAACGCTATTCCTAATCCTTTAAATAAATGCTGTGCCATAGAAGTGTCGCTTTTGTCATCACTGGTGTCACCCCTTGATGATAACTTTGTGCAAAGTTACATCTTTCTTTTCAATCAACCAAAAGAAATGGAAGTTTTCTGTCTTTCTTTTGGCTGATTGAAAATAATCTCGTATCTTTGCACGAACTTAAAATTAAAAGAAAGCAACCATGACGACAAAACGACGCCGATACCCGGTAGGGATACAAACGTTCTCGGAAATCATCCGGGGCGGCTATTTGTATGCCGACAAGACCGACCTGATGTGGCAGATGCAAGACTATGCCAAATATATCTTTCTGAGTCGCCCCCGACGGTTCGGCAAATCGCTGCTCTCGACGACACTCTGTTCCTTCTTCAACGGCGAAAAAGAGCTGTTCGAGGGACTAAAGGTGATGGAGCTGGAAACGGAGTGGAAGCGCTATCCCGTGATACACTTTGATTTGAGTAATGCCAAGAACCAACCTTCCGCTCACGATTTGACCGACACCCTTATGTGGATGCTGGACCATTGCAGCCCAAAACTTGCAAGGGAAGAGAACAAGACAAGTCCAGGAAAGAGACTGGAAGGCATCATCCGCCGCGCCTACGAGCAGACAGGCCAGCAGGTGGTCATCGTCATCGACGAGTACGACGCGCCCCTGCTCGACGTGCTCCACGAAGAGGAGCGCCTGGGCGAATACCGCCGCGTGATGCAGGAGTTCTACCAGCCCCTGAAAGCCTGCGAGGCGATGGTCAGGTTCTGCTTCATTACGGGCATCACGAAATTCTCGCAGCTCAGCATCTTCTCTACGCTCAACAACCTGACCAACATCACAATGGACCCTGTTTTTGCCACCATCTGCGGCATAACGGAACAGGAACTCGTCACTACCTTCGGCGAAGACATCGCTCTCTTGGCCGACTATCATGGCGTGACGGCCGAAGAAATGCATGCCAAGCTGAAGCAGAAATACGACGGCTACCACTTCTCGAACAGAGACGAGGGAGTGTACAACCCATTCAGTCTGCTGAAGGCTTTCCAGCAAAAGGAGCTGTACAACTACTGGTTTGATACTGGTACGCCGACATTCCTCATCCGACAGATGCAGCACTTCCACACCGACATCACTTCGCTCGAGAAGGTGGAAGTGCCATCGTCGGCCTTCGACCGACCGACGGAAGCCATGATCGATGCCCTTCCCCTACTCTACCAGAGCGGATACCTCACCATCAAGGACTACGATCGCGAATCGGAGATATACACGCTCTCCATACCGAATCAAGAAGTGCGCGTAGGATTCACCGACGGACTGCTGCCCACCTACGTAGGATTGGAAGGCGGATATGTGCAGGCAGGCTTTGCCCTGAAGTTCTGGCGGGCACTCAAAAAGGACGACCTCGACCTTGCCCTGCGCGAGCTGCAGGCCTACATGGCCAGTCTGCCCTACGTCGAAGGGTTCAAGAAGAAGCTGGAGAGTGTGTCGACGGCAGAGGGTTTCTACGAATGGACGCTCTATCTCATCTTCTCGATGCTCAACGTCTATGTCCGTACGCAGGTGAAGACCGCCAATGGCCGGGCCGATGTCGTCGTCTATATGCCCGATGCCATCTATGTACTGGAACTGAAAATCAACGGCACGGCGCAGGAAGCCCTTGAGCAAATCAACTCGAAAGGCTATGCCTTTGCCTACCAGACCGACGGTAGGCAAGTAAGGAAGGCCGGCGTCCGTTTCTCTACCGAGACGAAAGCCGTGGAAGACTGGATCATCGGCTGAGAAAAAGCTTGAACAGAATACAGATAAACGACAGATGACATTGCCTGAAGATTTTGCGGCTTATACCCAACAACTGATGGGCCCCACGCTTTGGAGCGTGTATGCCGATGCCTTGGAACAACCACCAACGACAAGCATTCGAAAGAACCCGCTGAAAAGCCCCGACACGGCTCTCCCTGCGGAGGAGTGTGGCGGTGGTGTGCCTTGGTGTGCTGATGGCATCTATCTGAAACAACGCCCCAACTTCACCTTCGACCCCCTACTCCATGCCGGCGCCTACTATGTGCAGGAGGCCTCGTCGATGTTTCTGGCTGAAGTACTCCGTCAGTACGTCACGAAGCCTGTGCTTATGCTCGACCTCTGCGCCGCTCCAGGGGGAAAGTCGACATTGTCACGGAGCGTGCTACCTGCGGGGAGCCTGTTGGTAAGCAACGAACCGATGCGACAACGGAGCGAGGTGCTCGCAGAGAACATGCAGAAATGGGGGCATCCCGATGTCGTCGTCACCAACAACTATCCGGCCGACTTCCGCTCGGCAGGCATACTGTTCGACATCATCCTCACGGATGTACCTTGCTCGGGCGAGGGGATGTTTCGCAAAGAGGCAGAAGCCTTGGCACAATGGAGCCCCGCGCTGGTCAGGCAATGTAGCGAACTGCAACGCCAGATTGTTGCCGATGCCTGGGAGTGTCTGAAGCCGGGAGGTCTGCTCGTCTACAGCACCTGTACGCTGAACACCCAGGAGAACGAGGAGAACATCCGCCACTTCGAACAGGAACTGGGTGCTGAAGTGCTGCCTATCGGGCTGAAGCCCGACTGGAACATCACCGGTTCGCTACTCGAAGGATGGGACAAGCCCGTGTGCCGCTTTATTCCCGGACAGACGAAGGGCGAAGGACTCTTCATGGCCGCAATGCGGAAAACGACCGACGACAACAGCCGTCAGAAGCTCCCGAAGCGAAAGCGAAACACAAACACGGCGTTTACGACGGCTAAACACAGTGTTTACGACCCGCAAACGATATGTTCAGACGGCGCAAACTACATGGTAGCAGAAACGTCGACGGCGCAGATGGCTATTAGCAAACATTGGGAAGAGGTATACCGACAGATAGCCTCCTCACTAAAGGTGTTGCACATGGGCATCCGACTGGCTGAAAAGAAAGGTCGCGACTGGGTGCCTTGTCAGTCGCTCGCGTTGTCTTCCGCCTTAAAGAAAGACATCTTCCATCGGGTGGAACTATCTTATCAGCAAGCGATTAGCTACCTTCGGAGGGAGACGTTCGCCCTGCCCGACGAAACGCCACGAGGCTTTGTTTTGGCATGCTACAGAGGCATGCCATTGGGCTTCATGAAGAACATCGGCAACCGCGCCAACAATCTCTACCCGCAAGAATGGCGCATCCGCAGCACGCACACGCCAGAAGGCGAAACATCCA
This sequence comes from uncultured Prevotella sp., assembly GCA_946624005.1. Taxonomy (GTDB): domain Bacteria; phylum Bacteroidota; class Bacteroidia; order Bacteroidales; family Bacteroidaceae; genus Prevotella. Next base: position 8,736 of record CAMORS010000068.1, on the reverse strand, counting down.
TCGTATAGAAACAATTCAAATATAAAAAAATGAAGCAATACCTGAACATGCTCAAATGCATCCTCAACGAGGGTGTCAAGAAGGAAGACCGCACAGGAACGGGAACCATCAGCATCTTCGGCCATCAGGAGCGTTACAACCTGACAGACGGCTTCCCCTTGCTCACAACGAAGAAGCTACACTTGAAGTCGATTATCCACGAACTGCTGTGGTTCCTCAAAGGGGATACCAATATTCACTATCTGCAGCAGAACGGCGTCAGGATATGGAACGAATGGGCCGACGAGAATGGCGAGCTGGGACCCGTCTACGGTCATCAATGGCGTTCGTGGCCCGACTATCAAGGTGGCACTATCGACCAGATACAGCAGGTGGTCGACACGCTGAAGACGAACCCCAACTCGCGACGCATGATTGTCAGCGCATGGAATGTGGCTGAGGTAAACGAAATGGCGCTGCCACCGTGCCACACGATGTTCCAGTTCTATGTGGCCGACGGACGACTGAGCCTGCAGCTCTACCAGCGCAGCGCTGATACCTTCCTCGGTGTGCCGTTCAACATCGCATCGTATGCCCTGTTGCTGATGATGATGGCACAGGTGACGGGTTTCCAGCCGGGTGATTTCATCCATACTACGGGTGATACGCACCTCTACCTGAACCATCTCGACCAGGCTCGTCTGCAGCTCACTCGTACGCCAAGAACCCTGCCTACGATGCATCTGAACCCCGACGTGAAGAGCATCTTCGACTTCCACTACGACGACTTCCAGCTCACGGGCTACGATCCCTGGGACCATATCAAGGCTGAGGTGTCGGTTTAGTTAATTGATAATTGACAATTGATAATTGATAATTGACAATTGAGAATTGATAATTTAGAGAAGGTGAAAATCAATATTATTGCTGCCGTTGACCGCAACAGGGCCATCGGCTTTCGCAACAAACTGCTGTACTGGTTGCCCAACGACTTGAAACGTTTCAAGGCGTTGACAACGGGTCACACGATCGTGATGGGACGCAAGACTTTCGAGTCGTTGCCCAAAGGAGCATTGCCCAACCGACGGAACATCGTATTGAGCCGCAGCATCGTTGAGCTGCCAGGATGCGAGGTGTTTGCTTCGCTGCCTGATGCATTGGCCACCTGCAGCGCCGACGAGGAGGTCTACGTCATCGGTGGTGCCAGCATCTATCGCCAAGCCATGAAGAAGGCCGACAGGCTCTGCCTGACGGAGGTCGACGACGAAGCGAAAGAGGCTGACGCATGGTTCCCCGAATACAAGGAAGAATGGGAGGAAACAACGCGTGAAAATCATCAGCGCGACGACCGCCACGCCTTCAGCTATGCCTTTGTAGACTATGTAAGGAAAGCTTGAACAGCACCGCGCCGACAATGGCGCGGTGCTTGTTTATTCTGCATCTTTCGCCTCGCCTTCGCCCATGATAGGCAGCTGACGGGTGAAGGCCGATCCAAACGAGATGATAGTCTCGCTGCGAGACAGCCCCAGCGGCTGCAGCTTATCGTGAATGACGTTGAGCAAGTGGTGGTTGTCTTGAGCGTAAATCTTGATAAAGATATCGTAGTCGCCCGTTGTATAGTGGCACTCCACCACCTCGGGAATAGACCTGAGCGCCTCTACGACTGGATCAAACTTACTCGGGTCTTGCAGGTTCAATCCCACGAAGGCACAGGTGCTGTAGCCAACTTTTTCCGGATCGATGAGGAACACCGAGCCCTTGATAACTTCCTGCGCATAAAGCTTCTGTATACGTTGGTGGATGGCGGCTCCACTGACGTTGCAAAGTCGCGCTACTTCAAGAAATGGAATGCGAGCGTCTCCAGAAATGAGCTGAAGAATCTTCTTATCTAATGCGTCTAACTGATTTTGAGCCATAGTAGTTGTTATTTATATTTCTCTGCAAAGATAGCATTTTAATTTTTAAACAGACATATAATCTGTAAAAAAATAAACAAAACGAAGTAGATTTCTCTTTTGTTAACTAAAAATCTTTACATCATTACATTCATTAACGATTAACAGCCGAATAATGTATCTTTAAGGCTTGCGCCTTTCTCAAGGCTTGCTTCACATCGGTTATCGTACCCATGTCGGTATGGCGGTCTGCCTTGATGTCGACAGTCATGTTGTGGGCATCGTCGGGCTGCATCCTGCGACGCTCGGCCATGACATAGCCCGTCACCTGGTCGGCTTCGGCAAACTTGTCGTTCAGCTGGATGCGTGTCTGTTGCTCACCAGCGAAAGGCTTACCTATATATATATAGGTGGTGGCGGCCTTCTTGGTCAGCCGGGTAAGCTCCGTACCGGCAGGCACCTGATACTTCACCTTCAGCGGCACACTGCGCATGTGGGTGACAATCATGAAAAAGAAGAGCACGGTGAAGATGAGATCGGGCATCGACGACATGTTCAGGGCAGGAATCTCGTGCTTCGGCTTCATGAAACGGCTCATGGCTCTCCTCCTTCCTCGTCGGCCGTCGTGGCAATTTGCGTGGGATAAGTCTCCGCCACGCGTTGTGGATAATAGCTGCGGATGGTTTCTTTCTGCTCTTCCGAACAAGCGTCGAAAGGCTGTTTGAAGAGCTTCTGTGCCCGCTGGTTGCGCAGCAGGTTGTAGGCCGCCACAATCTCGTTCTGCATCGAGAAGTAGGTGTTGTAGTCGGCTTCGCGGCTGATGTCGATGGAAATGACGTGATCCTGCGGTTTCTCGCAATGACTGATAAAGTCGACGACACGCTGCTTCAACTGGCTGATGGGCACCGCCTCGTCGTCAATGCTGAGGCTGTTGTCGGCTGCCAGCCGGATGGCCATAGCCTTGTCGCGACTGATGTCGGCCACCTGTTCCTCCTGTTCGGGGTCGGGCGGTGGCAGCTGTCGCAGCAATCCCTTGTCAACATCCATGGAGGTGGTGACAAGGAAGAAAATCAACAACATGAACGAGATGTCTGCCGTTGATGTCGTGTTCAGCTGCGGTACGCTCCGCCTTCTATTCCTTCTTAGCAATTGTTCTTAATTTTTTGTTACCTCGTCTGCCAACGGTTGTAGGCCACACAGATGGCAGCCACAACCACCAGTACGAGGGCTGTATTGATAAACATATCGGTGAGCCGCAACCAACCGGTATCGGCAAAGACAGCTCCGTTGCTCACCAAAGGCTGGGTGGAGCCTGTCAGGAAGGTAACGACCACAGCCACTGCCGTCAGCACCCATGTGGCAATGGCTATCCGCCGTGCCGGCACCAAGTGGTGAACGGCATCGGCCTTGCTATGCTGCCGGATACTCCTGATGCTGGCCCATACGGCTACGCCGACGGATGCTGCCAAGAGCAGGTACATACACCAAAGTTCTACATCAACATACCACATCTATTCTATTGATTATTTGATGATTGACGATTGTCGATTGATTGACGACTGAGCGATACTTACGATTGCCGGTTTATTGACGGTTTTTCCTTTCGGCTATCATGTCGAGCATCTCTACGGCGGCTTCTTCCATCTGCATGGTGATACGCTCTATCTTCGTCAGCACGAAGTTGTAGAACAGCTGCAGGATCAGGGCTACGATGATACCGAAGATGGTGGTGATGAGCGCCACCTTCATGCCCGAAGCGACGATGGTGGGACTGATGTCGCCCGCCTGCTGTATCTGGTCGAAAGCCATCACCATGCCGATGACGGTGCCGAGGAATCCCAAAGCCGGTGCCATCGTGATGAAGAGCGATATCCACGAGCAGCCACGCTCCATGCGAGCCGACTGTACCGAGCCGTAGCTGACGATGCTCCGCTCTATCTCGTCCATCGGCTCCTCCTGGCGCAGCAGGGCCTGATAGCAGATACTGGCCACAGGGCCTCGTGTGTTGCGGCACAGCTCGCGGGCACCCTCAATGTCGCCTGCTGCTACCTTGTCGCCGATGTCTTTCGTCAGTTTCCGTGCATTCACCTCAGAGAGAGTCAGGTAGATGATGCGCTCGATGCAGAGCGTCAGTCCTAAGATGAGCACCAGTGCCACAAGCGACATGAAGGCAGCGTTGCCGTCGATAAACTTCGTCTTGAGCGTCTGGTGCCAACTGGCATCGTCGGCAGCCTCTTCGATCAGGTCGTCAACGACAGCCTCCGTACTGTCGGACTGAAGCGAGTCGGACTGAAGCGAGTCGGCTGCCTGCACTACAGCCGCCGTATCTGTTGCTGGTGTCGGCTTCGCACCTTCAGCAGGCTGTGCAAGCATATTGACAGAGGGCAGCAAAGCCATCAAAGCTGCGATGGCAACGAGGGCCATTCGCCTTTTTAATCTTTCCATATTACTGATTGCGTATAAATTGCGTATGTGTTTGGGCTGCAAAAGTAGCAATAATTTTAGGCAAAGAAAGAGGTTTAACCTAATTATTAACAACAAATAACAGAAAAAAACCGTCTTCTACGAATTAAAAAAAGGATAATATTTGTTGAAAAAAATGCTGAATGTTTGGTCGTTCAGAATTTATAAAGTATCTTTGCACCGCTTTTTAATAAAATTCGTTATGAATAAACTTCTCGAGAAGTTGGGTGGATGGTATTTCACGCGGAAAGCCCTGCCCTATTGGTACGTACTTTTGTTCGACTGCTTCACCGTGGTCGTATCAGGACTGATATGCTATACGCTCGACCGAGGCGCCACGGCGACGGCTCACGTCTTCGCCCGACTGATATACACCCTGTGTTTCTACCTGCTCTTCTACCTCGTGGCCTTCCGACTGATGAAGACCTACAGGGGTGTGCTGCGCTATTCCACCTTCACCGACCTCGTTCGCGTGGGATGTGCCAACATGATGGCCTTCGTAGTCATCGCGGCCCTGCGCCTCTTCTTCAGCGCCGACACATGGTTCTCGTGGATGGTGCCCGTGCGCGTCAAGGAGCTGGGATTCACCTTCATACTGGCCACCATCGGCATGTGCGCCATGCGCATCATGGTGAAGTATATCCACGACCTCATCTTGCGTGACAAAGACACCAAGGGCGTCTTCATCTACGGTGTCAAGGAGGGCGGACTGATGCTGGCCAAGAGCATCAAGATAGAACAGCCGCTGCGCTTCGAGCTGAAAGGCTTCGTCAGCGACGACAACGAGATGATGGGCCACCTGCTCATGGGTGTCAACGTCTATCAGAACGACGACCAGCTGGTGGAACAAATGAAGCGGAAGGGCGTGCAGACGCTCCTCGTATCGCCCATGAAGAACAAAGACTTCGCCAACAATCCCGCCATGAGCGACCGTCTGCTCAAGGCAGGCATCGCCGTCTATACCATCAACCTGGCACAGAAGTGGGACGGCAAGAGCGACATCATGGCATCGCAGCTGCGCGAGGTGCAGATAGAAGACCTGCTGCCGCGCGAAGAGATACAGGTGGACATGGAGGCTGTGGGCAACATGCTCCGCGGCCGCCGTATCCTCATCACCGGTTCGGCCGGCTCCATCGGTTCGGAGATGGTGCGCCAGATAGCGAAGTACGACCCAGAGCGGATGATCCTCATCGACGAGGCGGAGACACCGCAGCACGACATCCGACTGATGATGGCACGCGACTTCCCTGGTGTCAAGGCCGAAGGCATCGTCACGAGCATCACCAAGCACCGTCGCATGGAGAGCCTCTTCCGCGCCTACAAGCCCGACTACGTCTTCCATGCCGCCGCCTACAAGCATGTGCCGATGATGGAAGACAACCCCAGCGAAGCCGTTCAGAACAATATCGATGGTACGCGCGTGATAGCCGACCTCGCCGTGAAATATGGTGTGAAGAAGTTTGTCATGATCTCCACCGACAAGGCTGTCAACCCCACCAACGTCATGGGATGCTCGAAGCGTATCTGCGAAATCTACGTGCAGTCGCTCGACAAAGCCATCAAGGACGGAAAGGTGAAGGGCGTCACGCAGTTTGTCACAACCCGTTTCGGCAATGTGCTGGGCTCCAACGGCAGCGTCATACCGCTCTTCAAAGAGCAGATCAAGAAGGGAGGCCCCGTCACCGTGACCCACCCCGACATCATCCGTTTCTTCATGCTCATCCCCGAGGCCTGCAAGCTGGTGCTGGAAGCCGGCACGATGGGCAAGGGCGGCGAGATATTCGTCTTCGACATGGGGCAGCCCGTGAAGATAGCCGAGCTGGCCGAAAGGATGATACGCCTGAGCGGTGCCAAGGACGTAGAGATCAAGTATACCGGCCTGCGCGACGGCGAGAAACTCTACGAGGAAGTACTCAACGACCAGGAGCTGACCAAACCGACCTTCAACGACAAGATTAAGATAGCCCAGGTAAGAGAGTACGACTACGACCAGGCTCGCCAGGAGATTAACGAACTGGTAGAGCAGAGCTATCTCTACGACGACATGGAGACCGTGCGCCGCATGAAGCAGATAGTGCCCGAATACAAGAGTCAGCACTCCAAATACGAAAGTCTGGACAAATAACGCTCGGTTGGATTTGCAATCCGAACGCTCAAAATCAAAAGTGCTCGGGCGGATTTGCAATCCGAACGTTCAAATAATAAATAAAAAGCATCAACCATGAACCATCTCTTTCGCCACATAGCCCTTACGGCTCTCGTCGGTATGGCTCCCGCCTTTGCCTGTGCGCAGCAAGCACCGACGACAGAAGGCAACGCTACAGCTCTCAGCACCACTGAGAAGCAAGACAACAACATGCTCAACCATCTCTACGGAGCCCTCTCCGTAGGAACCAACGGCATCGGCATCGACCTGGCAATGCCCATCGGCGACTATGTCCAGGTGCGCGCAGGCTACTCGTTCATGCCCGCCATCAAGCACAAGATGCACTTCAACGTAGTCTCCGAACAGCAGGAGAACAACGGCACAACGGGCAACAAGACGGTGATGACCGACTCAAAATTCACCGAACTCGCCGACATCGTCCATCAGGTGACGGGCATCGAGATGTCGCGCAACGTAGAGATGATCGGCGAGCCCACCTACAACAACGCCAAGCTGCTCGTCGATGTGTTCCCCTTCCAGAACAAGCGGTGGCACTTCACCGGGGGTTTCTACATCGGAGCCTCACGCATCGCCAAAGCCTACAACTCGGCAAAAGACGTGGCTACGCTCACCGCCGTCAACATGTACAACAACATCTACGACAAGGTGGAAGCTGCCTACAACGACCCGCTGAACCCGTTCCACGACGTGGTGCTCTTCCAGCGCAACGGAGCAAACGTGCTCATGCCCGAAGGCCTGCGCGACCAGTTCTATAATGTCAGCCAACGCTACGGACACATGGGATTCCAGCTGGGCGACTATTTCCTCACACCCGACAAAGACAACATGGTGAAGGCTAATGCCTACACGAACCGCTTCAAACCCTACCTCGGCTTCGGCTATGGCGACGCCACACCGAAAGCCGGACGACGCTACGGCTTCATGCTCGAATGCGGTCTGCTCTTCTGGGGAGGTGCACCTGAAGTAGACTGCTATGGAACCGACCTGACCAAGCAGCATGTCAAGGGAACTGTAGGCGACTACATCAACCTCATCAAGGGCGTCACCGTCTTCCCCGTGGTGAACCTGCGCATATCGCGAAGAATATTCTAAACCATCAAAAAAATATCAAACTTATTTATTTTACCATGAACAATCAAGAACAAACGGCACAGCTCAACCCGCAGCTGGCCATGAATGCCAACCCCGTGGTGGCATTCCTCAAGAAAGACCCGAAGCAATTCACTAAGGCCGACATCATCCGATTCATCCAGGAGAACGACATCCAGATGGTCAACTTCATGTATCCTGGAGGCGACGGCAAGCTGAAGACGCTCAACTTCGTCATCACCAACCTCGAATACCTCGACACCATCCTAACCTGCGGCGAGCGCGTCGACGGCTCAAGCCTCTTCAGCTTCATTCAGGCTGGAAGCAGCGACCTGTATGTGTTGCCACGCTACTGCACCGCCTTCGTCGATCCCTTTGCCGAGATACCGACGCTCTGCATGCTCTGCTCCTTCTTCGATAAAGACGGACAGCCGCTGGCCTCATCGCCTGAGAACACGCTGCGCAAGGCATCACGGGCCTTCACCGAAGTGACTGGCATGGAGTTCCACGCCATGGGCGAACTTGAATACTACGTCATCAGCGACGACGAAGAGGTGTTCCCCGCCATCGACCAGCACGGCTACCACGAGTCGGCTCCCTATGCCAAGACCAACGAGTTCCGCCAGCGCTGCATGCACTACATCGCACAGACAGGCGGACAAATCAAATACGGCCACTCTGAGGTGGGCAACTTCAAGCAAGACGGACTGGTCTACGAACAGAACGAGATAGAGTTCCTGCCCGTGCGCGTAGAGGATGCCGCCGACCAGCTGATGCTTGCCAAGTGGGTCATCCGCAACCTCGCCTACGAGTGGGGCTACAACGTCACCTTCGCACCGAAAATCACCACCGGTAAGGCTGGCAGCGGACTGCACATCCACATGCGCATGATGAAGGACGGACGCAACATGATGCTGCACGAAGGTAAGCTCAGCGACGATGCACGTCGCATGATAGCCGGCATGATGGATCTGGCCCAGAGCATCACAGCCTTCGGCAACAAGAACCCCACCAGCTACTTCCGCCTCGTACCTCATCAGGAAGCTCCCACCAACGTATGTTGGGGCGACCGCAACCGCTCCGTGCTTGTGCGCGTGCCGCTCGGCTGGACTTCAGGCGTCAACATGAACAAAGAGGCCAACC
>CAMORS010000067.1 GCA_946624005.1 uncultured Prevotella sp. | reverse complement strand
ATACAAAGTTCTGCTCCCTTCTTTACTTCAAGGTCATTCTTGATCAACACTTCACAAGAATACGAAACTACGGTTTTGTTACTATCTACGATAACAGGCCCATCTTCCTTTGATGTTGTAACATTCCGTCCAATCTGAATGTTGTTACCAAAACTTGTCAATTGTGCCGTATTTTGACAATTTGTAATCTCTATTCTCTGTAAGATTGATATAGGATGGGATGGTTTTGTCAAAATCAAACAAAGTTTCGCCGCTCCATTTGGTTGTTTTGGCGTTGATTGCCAATGGCAATAATGCCGTCATTATTATGCAAAATCTAAATCTTTTCATTTTTTATATATTATTTCGTGATTCTTTTATAGATAATCGTCGGGTCTATACAGTAATAGGCACCGTCATCAATGCAAAGTCGCATCTGCCCATCCTGGAACACACAGGAATAGCGGTCCGGGGTGTCGTAGGACCAGTAACAATAAGACAGATGGCCGCCCAGAACCTTGCTCTCTCCGAAATACCATTGCCAGTCGTCCTCGAACTCGTATGCCGACTCTATCGTAACCTCATGAGGCTCTTCATCCGCCTCGCGGTAGTTCGGATAGGTGATGACCACGCGTCCGTCCTCGAAAAACTCCATAACTCTACCCTTACTGTCGGGTATCTCTTGGTAGCTGTTCCTTACTTCCTTCCACTTTCCCACAATGGAGTCGCGCGCAAGACTCACGCTGGCTGGAGGGTCAATCTCAAACTCCATGTTCGGCGTCACCCAATGGAAATCAGTATCCACCTTTCCCAACTGGCACGGCCCTACAAGAACGTCCATACGGATCCCATCCTTGTATTCCCCGTCGGGAAAACGGTTGATGTCTGCCAACACGGCTTCTTTCGGGAGATACAGGAACTCATCCTTACATGGCCAGACGGAATCCGCAGCCTCAGCAGGAGCCTTTTCGATTTTTGTGGCCACACAGCCATCCACATCCCACGGACTGTTGGTTGTCGTCACCACAGTATATTGTCCGCTTGGGATACAGGAGTAATCGGGATTCCTGAAGTCACTATCCATGAACTTGTATTCGAGACTTGCCTCATCCTTATTTCCCACGGCGAAGTCGAGTGTCACTGTAAATTCTGACTCAGCTTTCAGTTGCTGACTCTTGAAACACAGCATGTACCTGTCTGATGTAAAAGGAGAGAGCACATATTCCAAATCGTAGATACCGATGTCGCCTCCCTGGTCAATGGTTTGGCTTTCCATCAATTGTATCTTGTTGCTTTCCATCACCACAGAGGGATTGATATCATCAGGACTGCAAGCAAACAGGACATTCGAATGCTTCAAAAGGAGCTGACCGTCGGGCAGACATTCGTACCCGATACGCTCCTGTCCGCCTGCCCGGAAATAGCGCAGATAGTCTTTCTTCGAAGAAATGACAGCCTTGCTCTCCGACTTGTTGAACCTTACCAGTTGCATCGCTTTAATTGCATCTGGTTCTGGCTGAGGTGTAACTTCGTCATCGTTCGAACAACCTGTCATGCACATTGCCATGACCGACAACAACAATGGTAGAATAAAAGTCCTTTTCTTTTTCATGCCTGATATATTCATAAGGATTCAACAAATAATAATTGTAACCATTCATTATAGAAACGGGTCGGCCGCTGGAATATTGCATGAAGCGGCCACCTTTTAGAGATTATTAACAAATCGTGATTCATTCCAAGCCAATCGTGCCGATGTACATGTAGGTGTCGTCCGACAAGATCAGTGTAAAGCTTCCTGAGAGGGTTGCGGGCAGGGCGGCGTGGCGGGCGGTGAGGACGGTGTCGCACTTGTTCTCGGCGTTGGTGCGCAGGAGGTAGTAGCGCATGAGGTCGCGCCGCGACATCTCTGCGGTGTCGCGGGCAATGCTGTTGAGGAGGGTCAGGGCAGAGTCAGGGCGGGAGTTGATGAGGGTGTCGATCCCACCCAGCCTCCCCGAAAGCCCCCCTCTTATCCCCCCGAAGGGGGGAAGATAGTGGCAGGCCGTCAGGGCTATGAGGGTGATGGCAACAGCCGCGATGTGGCGGCCGATGCGGTGTGTCGGCGTGATATGTCTTCTTTCGTTGCTCATGGTTTCGACGTTGAAAAGGTCGTGGATATAGATATCCGTCGGCAAAGATACTGCTTTTCGCCAAAATACACAACTTTTTCTGCTAGATTCCGCCAATAACATAATAAGCCAGCGGTGTTATCAGGAATAACAAAATGTAAGCGAAAAATGTCTGTTTTCGCACACAGCATCTTGACATAGGTCAAGAAAAGGACATTTCAATAAAGAAAACTATCAAAATGTATTGCCAGTTCGAAAAATCGCCGTACCTTTGCACCGTCAAAAGGTTAATAGATTGTTTAGGTTAGTAGTAATAGATTTAGGTTTTTAGTTATTTACTTTAGGTAAATTTTTCATGATTGTTGAAAGGATGACAATGGTGACCGTGAGGTTCCCATTTGATTCGAAAAGGATTTTTAGTTAAACATAGTTGATGCGCTGCAGCTCGCGAAGAGTTGCAGCGCATCGTTTTTATATGAGGATTCAATGAGGCTCCGCCGCAAGATGTCTACCATCGGCCGCCACCACCCATGCCGCCCATGCCGCCCATGCCGTCGTCGTAGGAGTAGATGCCGATGGAGCCACCGTTGATGGTCATCTTGCCCTTGCTCTCCATACCCTCATGGCAGGCAGAGCGCGCCATGATGTTGCCGTCGTTGACGACGATGTCGCCAGCCGCCTTGACGGCCTTCGCCGACACGCTGTTGCTGTTCTTGCCCGTGGCGATGGCTTTAAGCGTTCCGCCGTTCATGGTGAACGTGGTGCCGGCCTTCAGTCCCTTACCGCCATTGCCGGTGCTTTTGAGCAGCACCTCGCCGTTGTTGATGGTCACGGCGCTGTCGGCCTTCATCGCCGCACACCCCTTATACTCGTTGTCGTCGCTGTCGTATTCGGTCGTTCCCGTGGTGATGATGGTGGTGCGACCACCGTCTACCGTGATATTCCCCTCGGTATTGATGCCTTTCTCGGCATTGCCCGACACCTCGATGTTGAGCACACCACCGCGGATGAAGATGCCATCGTTGCTCTTCATGCCATTAGAGGCCGACGAGTTGATGTAGATGTTGGTGTTGGGGCGGACAAGGATATAGTCGTCGCTGACGATACCATTCTTTCCCTGTGCATAGACATTGAGCTTACCCGAGCCGCTGAAGGCCAGTTTGCCCTCGCTGAAGAACGCCCCTTTCTGGTCTTCATCGCCGACCATGGTATAGGAAGAGCCGTCGCGCAGCGTGTTCTCCGTGCCTTCAACCGCTACGACGTATGCCCGCTTACCCTGGTTGTTGATGGCAGCGCCCGACGGATTGGTGATGTCAACACCATTGAGCTTATAGTTGACAGGTGTGAATCTGACTCCTGCCCCGAAAGCGTTGTAGACTCTTGTTCGGCCAACTATACGTTAGGTGTCCGCCGGATTAGGACCAACGGTGAGAATAATGGGTCCTTTCTCGGTGTTCTCCTGTCGATAAAAAAGGAAGTCGGCCTATATGAGACCGACTTCCCTATTGTTATGTTGAGAGGTTTTACTCAGCTACGAGCGTGAAGCGCTTGAAGTCGCAGATGCAAAGCTCCTTGTCCTGACGGGCGAGCCATGCGCTGACGGTCTCCTTGTCGCCGTCGCCGAACTGGAACTCCTGGTCGACGAGGCAGTTGTCCTTGAGGAACTTCTGCACGCGGCCCTTGGCGATGTTCTCGATCATCTGAGCAGGCATGTTGGCAGCCTTCTCGGCAGCAGCCTTCTCCTTCAGTTCGCGAGCCTTGTCGGCCTCTTCCTGAGTGAGCCATCCCTTCTTCATGTTGCTCTCGATATGGTCTTCGCTGTCTACGAGGTTGGGGTTGATGCCAGCCTTCTTGAGCACAGAGTCGACATACTTCTCAATCTGCTCGAGCTTGGTCTTCTCGACAGCCGTCTTGTACTCCTCGTCGAGGATGCTCTGCGGCATGCTCTCAGCGTTGAGTGCAACGGGCTTCATGGCAGCCACCTGCATAGCCAGCTTGTGACCTGCTTCCTGAGCGAGCTTGTTGGTCTGTACCATGGTGCAGAGCATGTGCTTGCCCATGTGGTCGTAGACCTCGATGTTGTCGCCAGAGAGCGTCAGATAGCCGTCCAGCTCCATCTTCTCGCCAGTGATACCCGAACGCTGTGTCACAGCGTCCTGCACCTTCTGACCGTCGGCCAGCGTGAGCTCCTTCACCTGCTCGAGGTCGGCACACTTGTTGGCGATGGCGGCATCGAGGATGCTCTGTGTCAGGGCGATGAAGTCGGCACCGTTGGCAACGAAGTCGGTCTCGCACTTCAGGGCAATCATAGCGGCGAAGCCGTCGACGGCCTTGACGAGTACGCAACCGTTCGAAGTCTCACGGTCGGAACGCTTAGCGGCAATAGCCAGTCCGCGCTCGCGGAGCAGGTCCTTAGCCTGGTTGAAGTCTCCCTCAGCCTCGGTCAGCGCTTTCTTCACGTCGGCCAGGCCAGCACCTGTCATGGTGCGGAGCTTCTTGATGTCTTCCATATTTGGTTTGTAAGCCATAATACTATTTACGATTTGGAAATTTACGATTTACGATATATTAAAAAATTACTCAGCGGCAGGAGCCTCTTCTGCAGCGGGAGCTTCCTCAGCGGCGGGAGCCTCAGCGGGAGCCTCTTCCTTGCGGGCACGACGTGCACGGGGGCGAGCCTCTTCAGCCTCTTCGGCCTGTTCCTTGGCAGCCTTCTCGTCGGCCTTCTCAGCCTTGCGCTCCTCGAGACCCTCGGCGATAGCCTGGCAGCAAGCGTTCAGGATGACCTCGATAGAGTCCTTGGCATCGTCGTTGGCAGGAATGATGAAGTCGATGTCGTTGGGATCGCTGTTGGTATCGACGATGGCGAACACGGGGATACCAAGGCGGTTAGCCTCGCGCACGGCGATGTTCTCCTTCATCACGTCGACCACGAACAGGGCGCTGGGCAGACGTGTCAGGTCAGCGATAGAACCGAGGTTCTTCTCCAGCTTGGCACGCTGGCGGCTGATCTGCAGGATTTCGCGCTTTGAGAGGTTGCTGTAGGTACCGTCGGTCATCATCTTGTCGATGGTGGTCATCTTCTTGACAGCCTTGCGGATAGTGGGGAAGTTGGTGAGCATGCCACCGGGCCAGCGCTCGTTGACATACGGCATGTTGACAGACGTTGCCTTCTCGGCGACGATGTCCTTGGCCTGTTTTTTAGTAGCAACGAAGAGAATCTTCTTTCCCGACTTTGCGATCTGCTTCAGGGCTTCAGCGGCCTCGTCAATCTTGGCCACCGTCTTGTGCAGGTCTACGATATGAATGCCATTGCGCTCCATGAAGATATAGGGGGCCATGGCGGGGTTCCACTTGCGCTTGAGGTGGCCGAAGTGACAGCCAGCCTGCAGCAACATATCAAAATTTGTTCTTGCCATTTTTGTTAAATGCTTTTTAATGGGTTGTTTACTTTCTTTTTAATTCTTGTTAGAATCAGCCACTGGGTAATTGATCATTGACAATTGACAATTGAGAATTGACAATTGAGAATACAAGTCTCAGCGGTTTAGATGCTAAACGATGCTCAGTATTATTTTAACGCTTACTGAACTGGAAGCGACGGCGAGCCTTCGGCTGACCCGGCTTCTTGCGCTCTACCTCGCGGCTGTCGCGTGTGAGGAAACCGTGGTTCTTCAGGTTCTTCTTATCTTCGGCATTGATCTTCACCAGAGCGCGGGCGATGCCCAGACGCAGAGCCTGGCTCTGACCAGTGAAGCCACCTCCGTCGAGGTTAGCCTTGATGTCGTACTTCTCAGCGACCTCGAGCAGTTCCAGCGGCTGTTTCACCACATACTGCAGGATGGCAGAGGGGAAGTATTCGGTCAGGTCCTTCTTGTTGATTGTAATCTTGCCTGTTCCTTCGGTGACGTAGACACGTGCAACGGCACTCTTACGACGACCAACTGCATTAATCATTTCCATATCTTACTTCTATTTATTTATACTGGTTAATATCGATTGCCTTGGGCTTCTGAGCCTCGTGCGGATGCTCTGTGCCGTCGTAAACATAGAGGTTGCTCAGCAGCTTGCGACCTAAGGGGCCTTTGGGCAGCATGCCCTTCACGGCGTGACGGAGGATACGCTCCATGCCGTAGGGGTGCTGGCGCAGCTGTGCCGGAGTGTTGAAACGCTGTCCACCAGGATAGCCAGTATAGCGGGTGTAGAGCTTGTCGGTCTCTTTCTTACCCGTGAAGTATGCCTTCTTGGCGTTGATAATGATAACATTGTCGCCACAGTCAACGTGCGGGGTGAATGTGGGCTTGTACTTTCCGCGGATGAGCTTAGCCACTTTAGAGGCGAGACGTCCCACCACCTGATCGGTAGCGTCGACAACGACCCACTCCTTCTGTGCTGTTTCCTTGTTGACGGAAATGGTCTTGTAACTTAAAGTGTTCATTTCTAAATTAAATTGTTACTACTAAAAAACGTTTATTAAATTGATTTGCTTGGACAACGATTCACAAACCGCCCTGGCCGGCCAAAGCCACAGCTATTTACACGATGTCCACGGGGGCTCTAAGCATACCCCCTCGTAATCGGACTGCAAAGGTACTTATTATTTGCGAACTGCCGAACTCTGAAGGAGTTGCGGTCGTGTGATTTATGACTGTTTAACCAAATATAACTTTTATTATTCGCCTTTTATGACTTTCCTGCCACAATCTTCTTGATTTCGAAGAGTTTATTGAGAGCCTCCATAGGCGTGAGATTGTTGATGTCCAGACCGAGTATCTCGTCGCGCACCTGACAGAGCACGGGGTCGTCGAGCTGGAAGAAGGAGAGCTGCATGCCTTCACGGGTAAGACCGCCCCCTACCCCACCTAAAGACGGTAGATTCGTATCACCCGTGGGGGTATTCTGCGCTTCGGGGCTATCGGCACCCTTTCCCTTCACTTGCGACTGTGGATGAGCGCCCTCCAGCTGATGCAATATCTCTTCAGCCCGCTTGACGATGCTCTTGGGCATGCCCGCTATCTGCGCCACATGGATACCGAAGGAATGTTCCGACCCGCCGCGGACAAGCTTGCGCATGAAGATGACCCGGCCGTCGGCCTCACGCACGCTGACGTTGTAGTTCTTGATGCGGTTGAAACTCTTCTCCATCTCGTTCAGTTCGTGGTAATGGGTGGCGAAAAGTGTGCGGGCTCGAGCCTTAGGATGCTCATGCAGATATTCGACGATAGCCCAGGCAATGGAGATGCCGTCGTAGGTCGACGTGCCACGTCCGAGCTCATCGAAGAGGACGAGCGACCGTGGCGTTACATTATTTAATATATTAGAAGCCTCCGTCATCTCCACCATGAAGGTCGACTCGCCAAGGGATATGTTGTCGCTGGCTCCCACACGGGTGAAGATCTTGTCCACCATGCCGATGCGTGCACTCTCAGCCGGCACGAAGCTGCCTATCTGCGCCATCAGCACGATGAGCGCCGTCTGTCGGAGCAAGGCCGACTTACCGGCCATGTTCGGACCCGTTATCATCATGATTTGCTGGCGTGTGGTGTCGAGCAGGATGTCGTTCGGCACGTATTGCTCGCCTAAGGGCAGCTGCACCTCTATCACGGGGTGGCGGCCTTGACGGATATCAATCGTGTCGCTGTCGTCGATGACGGGCCGCACATATTTGTGTTCCTCGGCCGTCTTGGCAAACGAGAGCAGGCAGTCCATCTCAGCAATGAGCGTAGCATCCTGCTGCACGGCGGTAATGATGCCTTGCAGGTCGGCCACGAGCTGGTTGAACAGACGCGTTTCCAACGACAGTATCTTGTCTTCGGCGCCAAGGATTTTCTCTTCGTATTCCTTCAGCTCCTGCGTGATATAGCGCTCGGCCTGTGCCAGCGTCTGCTTGCGCACCCATTCGGCGGGCACGTGGTCTTTGTAGGTGTTACGCACTTCGAGATAGTAGCCGAAAACGTTGTTGTAGCCTATCTTCAGCGAGCTGATGCCCGTCTGCCGGGCCTCGCGCTCCTGTATCTGCAGCAGGTAGTCCTTACCGCTATAGGCAATCTGTCGGAGCTCGTCGAGTTCGGCACTGACTCCATTGCGGATGACACCGCCCTTGTTGACCAGCAAGGGCGGATCGTCGGTCACCTCGCGGGCAATGCGGTCGCGCATCTCCTCACACAGTTCCAGCTGCTGCCCTATCATGCGGATGGCCTCGTTGCCACTCTCAAGACATGCCTCCTTGACAGGCTTCAACGCCAGAAGCGCCGTCTTCAGCTGGTTCACCTCGCGAGGGTTGGCACGCCCTACCGCCACTTTGGAAATGATACGCTCCAGATCGCCCATCAATGCAAACTGCGCGTCGACCAGTTCGCGGAAGTCAGGTTCGCGGAAGAAGCACTCCGCCATATCCAACCGCTGGTTGATGGCCTTCTGCTCATTCAGGGGGAAGACGATCCACCGTTTGAGCATTCGCGCCCCCATCGGAGATACAGTGCGGTCGAGCACGTCGAGCAACGACCGTCCGCCCTCCTGCATCGGGTAAAGCAATTCGAGCGACCGCACGGTAAACTTGTCCAACCGCACATACCGCTCCTCCTCTATCCTGCGGAGCGACGTGATATGGCCTATCTGCGTATGCTGTGTTATTTCCAGATATTGCAGGATAGCTCCGGCGGCGATGATACCGCTGTGCAGATGGTCAACACCGAAGCCCTTCAACGACTTCACGCGGAAGTGGGCTTTCAGCTTCTGCATGGCTGTCTGCTCGGTGAACACCCAGTCGTCGAGGGCATAGCTGAAGGACTTGTCGCCGAACTGCCGTTCGAGCAGTTCGCGCTTGCCCCGTTCGTAGAGTATCTCTTTCGGCTGGAAGTTGGTGAGCAGCTTTTCCACATAGTCGTAGGTGCCCTGACCCGTGAGGAACTCTCCCGTAGAGATGTCGAGGAAGGCCACACCACAGGCAGCCTTGCCGAAGTTGACGGCAGCCAGGAAGTTGTTCTCCTTATAGTTCAAGACATTGTCGCCCATGGCCACACCGGGCGTCACCAGTTCGGTGATACCGCGCTTGACGAGCTTCTTCGTCAGCTTCGGGTCTTCCAGCTGGTCGCAGATAGCCACGCGCCGCCCGGCCCGGATCAGCTTGGGCAGGTAAGTGTCGAGGGCATGGTGGGGGAATCCCGCCATCTCGTCCTTCCCTTTTGCGCCGGCTCCGTTGTTGCGGTGAGTGAGCGTGATGCCCAGGATACGGCTGGCATCGACGGCATCGTCACAGTAAGTCTCGTAGAAGTCGCCACAGCGGAACAGCAGCAGTGCGTCGGGGTGCTTCTCCTTGAGCGAGAAGAACTGCTGCATCATGGGGGTCAGTGTCTTATCTTTCGTTGCCATAAGTAATGTGCTATTTACCAAAAAGTTCAGAGTGAGTGCCCATACGAACCAACTCGACAATATTGTTCACCTCGTCAATCCATATCAACAGGAAGTCGCCTTGGATATGACACTCCATACACCCCTTGTAGTCACCATGCAGAATATGGGGGTTGTATTTAGGAGGTATGGGTATGTCATTAGCCAACATATCAATGACCACCTTTAGCTCATTCAGCTTTTGTGGCTGATGACGGTAACGCTTATAGTCTTTCTTATATTGACTCGAAGGGAATATCTTTTTCATTTTGCGTCCGTTTCTGCATTCAGAGCCTCAAACAATTCATCTGCACTACTATACAATTCATTATCAGGATAGGCCTTTCGGTTAATTGCCTCCTCGATAGCGGCCTTGGTTTCCTCGTTGGGTTCGTTATATACAATGTCGAGCAACACGCTCTCCACGTAGTTGTTGAGTGTGCGGTTCTCGCGTGCAGCATTGCGCTTGAGGCCTTCCAGCAGGTCGGTGCGAAGGCGGAAGGATGCAGGGCGTCGTGTGATTGTTGTTGCCATAGCTGTAATACATTATAATACTTTCGCTTGCAAAGGTACTACTTTTTTTGATACTGACAAAGAAACAAGTGGTTTTTTATCGCGCAGAAGCGGGCGTAGCGACACACTGACCCATGCTTTACAGCACATTTGCGAATGCAATCTGCCGCAAATCGGATTGCAATCTGCCGCAAGTGAGGCTGCAATTTGCCGCATATCCCGACCCTACATTAATAATGTAGTGAGACTACCTTATTAATGTAGTGTGACTACATTATTAATGTAGTGCGACTACTTTATTAATGTAGTATCGCGATTGATGATCTCTTACATTCTGATGAGCGGCAGATTGAAATAAAAAAAGAGTGCCAGTCGCCTCAAGGACTGGCACTCTTGGCTCGTTCAAGCATGAGCGAACACGCTCAGTGCTTACTTGATCACTACTTTCTTGACCTGACCGTTGGCCATTCGGACGATGTTCACACCCTGCTGCGGGGCAGCGAGCTGAACGCCGTTGAGGTTGTAGCTGACGGTCTCTGTAGCATCTGAAGACTGATAGGTAATACCTGTAGTAGAGGTTTCAACATTAGCCGTCTCACAGTTGTTGACAGCCATATTCATCAGATCGGGAGTTTCCGCATTGACGATAGGAGCCACGAAGGCCACAATCTGCAGATTTTCGGCAACATACGACTCCGGCACATCGTAGGTATACTGCTGTGAGAAGTTGTCGCCGTCCCACTCGATGTTGTCGCCAGTGACGTTGGTGAGCACTTTTCGCAGAGCATAGTGATGAGTGAAGTTGTTCACCCATTTGCCTTCGTTGAGCTGACGAGCTACGACACCATTCTCAGTGATGTAGACGAAGAGACCCTGACCGTTAAGAACATTGGCAGCGTTGGAAACGCCCTCACCATCAACGGTAGCAACGAGCCTACGTGTGGTCGGATTATACTCCTGAGCAATGTTCAGCGTTACGAACGAGGGAGCTGTTGCTGTCTCGTCGATTACCTCACTGAGCATAGCGACAATCTGAGTACGATAGTTCATGTTATAGCCCAGGCCATAGGCAATCTCGTTGGCTTCAGCCAGATCGGGAACGAACGAACGGTTATACGTTGCAGAAGGATAGGCCTTAACGCCACAGTAGTTGATGATAGCCTGACTCTCTTCAGTGGTGAAGGAATCATTGCCATTCATATATCCATGAACAGACACCCATGCGATGTCGTCGCGCTGCTCCATGAGGTCGGAGAAGAGGGTAATGCCACGCGGGCAGAAGGTGCAGTTCTGAGATGTAAACTGCTCGATAAGGTTCTTCTGGCGGGGCTTAGACTCTTCGTAAGCAAAGAATGAGGCCTCAGAGGTCTGAGGTTCTGCGATAGCTTCACCATTTACTTCCACGACTTTGGCCGTCAGCGTATGCATACCTAAAGCCAGGTCTTCAGGCAGGGCTATCTCGTTAGAAACCTGCTTTGTTTCCATCGAGGATATCTCTGTTCCCTCCACATTGTCTACGAGGTTGCCATCAAGAGCAATTTCAACCTTGTAGCTCTCTGACTTCCCAGTACCGAAGTTGAACAGGTCCATAGAATAGTTGGCCTTACCGCCAGCCTGATAATACTTCTTGTCAAGGGTGAAAGAATTGAGCATAATGTTCACCTTCTCGAAGTTCTCATTCTCGACAAAAGCTTGAATACTGAGGTTCTGCAGACCTATATCATACCATGCCAAACCGCTGCCGAAGTTGCCGTATGCGTAGACGGGGTAACCCGGTGATGCCTCAACCGAGGAGATAGGATAGCTTCCATACGACTGTGCGTCACTGGTCTGGACGTAGTCGAAGCCAAGCAAGATACCATACAAACCTGTAAAATCAAGTGTAGCGGGATTGGTGAGTTCAAACTCGCTCCATCCTGCTTGGTTAGACTTTACAACCTCCTCGAAGAGGGGAGTGGCTGAGATGTTACCCTCTGAGTCGATGGTATTCATGAAGACTCGCGAGATGGAGGCAGCATTGGCCAGCCCGACACGCACCTTGACTACCGAACCTCCTTCGTACACCTGGATGGCTTCAACAGGCAGGAACTGAGCGATGCTGACAGTTCCGGGAAAGCTAGTCAGTCCGACACCAGCGTCAGCTTCGGCTACTTCGTCGGTCAGGTAGGCCCCCATCAGAAGCTGGTTCTCACCTAATTCCACTTTTTTCTGCCCGAGAGCTTTACGGGCAGATGCACCATTAAGGTTCTTCTGAACCAGCTGTTGTGTGGGCATTAAAGTTTGCAACTTGGCATTCTGAGCGCATGCGCTGCCCAAGGAGAGGGCGAATGCCGTAACTAAAAGTAATAACTTTTTCATAATTCCTTATTGATTAATAAAACGTCTTAGTGGTTGCAAAATTACAAAGAATATCGATAACGGAAAAATATTTTTGTGAATTTCTTTGCAAGTTTCATGAAAAACGTCTAACTTTGCACCGATTTATTAAGAAATACATTATTCAACAATCATTTTTAAACAAAATCGCATTTATGAAGAAATTATTTACGCTTGTAATGATGATGTTTGCAGCAGGTGCTTCCAGCACGTTTGCCCAGGTAGACGAGACATTCCAGTTTATGGACAAAGACGGCAACATCCTTGCCGATGGCACAGAGTTGGTCTGCGACGAAGCAGAGACCGACGACTGGGGTGGCGTATTGGTGCGCACGGGCCTATTCGTGAAGAGCAATGCTACCGACGACAAAGTGTTGGCAAAGGTGCAGTGCGTCATCGAGGAGATTCCCGACAACTCTTCCATCCAGTGCTGTTTCCCTGCCAACTGCATGATGTTCAACCAAGGTGTAGGCACCTACAACAACGGCCCTGCCGCTTACGGATCGAGTGATTTCCAGACGGAGTGGTTCCCCGCAACCAACGAGAACTTTGAATATGTCGAGGGTCAGTGCAAGGCTTCGTTCCAGCTCTTCGCCTGCACGAAGAAGACTTTCGGCAGCGGCTATAACGAGGTAGCCTGTGCAAAGGTGCATGTAACGTTCGTTTACTCGCTGCAGGGCGACCCCGACGGCATTGACACTGCTGTTGCCAACAAGATTCAGAACAACAAATGCTACGACCTGCAGGGCCGCGAGCTCCAAGCTATCCCCGAACGTGGCATCTATATCCAGAACGGCAAGAAATACGTGAAGTAGTTTTTGTTGTCACACAGAAATCACGGAAATACACAGAAACATGTGGCTTAGCACATTAGCCTTTCTGTGTGTTTCCGTGATTTCTGTGTGAAACGAAAGAACTTATTTTGAGACGAGGATCTTCGCCGAGCTATTGCTGTAGATGGCAGGAACGGTGAACGACACACCGTCGTAGCTGACGGTCGAGCCTGCCGCCACATTGATATCCTTATACTTATTGAAGCTGCTCGTCGAGAGCGTCGACGGTGTCGAGGCCTTGCCACCGATGCCCATCACCGTGGCACCATTCGTAAAGATATAGGTATCGCTGTCGAAAGCCTTGCCGCCATCGGCTCCTGCTGCCACATAGATCTCGCCTCCCGAGAGTGTGATGTCGCCCGTAGCCTTCACCCCGTGCGGCTTCTTCTCGTCGTTCAAGATCGTTGCGATATTGCCAGTGGTGACGACCGTCGTCTTACCACCCGTC
The DNA here is from genome assembly GCA_946624005.1 of uncultured Prevotella sp. Lineage (GTDB taxonomy): Bacteria > Bacteroidota > Bacteroidia > Bacteroidales > Bacteroidaceae > Prevotella. The sequence continues at coordinate 1,499 of CAMORS010000067.1, read as the reverse complement.
ACATTGATGAGCTCCGACGAAGAGATACCCTTGCTGCCATCGCCCGTTGCCGTGACGCTGACCGTTCCGCCGGCAATGATGATGCGGGCATCGCTCTTCATACCCTTCACGTCGATGCCCGAGGTGCTGACAGCGAGCGAGCCACCTTCCATGACGATGCGGCCGTTGTCGGTCTCCGTGCTGCTTGTCTTTGCACCCACGTCGAGGCCGTCGCCCGAAGCGGTGATGCTGACGGTGCCTCCCTGCATACGAAAGAACTCGTTGACATGGAAACCGTCGGCCACGGCATTTTCCACCGTGATGGAGCCAAGACCGCTCTGCAACAGCACATACTCATCGGCAAAGAAACCATGGCGGACGTTGCCGTTTAAAGTAAGACTGCCCGAGCCCGACCATTCGGAGTGGCCGTTGATGACTAGCGGAGCCTTATGCGAGTCGGTCGTCTCGTCGTCGGTGCCGTTGATACCGTCGCTGAGCGTGTTCGTCGTGCCGTCAGCCAGTATCATCGTGATGAGCTTGCCACACTGGATATTCACGGCAGCGCTGTCGGGACACGAGAGCGACAGCCCGTTGAGGATGAACGAAGCCTTCTTCTCGCCGTCCATATAGAACGAGCCGTCGGTGCTCGCTCCGCTGAGCGTATACGTCACTTCCTCGTCGAGCAGTTCGTCGGCCAGAATCTTCACATGGCCGCCGTTCACCTCGGCGGTGATATACGGTGCGATATTGCCCGCCACGACCACCTTCGCCGTCGAGCCGTTCCAGCTGACGCTGATGGTGTTGTCGACAACCTCATCGTCGGTAACGGTCATCTGCGTGATGTCATCAACAAGGAACTCACGATCGCAGATGGTCACCGACTGCGATCCCGTAAAATACATGTCGCCCGTAGCCTCTGTAGCAAAGGTATAGGTGACATCGCCCGTCTGTACGTTGAGCGTCTGGGCGCCAGCCACGCTGAGCGAGGCCAGCAGCAGGAGGGTTGCCATCAGTCTGTTCATCTCACAATCACTTTTACGCTTTTACTCTTCGATTTCAGGATATACACCCCCGGACGCAGCATGGCGCGGGCAATGTTCACATTGTGGAAGGTGCCACACTCGATGCCGGAGGGCAAGAAAGCAGTCACCTCGCCGTCGGCCTCATCAGAGAGGACATCGCTGATGCCGGTCGACTTCATGAAGAACATCTTGTTCAGGTCGGCCACATCGAACGACATCTCCTTATTCGTCAGCAGCATGCCGTCGCCAAAGGTGATGACGAGATTCTCCGTCGTCAACGATGTCTCCGTTCCATCCTGCGTCTGGAACACCAGATACTGGTTGTCGGCACGTGCTATCATGGCGAACAGCATCAGTGCCATCATCATCCTAATCTTTTTCATTTCTACTACATTTTGTAATCCTGACTACTGCAAAGGTAATCAGTTCTGTCAAAAAAACGCCATCATTTTTACAGCCCTTACAAACTTTTATGAAAGATTACGTCAACTTTTCACA
>CAMORS010000066.1 GCA_946624005.1 uncultured Prevotella sp. | reverse complement strand
GGGGGATGGGTGATGAGGGATAGGTGATGGGTGATGGGAGATGAGGGATACACCCGACATTCATCACCCATCACCCTAAGAGAGTTACTTACGAACCACCTTGCGCGTTGTCACCGTGCCGTCGGCCTGGCGAACCTGCTGGATGAGCAGGCCTTTCGCCTCGCTGTTGGTGCGGCGGCCCATGGTGTCGAAATAGACGGCGTTCTGCCCGTCGGCGCTGATGCCATTGATGGCCGTGGCAGCATAGTCCTTGATGTCGAACCAGAACACTTCCGACTCGTGGGTCTCTCCGCCACCGGTATAGATGCTCTGCAGTCCGAGCTTGTTCCACTGGTCGGAGTAGTCTTCGTTCAGATAGATCATACCCTTCTCGAAGTCGTAGTCGTCGGTGAAGTTGTAAGGAACGACGGTCATGTCCGCATCAAGATACATGTGAGCAGCGGTCGTGAAGACGAGCGGCTGAACATCCTTGTTGATGTCGGTGAAGAATTGGAACGAGAGCTTATCGCTCACCATGCCATTGCCTTCGGTATCAACGACGGGCACGTTGAAATCAATAATCCAGCCATACTGTTCCGACTCTCTGAGAGCGGTGATGACAGGTGTTGCCGGTGTGCCAGCCATTTCCTTCACTTTCTTCCAAACGGCATCCTTGTAGTAGGCATCGTAGTAAGCCTTATCGCCATACTGGAACCAGGTGTACATTTCGCCAGTCGAAGTGAACTTCTGCGCCTCGGCATCGTAGGTGAACGATACCGTCTCGTTCTGGAGGAAGTTGACAGTGAAGTAGTTACCATAGTTGCCTACGGTCTGTGCAGCGAAGGTCACGACGTTGCCAGCCAGCGTACCCTTGATCTCGTTGTCGGGCAGATAGTCGCTGATGCCCTTCACATAGATGTCGCTGCCATCCACGCGGATGTAGACCGTGCCAGAAACGGCGTTGCCGCTGAGGTCGGTATACTCGTTGATGTACTCGCCATCCTCTATCTCGACGGGAACATCGCTCTTCAGGGTATACCAGAACATCTCCGACTCGTGTGTCTCTCCGCCGCCGGTATAGATGCTCTTCACGCCCACCTTGTCCCACGATGTCACGTTGTCGTCGTTGAGGTAGACCTGCCATCCGGCCTTGCCGATATCCCAGTCGTCGGTGAAGTTGTAGGGGATGGTCTCCATGTTGTCTGTCAGCATCTCATACTTCTCGGGCGTGAAGACGAAGGGATGCTGCTCGCCGTCGAGCTCGTAGAAGAGCTGGTAGCTCAGCTTGGAGGTGAGCAGGTTGTTGCCGTCGACATCGGTTGCCGGGATGGTCATCGAGATGTAGTAGCCATATTCGCCGTTGTTGACAAAGTCGGTAATCTCCGGAGTGGCCGGTGTAGCCGGTACCACCTCGCCCCATCTTGTCAGAACGACATTGGTGAAGAAGTCGGCATCGCCACCTTCCGCGCTGGTGATGTTGTAGCCAGCCTCAGAGGTGAACGTGCCAGCCTCAGCATCGTAGACGAAGGTACATGCTGTGATGTTGATGTCGAACACCATGTCCCATATCTCAGCATCGCCGAGATAGGTCTGCGGAATGGTGAGCGTGTTGCCCTCGAGCGTTCCCTTTGCCCAGCCTTCCACGGGGAAGCTGATGCTCAGGCCCTTGATGTAGACATCCTGTCCGTCGATGGCCACTTCCACCTCGGAAGTCTTCTCTTTTGGTTCGTCGTATGATGAGTCGAGACCCTTGAAGAGATAGTATTCGGCCGTCAGACCCTCGGGCAGGGTGATGATCTCGGGAGCAGGTTCGCCGGCGATGGTATAGTTGAACTCCAGCTCGGGGAGGAACGAGTCGTCGATCATCTTCTGGATAGAGCCGTCCATGATGATGAGCGCATACTGACCGGGAGCGGTCACTTCGCTGTCAAGACTGATGTACACCTTCTTGCCGCCGCCGATGGCCATGATGCTGGCCGGAGTCTCTTCCTCTGTCTCGGTGTTCATCAGGAAGGCAACAGCCTCGTCTTCGTTGACGTCGACCATGTAGTTGTTGAACGTGAGGGTGAACGTGCTGAGGCTCTCCACCTCACCCTCTGCGGGGTCGATGGTATACTCCTCGGTGCTGGCGATGGTATACTTGAAGCTCTGCGGCACGTTGATGCTCACGCCCTGAGCCGTGATGGCGTCGGCGGGGATGTTCAGCTGGTAGGTACCGGGAGCCGTCACGGGACTTTCCAGACCGATGCTGATCTTGTTGCCGTCGGCATTGACTTCCATCATACCGTTGGCCACCACTTCTTCGCTATCGGCCAAGGTGAGCGTCACCTCGGCATCTTCCTTCGCTGTCAGCGGGGTGAAGTCGCCGTAAGAGAGTTCGAAGTCGCTCAGCGACTCTACGGTAGAATTGGCAGCAGGCGTGATGGCAGCCACCTCGATAATCTCGTCAACCGTAGGAACTGGTACTGGCGGCTCCTCCTCGTAGGTCACCTCCATCTGGGTGAAGCGCAGCTGCAGGCCAGCTTCCAGATCGTTGCTGAAGACAACCTTGTCGGCCTTACCCGTCCAAGTGAGTGTCATTGCTTCGGTGTCGTCTACAACACCCTCGGGTTCGGAACTGATTACGCCGGCATAGCCAGAGAGGTAAGTGAAGACCACCTTCGTGATGTTCTTGCCCTCGAGCGTAACGGCGTTGCCCTTATAGACACGCACTGCCTCGCCATTGTCGTAGTAGGTAGGCGGTGTGGGGGTAGCACTATTATTCGTTCCTGCATCGAAGGTCAGCGTATATCCTTCTACAAGAGGAATGGCTCCGAGTGCATCCAGCTTCTGAGCATTGTCGAAGAGCTGCTCTTTGGCAATCCACGTGAAGGGGTTGCCTTCGAGCACCTGCTTGGCCTTGATGGTGTAGTTGAGCGTGATCTCACCAACAGCCTGTCCGCCGGCGGTGATGGTGTTGGCCGGAATGACGAGCTGATACTCACCGGCATCGGTATAGCGAGCACCGTCGACATCCTCGAAGAAGGCCGTCTTGTTCTCCTCGCCATCGGTATATCCGAAGAAGTAGCCAAACTCTTCGCCGTCTTTCTTCAGGATGATTTCAGCATCTTCCTTCACAGAAAGCTCCAGGTCGCCGAAGGTCAGCTCTACGGTAGAGAGTGCCTTCACCACTCCGGCAGCAGGCGAGGCCACCATGAGTGTCAGCGGGTCGACAGGAGGCTCCTCGCCCTTGATGGTGTAGTTGAAAACCAACTCGGGGTTCGGCTCGTAGTCAATCTCGATGTTACCAGCGGGGATGACCAGCTTGTAGGTGCCTGGATCGGTCATCTCGGGGTAGAAGTCGATTTCAAATGTTCCGTCCATGAGGTCGTTGAGGTACTGCGATGTTTTTGTTGACTCGTCGCCGTTAACAATAATGTACGGGTCTTCCACACCGCCCCAGACGCTTCTTACATCCATACCGGCGTTATACTGCTCGGTGAAGTCGAGGACAATCAGGCCTAACTTCTCCACCTCGCCAGCTGCCGGTGTAATCTTAACATTGTCGAAGGGACCGGGCTTGACGTAAGTCACCTCTATCTTCTGGATGCGCAAATGTCCGGATGTGAGACCGCATGTGAAGGTGACCGACTTGGCCTCTCCAGTCCATGTTCCGACAGCACCTTCCAGAGCATAGGTGCCGACATTGGCCGTCACCTTGTCCTCGCCGGCATAGCTCGTGCCGGAATAGGTGATGACCACCTTTGTCAGGTTAGTCACGCCCGTGAGCGTCAGCGAGTTGCTGCCATACAGGCGCAAAGCGGTGCCAGCGTCATAATACCTGGGCACATTGTTGTTGCTCCCTGCATCGGTCGTTGCCGACACTGCAGCGTTGATGGTGAAGGCCGGTACGGCCTCACCATTGGCATAGCCTTGTTCGGAAGCCACCCACGTTGCCGTCACCGTTTCCTGAGCGAAGCCCAGTGCGGCCATGAGTAGCATCACGAACATGAAAGTAATCTTTTTCATAAGCGTTGCATTTTTTACATTAAACATTTAGAGTGATTATTCGTCGTTTGGTTGCTATTTGGCCACAAAGATACGAATAAAAATAATAATCTGCAAGCAAAAGCGCCAAAATAATCACAATTTGTTCGCGAATACACGTCTCGCAAGAATCTGATTCGATATTTTTTGCGGTGCAACACAATATTTTTCGCGATACTACGTTATTAATGTAGTGAGACTACTTTATTAATGTAGTCAGACTACATTATTAATGTAGTGAGACTACTTTATTAATGTAGTATCGCCGTTTGCGGCATATTGCACGCCAAGATGCGTCTCTTTGGCAGGCAAGAAGCCGTCTTTGGCACGATAGTTGATATGATATTGGAAAAAGTTGAACCATATAAATAGGAATAGAACATGGCATTGAAGATCAGATTGAAGCAGTACAAGAACTCCTCGAAGAGTTCTTTTGGTAAGTATTACGCCGAGACGGTGCAGCTGGGCGAGGTGCACACAGCCGACCTGGCACGGCAGGTGAGCCAGAACACGACGTTCCGGCCAGGCGAGGTGAAGGGCATCATCGACGAGCTGGTGACGGTGATGACGCGCGAGATGCAGGACGGCCATGCCGTTGTCATCGACGGACTGGGACGTTTCCGCCTGATGGTGGAGAGCGAGGGTGTCGAGAAGGCGTCCGACTTCAACATCGCGCGCCACGTGCGGCGCATCGTCTGCAAGTTCCTCCCTGCCACCCACCGCAAGGGCGACGACGGCGAGAGGAAGGCCACCGGACGCAAGGAGCAGCTCTTCAGCGAGGGCGCCGACGTGGAATGGTATAAGGGGTGAGCGGAAAAAGACAAAACGGGATGCGTCATCGGTGGCATCGACTCGTATGTGCTGATATGGCGCCTTTTCCCGAAATTCGAGGGCGACAATGTCAGCATGGAAGTGGAAGATGCGCGTAAACAATAAACTATCCCTAAGGAAGATAGCAAGAAAAGTGGCACGATTTGCCACTTTTCTTGCTTTTTATGCAACTGTTTCAGAAAAAATCCCTAACTTTGCGACCTCAATCAACCATCGCTTATGGACGACAACATGGTGATACAGAAGATTCAGGAGGTAGCACGCCAAGTGCTGCCACCCGGCAGCGAGCTCTATCTCTATGGCTCGCGTGCCAGAGGTGATGCCCGCCCCGACTCCGACTGGGACCTGCTGGTATTGCTCGACAAGCCCAAACGTGCTCCTGACGACTACGACAACTATTGCTACCCGTTCACGGAGATGGGGTTCGACATCGGTGCCGACATCCGCCCGCACGACTATACGAAAGATTGGTGGTACAACGGTCTGCACGCCATGTTCTTTTATAATGTAGAACAAGATAAAAAACTATTGTATAAATCATAGCAAAATACTTTATGCCTAAAATATTCGAATACTTTGGATTTGTATTTTTCTTTTACTCTAATGAACATGAGCCGATTCATGTGCATGTAATTCATTCTGGCTGTCAAAGTATCTTCGAAATTATTATGATGAATGGAGAGTTGTCGGAATTGAGAGTTAGAGATAAGGCAGGAGAAGATCCTTTATCAAGTAAGGATGCCAAGATTGCAGAAGCATTTATACGGAAATACTATAGGAATATAATAGAAAAGTGGGTTCGTTTCTTTGTCATGAAACAACCCGTCAGAAGTACAAACATCAAAAAGAAAATATAAACATGGGCAGACTTTATATCTTAGAGGCGACAAACGCTGGCAACTTTTCGGTAAACCTGAGATTCAACGATGGTAGTTGCCAGACTGTGAATATTGGGGAATTTATACAGCAGCATCCACACCCGCAATATAATAAATACCTCAATGAGCGTAAATTCAAGGAATTCACGCTTGAAAATGGCAATATAGTTTGGGGAAAGAACTGGGATTTAGTGTTCCCCATAGAACAGCTATATGCAGGAAAAATCGAATAATCTTAACAAACTATAGAATATGAAGAAGCAAATCGTGATGACGCTGACGGCCCTGCTGCTGTCGGCCTGCGCTTGGGCACAGGGAGATGTGTACGAGCGGTCGAAGACCTACGTGTGGCCCACCGACGAGCTGGTGCTCAAGAAGCTCGACAAGTGGCAGGACCAGAAGTTCGGGGTACTCATGCACTGGGGCATCTACAGCGTGCCGGGCATCGTCGAGTCGTGGTCGATCTGCAACGAAGACTGGATAACGAAAGACACTACGCGCACGTTCAATCAATATAAAGACTGGTACTGGGGACTGGCCGACCAGTTCAACCCCACCAAGTTCGACCCGCAACAGTGGGCCGACGCCATGGAGGATGCCGGCATGAAGTACATGATCTTCACCACCAAGCACCACGACGGCTTCTGCATGTTCGACTCCAAGGAGACCGACTTCACCATCGCCCATCATGCCTTCCGCGACAATCCGAAGCGCGACGTGCTGAAATACGTCCTCGAAGCCTTCCGCGAGAAGAACTTCATGATAGGCACCTACTTCTCTAAGCCTGACTGGCACTCGCAGTACTACTGGTGGGACGTCTATCCCAACCGCGGGCGCAACACCACCTATCCCACGGAGAAGTGGCCCTGGCGGTGGGAGCAGTTCAAGAAGTACACCCACCGACAGATGGAGGAAATCTTGTCGCGCTATGGCTCTGTAGACATTCTCTGGATGGACGGCGGATGGGTGTGCAAGGAGAACAAGCAGGACCTCGACATGCCGGCCATCGCCCGTATGGCACGCAGCCATCAGCCCGGACTGCTCATGGTGGACCGTACGATACACGGACCCTACGAGAACTACCAGACACCGGAGCGCACCGTACCCGAAACGCAGTTAGACTTCCCCTGGGAGAGCTGCATCCCCCTGAGCGACGACTGGGGCTGGGTGCCGCGTCCGAGATGGAAGTCGCCCGAGAAAGTCATCAACACCCTCATAGAGATTGTCGCCAAGGGCGGGTCGCTCGTACTGGGTGTCGGGCCCACCCCCGAAGGACTCATCCAGCCCGAAGCCGTAGAGCGCCTGCATGCCATCGGACAATGGATGCGCCAGAACGGCAAGGCTATCTACAACACCCGTGCCGTGAAGCACTATCACGACGGCAACGTATGGTTCACGGGCAATAAGGACGGCCGTACCGTCTATGCCATCTACATGCTCCCTGAAGGCGAACAGCTGCCCAAGCAGGTCAGCTGGACAGGCAATCTGCCCAAGAAGAGCGTCCGCCTGGTGAGCTCCGGCAAGAAGCTCTCCTACAAGGTGAAGAACGGACAGGTAACGGTGACGCTGCCCAAGGGACTGAAAAAGCAGTCGGTGGCTCTGGAGGTGATATGATGCACAAGGGAAAGTTTAGCATCCTCTTCGTCTGCCACGGCAATATCTGCCGCAGTCCGATGGCAGAGTTCGTGATGAAGCATCTGGTTGAAGAGGCCGGGCGGAGTGATGAGTTCGCGATTGCCTCGGCTGCCACTTCTACCGAAGAGATTGGCAATCCTGTCTATCCGCCGGCCCGCCGCAAGCTGGCCGAGCACGGTATCGGCTGTGAAGGGAAGACGGCCCGCCAGATGACACGTGCCGACTACGACCGCTTCGACCTGCTCGTGGGTATGGACGAAGCCAACATCCGCAACATGCGGCGCATCAGCGGGGGCGACCCGGAAGGCAAGATCCATCAGCTCTTAGCCTTCACCGACCGCCCCGGCGAGGTGGCCGATCCGTGGTATACGGGCAATTTCGATGCCACCTGGCGCGATGTGCTCGAAGGCTGCCAATGCCTGCTCAACAAGATAACGTCTTAACAAAGGTTCTGTAAGTCGCGGTTCTACCGCGACCCCACCCAACAAAAATATGAAAAGAAACAGCAAAACACTCCTGACGGCCCTCCTCCTGACAGCGGCCACCATCACAAACGCCCAGCCCGACGAACAGACAAAGGCGGGCATGCAACGCATGTCGTGCACCAGCATCATGGTGGGCAAGAACGCATCGGCCGACGGTTCGGTGATGACCTCGCACACCTGCGACTCGTGGTACCGCACGTGGATGCGCATGGTGCCGGCACATGACTATAAGAACGACACCGTCACGGCCATCTACGAAGGAAGGATGCACACACAGAGTGCCGACGACAGCACGAAGGTGCACCTCAAGGGAACCATCCCGCAGGTGCGCCATACCTACCGCTTCCTCGACACGGCCTATCCCTGCCTGAACGAGAAGCAACTCGCCATGGGCGAGACGACCATCTCCGGACGCGACACGCTCCAGAACAAGCAGGGCATGTTCATGATCGAGGAGCTGGCACGCATCGCCCTGGAACGCTGCTCGACAGCCCGCGAAGCCATCCGCCTGATGGGCGAACTGGTAAAGCGCTACGGCTATGGCGACAGCGGCGAATGTCTGACCATCGCCGACAAGCAGGAGGTGTGGATATTCGAAGTGTTCGGCGAAGGGCCGAAGAAGATTGGCGGCGTGTGGGCTGCTGTGCGCATTCCCGACAACGAGATAGCCGTCTCGGCCAACATCTCGCGCATCGACAAGCTCGACCTGAGCAATCCCGACCGCTATATGGCATCGGAGAATGTCTTCGACGTGGCCAAACGGCTGAAGCTCTGGGACGGCAAGGGCGACTTCTCCTTCTGGCGCGCCTACAGCGGCGGCAACTATTTCAACGAGCCGAAAAACTACAGCGTTCGCGAGTTCTACATCATGAACCAGCTGGCTCCGTCGGCTCATCTCTGCGACACCGTACAGAACCTGCCGCTCAGCATACGTCCCGACAAGAAGGTGACGGCCGAACAGGTGATGCACCTCCTCGGCAGCTACTACGAGGGAACACCGCAGAACCTCAGCGGACGCCACCTCATCCCCAACCCTGAAAAGGCCAAAAAAGCGCAAAACACACCCAATGGTTCTGCAAGCACCGGCTCTGCCGATGCCACCACCCTCCCCGACTCTATCGTCTCGCCCTTCTCCAATCCTTGGATGCGCCCCGACGAAATCAACATGTACTACGCCATGGGCGACTCCGTGATGAAGAACATCCGCACGGTGAGCGTGCCTTGGTGCGCCTACAGCACAGTCATCCAGCTGCGCTCGTGGCTGCCCGACGAGGTGGGAGGCGTGGCTTGGGTGGCCCTGGACAATCCGGGCGAGAGTCCGCGATTCCCCATCTTCTCTGGAACAACGGAGCTGCCCGCCATGCTGGGCATCTGCGGACAGCATGTCGACCGCGACGATGCAGCCCTCTGGCACTATCGCAAGGCGAACCGCCTGGCCACCGTGCGCTGGGGAACCTATCGCAAGCAGTTGGAACCGCTGCGCGACTACTTTATCGAGAAAGGCCAGCGCGAACTGCCCTTCGTCGAGCAGACATGGCAGCAGCTCGCGCAGCAAGACGGCAAGCAGGCCCAACAGATGCTCAACGGCTATACCGCCGACTTCTTCGGTGCCACCATCGCCCGATGGGACGAACTGGCACGCAAGCTGTGGCGGCAGACGTGGGCCGGATTCTGATGCATAGTTTCTTTCTATTTACAATAAAAACGTAACGAAGCAACAATAAAAAAAGGATGAACAAAAAGAGCGTCCACTTCACCAAGATGCATGGCATCGGCAACGACTATATCTATGTCGACGCCACACAGCATCGCTTAGACAACCCCGCTGCACTGGCCCGGCAATGGTGCCAGCGGCACACCGGGATAGGGGCCGACGGCCTCGTCATCGTCGACAAGGCCACCAACCCACTGGCCGACTTCTCCATGCACATCTTCAATGCCGACGGCTCGGAAGGCTTGATGTGCGGCAATGCCCTGCGCTGTGTGGGCAAGTTGGTACACGACCGACAGCTGACCGACAAGCAAACCATCGTCGTCGAAACCCTATCGGGCTTCAGGGTGCTCCAGCTCAGTCTCGGTTCGTCACCCGCCCCCCATCACCCATCATCACCCAACACCCAACACCCAACACCCGTAGAAAGCGTGACGGTAGACATGATGCAGCCCGACTTCGACGACGAAGAGCAGTTCCTCATTGTCACACCGGAGCCGCAAGAGGTAGACCTCGAAGCGCTCACCTACTCCATAAGGGGCATCTTCGTGTCGATGGGCAATCCCCACTTCGTGGTATTCACAAAGGATGTGAAGAAATACGACGTAGAGCGGATAGGCTCCATCTTCGAAAACCATCCCGCCTTCCCCGAAAGGTGCAACATCGAGTTTGCAGAAGTGGTGGAAGACGGGCGGTTGTCGTTCGGAACGGAAATACGCGTCAGGGTGTGGGAGCGTGGCAGCGGAGAGACCTTGGGCTGCGGTTCGGGAGCCTGTGCCGTCGGTGTGGCAGCAGCCATCACGGGGAGGGCCGGACGACAGTCGACCATCGTCATGGACGGTGGCACCCTGCTCACCGAATGGACAAGGGCCAACGATCACGTCTACCTCACAGGACCTGCCGTCACCGTCTTTGAAGGCGACATCAATGTCTGAAACAAAAAACAAAACTAATCTACTAAAACAGTGTCAAATCTCAGATTTCAGGTTGTGGAGAAAGCTTTCTCCAAGAAACCACTCCATGTGGAAAAACCCAAACAGCGCCCGTCGGAATATTTCGGGCGGAAAGTGTTTACGCGCGACAAGATGTACAAATATCTCGAACGCGAGGTCTTCGACCAGCTCGTCAGCGTCATCGACGAAGGAACGCCGCTCGACCGCTCCATCGCCGATGCTGTGGCTCGCGGCATGAAGCAGTGGGCCGAAGAGTTCGGCGTAACCCACTATACCCACTGGTTCCAACCGCTCAACGAAGGAACAGCCGAAAAGCACGATGCCTTCATCGAACACGACGGTAAGGGCGGACTGATGGAGCAGTTCTCGGGAAAGCTGCTCGTGCAGCAGGAACCCGATGCCAGCTCGTTCCCCAACGGTGGCATCCGTGCGACGTTCGAAGCGCGCGGCTATTCGGCATGGGACCCCACATCGCCCGTCTTCATCATCGACGACACGCTCTGCATACCCACCATCTTCATCTCGTACACCGGCGAGGCACTCGACTACAAGGCACCGCTCAAGAAAGCGCTGCGAGCCGTCACTCAGGCAGCCCTCGACGTGGTGCACTTCTTCGACCCCACCGTGAAGAAGGTCGTGTCCAACCTCGGATTGGAACAAGAGTATTTCCTCGTCGACGAAGATCTCTTTTCGGCACGCCCCGACCTGATGCTCACCGGCCGTACGCTCATGGGCCACGACTCGGCGAAGAACCAGCAGATGGACGACCACTACTTCGGCACCATACCCGACCGCGTACAGGCCTTCATGAAGGATCTGGAAATACAAGCCCTCGAGCTGGCCATTCCCTGCAAGACACGCCACAACGAGGTGGCGCCCAACCAGTTCGAGCTGGCACCTCTCTACGAGGATACCAATCTGGCAGTAGACCACAACATGCTGCTCATGATGCTCATGAAGCGCGTAGCCCGCAAACACAGCTTCCGCGTGCTGCTCCACGAAAAGCCCTTCGCAGGCATCAACGGCAGCGGCAAGCACAACAACTGGAGTCTGGCTACCGACAAGGGGAAACTGCTGCACGCACCCGGTAAGACACCGATGGAGAACCTGCGCTTCGCCACCTTCATCGTCGAAACGCTCATGGGGGTCTATCGCCACAACGGACTGCTCAAAGCCAGCATCATGAGTGCTGCCAACGCCCACCGACTCGGAGCCAACGAGGCCCCGCCAGCCATCATCTCGTCGTTCCTCGGCTCGCAGGTGAGCCAGCTGCTGCAGCACATCGTCGAGATAGGCGAGAAGGAGCTCGCACCGGATCACATCTCAACCCTCACCTCTCACCTCTCACCCCTCACCTCGAAAGATGCCACCCGTTCAGCCAAACAGCTCGACATACCGGAAATACCCGAGCTGCTCATCGACAATACCGACCGCAACCGCACCTCGCCCTTCGCCTTCACCGGCAACCGCTTCGAGTTTCGCGCCGTGGGCAGCGAGGCCAACTGCGCCAGCGCGATGATAGCCCTCAATGCCGCCGTCGCCGAGGCACTTGTCGACTTCAAAAGACGGGTGGACCAACGCGTTGCCTCACTCGACAAATCTCGCTCCTCGCTCGCTGCCGGGGATTTGCAATCACCGGCTTCTCTCTCCTCGACCATCCAACAAGCCATCATCGAGACGCTGTGCGAAGACATCCGCACCTGTCGGCCTATCCACTTCGACGGCAACGGCTACAGCGACGAGTGGGTGGCAGAGGCGAAGCAGCGCGGACTGGACGTAGAGACATCGTGCCCACTCATCTTCGACCGCTATCTCGACCCGGAGAGCATCCACATGTTCGAAAGCCTCAACATCATGAACCGAAAGGAACTGGCTGCCCGCAACGAGGTGAAGTGGGAAACCTATACAAAGAAGATACAGATAGAAGCACGCGTGCTGGGCGACCTCTCGATGAACCACGTCATACCCGTGGCCACCCACTACCAGAGCCGGCTGGCCAAGAACGTGATGTGCATGCGCGACATCTTCTCTAAGGAGGAGGCCATGAAAATGTGTGCCCGCAATATCCACATCATCCGCGAGATAGCCGAACGCACACAGACCATCGAGCAGATGGTGGAAGAGCTCGTCGAGGCTCGACGCATCGCCAACGGCATCGCTACAGAACGCGAGAAAGCCATCGCCTACCACGACACCGTCGTACCGAAGATGGAAGACATTCGCTATCACATCGACAAACTCGAGATGCTCGTCGCCGACGAGCTCTGGACGCTGCCCAAGTATCGCGAACTGCTCTTCATCCGATAAAACGATCGCACACGAAAACGCAGAGACACAGAGTAGAAAAGTCCTTACTCTGTGTCTCTGCGTATGATGTATCGGCCGAAGGTTACAGCTTCTTGGCCAGCTTCTCGGCCTTCTCGCGTGTCTTGAGAACCTTCTGCTGGGCGCTCACCTTCTTCTTCTCAAGCTTCAGCAGCTTGGCCTCTTCCATACCCGAAGCCTTGGCCTGCTCGTACTTCTGCAGAGCCTCGTCGGCCTGACGCTCAGCCTTCACAGCATTCTCCTGAGCCTTCTTGGCCTGCTGCTCCAGCTTCTGACGCTTCTCCACTTCCTTGCGGGCCTTCTCAGCCTTCTTGGCCTGAGCCTTGGCTTCCTTCTCGGCCTTCTTCTGCTCCTTCAGTTGCTTGGCAGCTTCTTTCTGAGCCTTCTTCTGAGCCTTCAGCACGGCGGGATCCACCTGCTCTGTGCCAAGAGCCGGAGTGACGGCCTGTGCGTCGACATTGCTTACATTCAGGCAAAACACTGCTGCGAGTGCTGCCAATCTGAAAATGTTCTTCTTCATATCTGTGTTATGTTTAAAGAGTTATATTTTGCAAAAGTAGGTATTTTGAAAGAAATTGCCAAAAAAACTGCGTTAAAACTAAGAAAAAATTGCAAATACCAACAGAAATGATTACTTTTGCACACTAAACGACTACACAATTTATGGAAACAAACAAAGGAAACAAGGGCTACCTCATCGGTATCGTGCTGGTGGCCGTCCTGGGCGGACTGCTTTTTGGCTATGACACCGCCGTTATCTCTGGAGCCGAGAAAGGGCTGCAGGCGTTTTTCATCGGAGCCGACGACTTCCAGTACACCGATGCGATGCACGGCTTTACCTGTGCCAGCGCTCTCATCGGCTGCATCATCGGATCGGCCGTCAGCGGCATCTTGGCATCACGGCTCGGCCGTAAGCGATCGCTCATCCTGGCGGGAATCCTCTTCTTCATCTCCGCCCTGGGCAGCATGGCGCCCGAGTTTCTCTTCTTTGAGAAAGGCCATCCTACCTTCAGCCTGCTCATCGCCTTCAACATCTACCGCGTCATCGGCGGCATCGGCGTAGGTCTGGCATCGGCCATCTGTCCGATGTACATCGGCGAGGTGGCACCGTCGAACATCCGAGGCATGCTCGTGTCGTGGAACCAGTTTGCCATCATCTTCGGACAGCTGGTGGTCTACTTCGTCAACTTCCTCATCCTCGGCGAGCATACCAACCCCGTCATCGAGTCGATAGGACAGGGCGTGAACACCGTCGTCGACGGCAGCGACCCATGGACCATCCAGACGGGCTGGCGCTATATGTTCGGCTCGGAGGCCGTGCCGGCAGGCTTGTTTGCCTTCCTCATCTGCTTCGTACCGGAGACACCGCGCTATCTCGTGATGATAGGCCGCAACGAGCGGGCCTTGGGCATTCTCTCGAAAATCAACGGAAGAGAGAAGGCCGCACAGATTCTGCAGGACATCAAGGACACCATTACCGTGCGCACCGAGCCCATGTTCACCTACGGCATGCTCGTCATCTTCGTGGGCATCATGCTCAGCGTCTTCCAGCAGGTGGTGGGCATCAACGCCGTGCTCTACTACGCACCGCGCATCTTCCACGACATGGGCATGGAGAGTCCGATGGTGCAGACCGTCATCATGGGTGTGGTGAACATCCTCTTCACCCTCGTGGCCATCTTCACCGTCGAGAAGTTAGGACGCAAGCCGTTGCTCATCTGCGGCAGCATCGGCATGGCCATTGGAGCCTTCGGCGTTGCGCTGACCTTCGGCAACCAGTCGCTCAACATCGTCTGCATGCTCAGCATCATGGTCTACGCCGCCTCGTTCATGTTCTCGTGGGGTCCCATCTGCTGGGTGCTCATCGCTGAGATCTTCCCCAACACCATCCGCGGCAAGGCCGTCGCCATCGCCGTGGCCTTCCAGTGGATCTTCAACTGGATTGTCTCATCGTCGTTCGTTCCGATGTTCAACATGCAGACGGCGGGCGACCCCAACTTCGGCCACTGGTTCACCTACGGCCTTTACGGTGTGCTCTGCGTCGTGGCGGCACTCTTCGTATGGCGCTTGGTGCCTGAGACAAAGGGTAAGACACTCGAGGATATGAACAAGCTGTGGAAAAAAGCCTGACACCTCACCAAAATGCAACCAAACCCTTTGTTTATGGGGGTTTCAGGTGGTGGGGTGTTCGCGAAACACCTCACCACACATCTCACCACACACCTCACCATCTGGATGGTACGCAACAGCGCATAAGAAGCACACGTAGGAGGCGACGCTTCCTAGCGTCGCAACAGCACACAAGAGGCACACGTGGCAGGTGTCACGCTGGGAAGCGTGACCTCCTACATTAGCGCAATGGGTAGGAGGCGACACCATTCCCGCTAACGCGCCGACCCGTAGCCTTTCCTTGCGTCGCAACAGCGCATAGGGAGCAATGAATGGTGGGGGTTCTGGTGAGGTCTCTGGTGAGGTGTTTCTCCATCACCTCACCATC
>CAMORS010000065.1 GCA_946624005.1 uncultured Prevotella sp. | reverse complement strand
TTATGCAGATTGTCAACGACGTGAAGCGCAACCAGATTCCGATGGACGTGATGATTTTCGACATGGACTGGCACACAGAAGGTTGGACTGGCTGGACATGGGACCGCACAGCCATTCCCGATCCCGAGGGACTCATCCGGTTTATGCACAACAACGGACTGCGCGTGGCACTCAACCTCCATCCCGCCGACGGTGTCGACGACGATGAGGAGTTCTTTGCCGAGGTGCGCGACGATATGGGCATGGATGCCTCGACAAAGGTGGTACCCTGGAACCTGAGCGATAAGCGTTTCTATCATACTATGTTTAATAGAATCCTGCGCGCACGCGAAGCACAGGGCGTCGACTTCTGGTGGATCGACTGGCAGCAGAACCTGACGAGCAAGTATGTCGAAGGGCTGGGCGAGACCTTCTGGTGCAACCATGTCTTCTACAACGATATGCGACTGAACCGCACCGACCGCCGGCCCCTCATCTTCCACCGCTGGGGCGGACTGGGCAGCCATCGCTATCCCATCGGCTTCTCGGGCGACTCGTTCACCAACTTCCCCACGCTGGCCTGGCAGCCTTATTTTACTGCTACAGCCTCCAATGTGTGTTTCGGCTATTGGGGACACGATCTTGGCGGCCATCAGCAGAAAGACGGCAACGATCCCGAACTCTATCTGCGCTGGATGCAGTTTGGCGTGTTCACGCCCATCTTCCGTACCCATGCCACCAACTGGCCTGGTATCGAGCGCCGCATCTGGAAGTATGAGAATTTCCCCCTGCTCCTGCAGACTGTGCAGCTGCGCTATGCCCTGATGCCTTATATCTATAATGCCTGTCGCGAAGCTTACGACACAGGCATCTCCCTCTGTCGTCCGCTCTACTACGAATGGCCGGAAGAGAACAATGCCTATCGCTTTGAGGATGAGTACCTCTTTGGCAACGACATCCTCGTAGCCCCCGTGGTGACAGCCTCTGACATCGACGGCAAGGCCGACCGCACCACATGGCTGCCCGAAGGGCGTTGGTACGATGTGTGCCGCAACAAGCTGCTCGACGGCAATGCCATCCATACTGACCGCTATGCACAGGACGAGATACCCTACTTCCTGCGTGCTGGTTCCGTCATCGTCAACAATCCGCCGATGCTGAACCTTGTCAACCGTCCCGATCGCCTTATCCTAAAGGTAGTGCCGGGTGCCAATGGTGAGACTTCTCTCTATGAGGACGAGGGCGACACTGAGGGATACAAGACGGGGGCCTTCACCACGACTCGCATCGTTCATGAGGCAGAAGGGCAGTTGGTCATCGAACCGCGGCAGGGTTCATTCCCGGGCATGCCCGAGGCTCGTGCATACACTGTTGAGTTCCTGAAGGCGGAGCGTCCGTCGGCTGTCAGCATCAATGGAAAAACCATTGCCAATGGCTGTTGGAACTACAACGAGACGACACAGCTGCTGACGGTCTATGTCCCTACGACCTCTTGCGACAGTCAGATTGAGATTTCGTTGAGATAGAAACGGCTGTTTCAAAACTTCGTCATATCGAAACTTCGAAAACATTGACATCACTTAATTAAACGATATAGAATCATGAACAGACAATTACTTTTGACAGCCCTCACCATCGCGATGTGTTGGTTGGGCTATGGCCAGGCATCAGCCCTGAGCCAGGTAGACGGTGTCTACCAGATTAACAATGCCCAGGATTTGGAGGAATTCTCCAACATGGTAGCAAGTGGTAATGGCAACATCGACGGTGCTTTGACCGCCGATATCAACATGGCTGGCATCAGCCACCTGCCTATCGGTAGCGTGAGCAGCCCTTATTCGGGAACGTTCGACGGACAGCAGCACTTCATTCGTAAGCTCACCGTCGACCTGCCTGAGCAGGAGTATGTCGGACTCTTTGGCGTCTTGGCCAATGGCGCCTACATCAAGAATGTCATCGTCGACGATTTCAGCTCGATCGTCGGACTGCGCTTCGTGGGCGGTATCGCCGGCGGAACAAAAGATGGCGGCTCTGTCACCTTCGAGAACTGCGGCAACGAGGCTACCGTGGGAGCCACCGAAGAGAATGCCGCCGGTATCTGCGGCGTCAGTATGGGCAGCGCATGCGGCATCCGCATGATCAACTGCTTCAATACGGGCGGTATCAGCGGTGGTCGTGAGAGTGCTGCCCTCTGCGGATGGGTTGGCAACTCGGGCAGCGTCATCCAGAACTGCTACAATGCCGGTTGGGTCATCGGTATGGATGGCACCAATTCGCTCTGGCGTAATGGCAACGGCAAGGGTTCGAACAATTTCGACACCTATGGAAACCAGGGAACGCTCATCAGCGAAGACGAGTACGACCTGAGCTGTGGTGCCGTGTGCTACCAAATCAACGGTAACCAGTCGGATGATGTCGTATGGTTCCAGGAGCTGGGTGTTGATATGCATCCCGTTCCCTTCTCTTCCCACGGTACGGTTTATGCCGTTGGCGACCTCTATTGCGATGGAACGTCGAAAGGCGGCGACCTGACCTTCTCGAACAGCAACGAGTCGAACCGCGACCCCCACTCCTTCAATAATGGTGTCTGCACCAACTGCGGCGATGTCGATGCCGGTTACCTCACCCCTTACGACGGCTTCTATGAAATCAGCTCGGCCGACGAGCTCAACTGGTTTGCTGCCCTCGTCAATCACGGCCATCCGAAGGTGAACGCCCGTCTGACGAACGACATCGACTTCAGCAGCTACACCGGTATGGATGTCATGATAGGTGGCGACGCCTATACCACCGACGAGAACGCATCCCTTGCCTTCGAGGGTATCTTCGATGGCGACGAGCACACCGTGACGGTCAACTACGATGCTTCCTACGACGGCGTGGCTCTCTTCAAAGTGGTGCGCGATGCTACCATCCGCAACCTCATCGTAGAAGGCAACATCGACACCAACCAGCGCTTTGCTGCCGGTCTGGCCTTCGTCACCCGCGGTGCTACGAAGATACAGAACGTCATCGTCGATGTCAATATCGCTGGCACATATCCCGGCGATGCCACCCACGGCGGTATCGTGGCTGTCTCGCACGAGAGTCCCACTTACAGCAACTGCGCCTTCATCGGTAGCATCAATGCTCCCGACTGTGAGGGAACAGCAGCCATCATCGGCTATTCGCACAGCTACACCGATGCCATGATCGAGAACTGCTTCGTTGCACCAACACTGCTCAGTATGACAGGCAACTCTACTATCTTTGCACGTAATGTTCGCGACATCGTGAACTGCTACTATACTGACAACATCGTCGACCTGTGGGAAGACAACGCTACGATGGTGAGCGAAGCCGCCGTCGCTTCGGGCGAGCTCTGCTATCTGCTCTGCTCGGGTGCCACCGATGGTGCTTGGCGCCAGGACATCGGCTCCGACAGTCATCCTTTCCCCTTCGAGTCGCACGGCGTGGTCTATGCCAATGGTTCCATCAACTGCGACGGTACGTTGAGCGACAACGTCACCTATTCGAACACCAAGTCGTCAGCAACCCAGCAGCCCCACAACTATGTCAACGATGTTTGTACTGTCTGCGGTGCACGTATCATCCGCACGGGTCAGCAGCTGAAGGCTTTGGCCGATGAAATCAACAACGGTGAGATTGATGGCAACATCATCATCGACTTGGCCAACGACATCGATCTCGGCGGCATCGAATATGCCGGTATCGGTACACGCTTCTCTCAGCAGATCGACGAACAGAACTGGGAAGATGTCAAGCGCCCGTACATGGGAACCTTCGACGGTCACGGCTTCCACATCAAGAACATGATTATCGATTCTCAGGAAGGCAATAAGGGCCTCATCGCCCTTGCCAGCGGTGCTACCATCAAGAATGTCGTTGTCGACAACTCTTGCGAAATCTACTCTACAGGCTATTCGGCAGGTATCGTAGGAACCGTCATCGGACGCGGAACGCTCACTATCGAGAATTGCGGCAACGAGGCAATGGTCAACGTCGGTGCCGATGGCGCCAACGGTGCTGGTATCCTTGGCGTGAACGACCTGAGCGAGGCTTATGTACGCATCATCAACTGCTACAACACGGGCGACATCGTCGGTCAGCGTGAGTGCGGTGGTATCTCAGGATGGCTTGGCGACCGCTTCGAGGTGCGCAACAGCTACAACACGGGTATCGTGGCTCCCGAGGCTGTCGACGGCACTCGTACCTTTGCTCGCTACAACGGCAATGCCGGCATCATCGAGAACTGCTTCGAGGCTGGCGGTGTACAGGTGCTCGAGGTATCCTTCGAAGACGTATCCAGCGGCAAGCTCTGCTACGACATCAATCAGGGTGCCAACAAAACCATCTTCTACCAGACCCTTGGCGAGGATGAGCATCCCGTGCTCGATAAGTCGCACCTCCGCGTTGTCTATCAGAACGGACAGTATGTCAACTCGAGCAGCGCTACAGCTATTGAGTGTATCAACTCGACAGTTCGTCAACTCGACAACTCGGCAACAGTCTTCGACCTGCAGGGCCGCCGCATCAGTGGTGAGCAGAAGGGCGTTCAGATTGTTCGCCTGTACGACGGAACAACTCGCACCGTCATTGTGAAGTAAGTTTTGCAAACTGGGGAGAACCCTTCTCCCTTCAACAGCAAGCAGATGATGAAGAAAAACTGTCTATCTATATTGTGCCTGGCCATCGCCTCTTGTGCGATGGCTCAGGCATCTTTCGTCTCTAACGACCGTGTGGCCGTTTTCTATCCGAAGAATTACGATGCCACGATGCACCAACCTTCGCCCATCTTTGTCGAGGAACCGACGGCCATCAATCCGTTGCCCGCATCATGGACGTTGCGCCCTACATTCTCTGAGCGCGATGGTAAATCTGTCGCCACTATTCATGTTGGTGGCCAAGTCGACCTCTACGGCACGGGCGAGGTGACCGGAACGTTGCGTCGCAATGGCAAGCAGATCAGTCTGTGGAATATCGACACACCGGCCTACAGCGTCGACGGCGGAACGCATCTCTATCAGAGTCATCCCTGGGTGATGGGGCTTCGCCCCGACGGTACCGCTTTCGGCATTATCGCCGACAATACATGGCGGCAACGCATCACCACCGGTGACGACATCGTCTTCGAGAGCGACGGACCAGCCTTCCGCATCGTCGTCATCGAGCGCGACACGCCTCAGCAGCTCATGCTGGCGCTGGCCGACCTGACAGGACACATGGAGCTGCCGCCGCTTTGGGCGCTTGGCTACCAGCAGTGTAAGTTCAGCTACCAGCCCGACACACGTGTCAAGGAAGTGGCCAACCTGTTGCGCGGCCATAAGATTCCGTCGGATGTCATCTGGATGGATATCGACTATATGGACCACTACAAGATCTTCACCTTCTCACCCGAGGAGTTTCCCGACCCGAAGGGTCTCAACGACTATCTCCATGAGCGCGACTTCAAGGCTGTCTACATGATCGACCCGGGTGTGAAGGTAGAGCCCGGCTACTTTGTCGACGACCAAGGAACGGCTGGCGACTATTGGGTGAAAGACAGCAACGGCAACAACTACGAAGGCGTGGTATGGCCCGGACCATGCCACTTCCCCGACTTTACGCGCCCCGAGGTGCGTACATGGTGGGCAACCCTCTACAAAGACTACATGGCCACGGGCATCGACGGTGTATGGAACGATATGAACGAGCCGTCGGTGTTCAGTGGCACCTTTGGTTCCATGCCCGAAGACAATCAACATGGCGCAACAGCATCTTCCCCCCTTGCGGGGGATAAGAGGGGGACTTCCCACCTCCGCTATCACAACGTCTACGGACTGAATATGGTGCGTGCCAGTCGCGATGGACTGCTTTTGGCCAATCCGCAGAAGCGGCCGTTCATCCTCTCGCGCTCCAACTTCCTTGGCGGTCAGCGCTATGCCGCTACCTGGACCGGCGACAACCTCTCGTCGGCTGCCCAGATGGAACTGAGCATCCCCATGTCGCTGACGCTCGGACTGTCCGGACAACCTTTCAGCGGACCCGACATCGGTGGCTTCTGCGAGAATGCCACCGCCGAACTGGTGGCACAGTGGACGGCGCAGGGTGTCTATTTCCCCTTTGTGCGCAACCATAATATAAAAGGTACGCGCGACCAGGAACCCTGGGCTTTCGACGAGCAGACGCTTAACACATGCCGCACGGCCATCGAGCGTCGCTATCTGCTCATGCCTTACATCTACACCGCTTTCCGCGAAGCATCGCTGACGGGCATGCCCGTGATGCGCCCTCTCTTCATGGTCGATGCCAAAGATCTCAGTCTGCGCGGTGAGGAGCGTTCGTTCCTCTTGGGTGGTGATGTCATGGTCATTCCCAACTGGGCTGGTCAGTCTGCCATGCCTAAGGGCGACTGGCGTAAGCTCGATCTCTCGTCGATGAACAGCAGCGTCCAGAAGAACGACATCCAGGCGCAACTGTTGCAACGCCCTGGCACGGTGGTACCCGTTGCCAATCTTGCGCAAAACACCGAGCAGCTGCGCACCGACTCGCTGACGCTCTATGTCTGCCTCGACGAGATGCAGCAGGCTACAGGAACACTCTACGAAGATGCCGGCGACGGCTTCGCCTATCGACGTGGCGACTACAGCCTGACACGTTTTGATGCACGCTTGGAAAAGAAGCTCCTGACAGTCAGCCTCGCCCGCATCGAGGGTGCTTATCAGGGATGCGACGCACGCTGTCTGCGCATTGCTTATACCGACCGTCGCGGCCGTACCGTCTTTTCGCCCTGGCAACAAGGCTCGACGGCCACCCTCCGCTTGAAACAACTCTGACAATTTTTTAAAACATTACAATCATGAAAAGAACATTACTTTGGGCATTCTGCTGCTTCATAGCAGCCAATGCGATGGCCATCGAGCCAGTCGACGGAGTGTACCAGATAGGCTCGGCGCAAGACTGGGCTGAGTTCTGTACGCTTCATAATGAAGGAACCGATCAGCGGCTCAATGCCGTACTGACGGCCGACATCACCGTAGAAGGCAACACGATGGTTGGCATCAACGGCGGCGGAAAACCGTTCCGCGGCACGTTCGACGGCCAGTGTCACAAGCTGACCATCAGCTACGACCTCAACGAAGAGCGCGTGGCACCCTTCCGCCGCATCAACGGTGCAACCATCAAGAACCTCATCGTAGAGGGAACCATCAACACCTCGTCGAAACTGGCCGCCGGACTCGTTGGCGGACTGTGGCAGAGCGGCGCGCTCATCCAGAACTGCGTCAGCTACGTCACCATCACCGACACCAACGGCGGCGATGCCACCCACGGCGGCATCTGCGGCAGCTTCGAGGATGTCAACGGTGCCAACACCATCGAGAACTGTGCCTTCCTCGGCACCATCAACGCTCCCAACCGTGAGGGCTGCGGTGGTATCGTAGGTTGGACTAACAACAATGCCAACAACAACATCATCCGCAACTGTCTGGTCAATGCTAACGGCTTCAACGTGTTGCGCCTGAGCAACAACGACATCATCTGCCGCAACAACGGCAATGTCGAGAATTGCTACTATATCGGCAGTCTCGACGGCTACAAGAACGACAAGGATGCCATCCAGGCCACTGAGGCCCAGGCCGCTTCGGGCGAACTCTGCTATCTTCTCAACGGACGACAGAGCGCCACTCCCGCATGGTATCAGCTTATCGGCACCGACGACATGCCGATGCCGTTCGAGAAAGAGGGTGCCATCGTCTATGCTAACGGACAGATTAACTGCGACGGAACGCCCAAGGAAGGCGTTGAAGTGATCTATGCCAATACGAATGCTTCCGAGCGCGACCCACACACGTGGAACGAGTGGGGCTTCTGTACCAATTGCAATGAGATGCAGCCCGACTTCCTCACTATGGAGGATGGTTATTATCTCATCAGCAACAAGTATGAGTACAACTGGTTTATGGTATATGTAAATAGTGGCCATGCTGATGCCAATGCCAAGCTGACGCAAGACCTCGACCTGAGCGACTACGCCTTTATCTCTATCGGTAACGATGCCAACCGCTATCACGGCACGTTTGACGGTCAGAACTTCCGCGTGAAGAATATGACCATCAGCGGCACAACAAAGGAACTGGGCTTATTTAGCGTCTGCTCAAATGCTATTGTCAAGAACCTCATCCTCGATGCAAGCTGCAACATCAATAGCGGCGACTGCACGGCAGCCCTTATCGGTTGCTGCAATGGCAGCGGCACGCTGGCCATCGAGAACGTTGGCGTAGAGTGTAACGTCACGGGTACTGGTCCCAACGCAGCTGCCTTCGTTGGTTGCAACTATGGTGGTATTGCTATCCAGATTAAGAATTGCTACAACACGGGCAACATCACTGCCGGAAGAGAAAGCGCTGTGTTCAGCGGCTGGTTCGGCAATAATGGCAGTGCTAAGGTTGAGAACTCATGGAATACTGGTAAAGTGACGGGTCAGGAAGGGCAGAACAGCCTCGGACGTGGTATCAACTCAAGCCAATTCGTAAACACATACGATCTGAACAGCGAGAACAACGGAGTCAGTGAAACCGTTCTTGCCAATTATGACAACAGTTGGCTTGACAGCGGACAGTTGGCTTATATCTTGAATGGAAACAAGAGCGAGAACGTCTCTTGGTATCAGCTCATTGGAACAGACGCTCATCCTTATCCTTTCGGCGAAGCTATCGTCTATGCCAATGGCGAACTGCAGTGCGACGGCATCACTCCCAAGGAGGGTAGCGAGCTCTCCTTCAGCAACACCGAGGGCAACACCGTCGACGAACACCAGTGGAACGACTGGGGCTTCTGCGCCGTCTGCGATGAGATGCAGCCCGACTTCATGGAGCCTGTCGACGGCACCTTCTTCGTAGCCAACGAGAAGGAACTCAACTGGGTGGCTGTATATATTAACAAGGTAGACCACAGTGCTAATGTCACACTGACTGCTGACATTGATTTCAGTACACTCAACGTGATGATTGGCGACGGCGACAACGACCTGGCCTTCAAAGGAACGTTCGACGGACAGGGCCACCGTGTGAAGGTTGCCTACGAGACCGAACAGAAGAATGCGGCGCTCTTCCGCTATCTGAACGGTGCAACCGTCAAGAACCTTATCACCGAGGGTACGGTCAAGAACGAGAACAACTCTTGCTCGGGTGGTATCTTTGCTGGTTCGCGTGGTGCTACCGTGATAGAAAACTGCGTCAGCTACGTCGAGCAGACCCGCGATTCGGGTGGCGACGCTACTGCCGGAGGTATCGGTGCCTACATGCACGACAACGGAACCATCCGCAACTGTGCCTTCTACGGCATCATCAACACACCCGCTGCCGACGGCAACGGTGGTATCCTCGGCTATGCCAACGGTGGCGAGAACGTGACGATAGAGAACTGCGTAGTGGCCGCCGACTTCACCGTGGCTGGCAATACGGCTGCTATCGCACGCAACAAGAACACGCTGCCCAACACCTTCTATCTGGAATACGACAACGTCAACACCCAGGGCGAGGTCATCACGCTCGATCAGCTCGCCTCTGGCGAGGTGGCTTACAAGCTGAACGGTCAGGTCAATGGCGGCGAGGTGTGGTATCAGCGCCTTGAGGTCGACGCTGCTCCGCTGCCGCTCTTCATCGAGGGCGGTACCATCTATATCACCGGTACGCTGGCTTGCGACGGCACGCCCAACGACGATGCCGGCTTCTCGAACACCTACACCGAGATGACACAAGACGAACACGACTTCGCCGAGGGTCTCTGCACCAAGTGCGGACATCCCGACGAGACCTTCATCGAGGCTGTCGAGGGCGTCTATCCGCTGGCTACAGCACACGATGTCGAGTGGTTCGCCGCTATGGTCAGCCGTGTGGACAACACCATCAGCGGTACGCTGACTGTCGACATTGACTTCGACGGTGTTGAGTTCAAGGGCATCGGTACCGACGAGAAGCCCTTCGCTGGAACGTTCGACGGACAGCGGCATATCGTCTCGAACCTCATCATCGACCTTCAGGAAGACGAGAGCGTGGCAGGCTTCTTCAATGCCGCTACGGCAGGGGCTGTCATCAAGCGCTTCACCATCGACAACAGCTGTTACATCACGGCCAACCACTATGTGGGAGCCTTCGTGGGACATGTCTTCGGCAATGGCACGCTGACGCTCGAAGAGCTGGGCAACGAGGCCGACGTGACGGCATGGAACCAGAACGCTGCCGGCATCCTCGGCTGCAACACATCGGGCGATCTGCACATCGACATCACCAACTGTTACAACACGGGCCTGATTACCGCCGAGCGCGAATCGGGCGGCATCTCCGGATGGCTGGGCAATGGAGCCATCGTGAAGAACTCGTACAACATGGGTGAGATTGTCGGCGAGGGCAACGAGTCGTTCGCGCGCGGTAACAACATCACCGCCGAGAACTGCTTCGACCCCGTCTCCAACTGGGAAGGACAGATTACACCGAGTCCTATCGACGACTTCACCAACGGTACCATCTACAATCTGCTCAACGAGGCCGCTCCCGGCATCTGGTTCCTCAGCGAGGAAGAGGGCGGCCATCCCGTGCTCTACGATACGGGATTCCCCGTTGTCATCCCCACTGCTATCGACTCGGCAGCTTGCCAGCTTGACGGCTCGTCAACGGTCTACAACCTGCAGGGACAGCGCGTCGGTGCTTCGGCAAAGGGCATCCTCATCATCCGTTCGGCTGATGGACGCTCGCATGGAACGACTGGACGTAAGATTGTTGTGAAGTAACAGTAGCACAATGCTCTTGAAAGCTGCAAAAGCAGCAAAGGCAATAGCAACCGCACAAATCTCTATATAGCTGAAAGTCAGCCCGCAACGCTTCCTCCGGACAGAGGAGCGTGCGGGCTCTTTTTCGTCTTTAGCGTAGAGGGTTGTGCTGTTTTCTGGCCTTATGCAAGATGACCAAAAAAATGACCAAAGGCTGGTCACCACGTGACCAAGCTCATCTTTTAGCAGTTGCCTTCCTTAACACCAGGGCATAGACCAGGATGATGATGTAGCCTGCGAGCGGGATGAGGAAGGGCGTGATGAGGTTGGTGCGGTCGGCAATGTAGCCCATCAGAAGGAAGCCACAGCCGCCCACGGGCGTCATCATCAGCAGCGACGAGGCACTCTTGGTGAGACGTCCCACGCCGACAAGTGCCAGCGAGAAGATTGTCGGGAACATGATGGCCTCGAAGAAGTAGTTGGCCAACAGGGCATAGAGCGACAATCGGCCCAGATTCATCAGCACGAGAGAGATGCTCACCACGGTGCCGATGGCGCAGACGAGCAACATGGTTCGGCCGCTGACACGCCGCATGATATAGCTTCCCACGAAACGCCCTACCATAAAGAAAGCAAGAGCGCAAGTGAGGACAATGCTCGCCGTGTTGTCGCCCATCCATCCCTCACCGGTGACGAAGTTGATGAAATAGCTGTTGATGCTTATCTCTGCCACTTCGTAGGCCAGAAGGGCGAAGAGTCCGAAGACGAACATCGGATGGCGTGCGAAGAGTTCGCGGATATTGGCCAGTCCGGATTCGCCCTTGGGAGAGGAGTCGGAAGAAAGGTTGATTTCGGGCAGTGGCACATGGGCAAAGATGACGGCAATGAGCAACACCAGCGCACCGAGGATGGTGTAGGGCAGGACGACGCTGCCGCTGCTCTCGGTGTCGAAGAAGAACTGTCCGATGGCGAAGGTGGCGAAGAGCGATCCCAGTCCGTTGAACGACTGCGAGAGGTTCAGTCGGCTGGTGGATGTCTCTGGTGCTCCAAGCTCGGTGACGTATGGGTTGGCCGCTGTTTCGAGGAACGTCAGTCCGCATCCGATGATGAAGAGGCAGATGAGGAAGGCATTGAACGTGCCGACGTATGAGCCTGGAATGAAGAGGAGCGAACCGGCACCGAAGAGACAGAGTCCGAAGACGACACCGCGGCGATAGCCCCAGCGGTTGATGAACAAGCCTGCGGGGATGGCCATGAGGAAGTAGCCCAAATAGGTTGTCACCTGGATGAGCGACGACTGCGTGATGGAGATGTTCAGCTCGTTCTGGAAGTGCTTGTTGAGAATGTCGAGGATGGCACGTGCGAATCCCCAGAGGAAGAAGAGTGTGGTAACAAGCACAAACGGCACCATGTAGCTGATGCCGTTTCTGCGAAAGAGACCGTTTTGTTGTGTATTCATTGTTGTAAAGGAATAAAGCCGCTGTAGAACAGCGGCATACTGAACCTAGGGGTTACTTTTCAGGGTCGATGACCTTCCATACGCAAGCCGAGAGGGCTCCACCCACTAAGGGGCCTACGATGAAAATCCAAAGGTTTGTCAGGGCTGTTCCGCCTTGGAAGAGGGCCGGACCGATGCTGCGTGCGGGGTTCACACTGGTGCCGGTGTAGCGGATGCAGCAGAGATGAACCAGAACCAAAGCCAGACCGATGGCCAGACCGGCGAAGTTGTTGGTGGCACCATTGGTCTTTGCTGTAGCGCCCAAGACGACGAGTACGAAGACGAAGGTGAAGAAAATCTCAGCCAGCAAGCCACCCAAGACAGGTATTGTGCCGGCGCCGTTGGCCTGCAGGTCGTTGGCTCCAGTGCCCGTCAGTCCTGATGTCGAGGTGAGCAGGAAGAGAATCACCGATCCGATGATGGCTCCGATGACCTGGAACACCATATACATGCCACAATCTTTGGCATTCATCCTTCCGCTGAGGTAGCATCCCAGCGTAATGGCTGGATTGATGTGGCAACCGCTGATGCCACCAATGGTATATGCCATGGCTACTACGGCGAGACCAAAAGCGAGAGCCGTGCCCACAACTGTCTCAGGATCGCCATTGTTACAACCCAGACTGACGGCTGCACCGCAGCCCATCAGTACCAGCACCATTGTGCCGAACATTTCTGCTAAATACTTTTTCATAATTCTTATTTCTTTAAGTGAATGAATATTATCCGATGTTTTTGCGATGCAAATTTACATATTATTTTTGAATTGACCAACAATATTTAGCTTAAATTTTAAAAAAAATCTTCAATTCCTAACTCTTGAGGCGGCATGAATGACAATCTCTAAGCCAGGGAGGTGATGCTACGCGAACCGTCGGGCTGTTCTTCTATGCTGACGCGCAGGGTGTTGTCGGGCAGAAGTGACTCTGCAAGTTCGGGCCATTCGATGAGGCTAAGGGTGTCGGGTGCATAGAAGTATTCCTCGTAGCCCATGTCGTAGACTTCTTCGAGCCGACGGATGCGGTAGAAGTCGAAGTGGTAGATAGGGAAAACTCTTGCAGCTTCCCCCTTTTCGGGGTGGAGGGGAGCGTTTGCCTGATATTCGTTGACGATGGCGAAAGTGGGCGATGTGATGACGTCGGTGACGCCGAGCTCTTCGCAGAGAGCCTTGATGAAGGTGGTCTTGCCGGCTCCCATTGAGCCGTAGAAGGCAATAACGTGGGTGTCGGGGGGCAGCTGGGCGATGAACTGCCGCGCTGCTCGGTTGATGTCGTTGAGGTTTTCTATTCTTATTTTCATGGGGCTTGGTTTTTTAGAGAGTGGGAGGGTCGCGGCAGAGCCGCGACTTACTGAACCTTAGAGTTAGCGGCGGCGGGTGCGGAGAGTGATGAGGGGGATGATCATTTCCTCCATCGAGATGCCTCCATGCTGGAACGTGTCCTTATAGTAGGATACGTAGTAGTTGTAGTTGTTGGGATAGGCAAAGAAGGCATTGCCTGTTGCGAAGACGTAAGCCGTGGAGAGGTTGGGCGATGGCAGCTGCGCCTTGTGCGGGTCTTTGATGACGAAGACCTCCTTGGGATTGTAGCTGAGGTTCTTGCCCAGCTTGTAGCGCAGGTTGGTGTTGGTGTTGCGGTCGCCGATGATCTTGACAGGCTTGTCGGCACGGATGCTGCCGTGGTCGGTGGTGATGATGACGGTGTAGTTGCTCTGAGCCAACAGTTTGAAGAGGTCGGCGAGCACCGAATGGCGGAACCAGCTGAGGGTGATGCTGCGGTAGGCCGACTCGTTGTTGGCAAGCTCGCGCACCATCTTCGACTCCGTACGTGCATGTGAGAGCATGTCGATGAAGTTGACCACCAAGACGTTGAGGTCGTTGTGCTGTAGGTTCTTCAGTTGGCTGATGAAGCGGTCGGCACCTTGCGAGTCGTTCACCTTGTGGTAAGAGAACGTGTTCTTGCGGCGGTAGCGGTCGAGCTGAGTCTTGATGAGAGGTTCCTCGTTGAGGTTTTTGCCCTCCTCCTCGTCTTCGTCCACCCAAAGATCGGGGAACATCTCTGCTATCTTGTTGGGCATGAGACCGCTGAAGATGGCGTTGCGTGCATATTGCGTTGCCGTGGGGAGGATGCTCAGGTAGAGGTCTTCTTCGATGTCGAACATATCGCCAATCTCCTGCGCCAATGTGCGCCACTGGTCGTAGCGGAAGTTGTCGATGACGATGAGGAACACCTTCTCACCTTGGTCGAGCAGTGGGAAGATGCGACTCTTGAAGATGTCGGGACTGAGGAGAGGTGAAAGGTGAGAGGTGAGAGGTGAGAGATTGCCTTTGGAAGTATTCTCACCTCTCATCTCCAACCTCTCACTCCTGGCAACAATCCAGTCGAGATAGTTGTTCTTGATGAACTTGGCGAAAGCGTTGTTGGCCTCCTCCTTCTGCATCTTGAGCATATCGGTCATCGAGCTGTCGGTGCTGCTGAGTTCCAGTTCCCATCGCACGATGGTGCGGTAGAGTTCGCGCCAGTCGTCCCATGTGCGGCAGTTGTCTATCTGCATGGCTATCTGCCCGAAGTTCTGCTGATAGCCCGTCTGCGTCACTTCTGTCTCTATTTCTCGGCGGTGGATGTTCTTCTTGAGCGTCAGCAGGATTTGGTTGGGGTTGACAGGCTTGATGAGGTAGTCGGCAATCTTCGACCCGATGGCTTGGTCCATGATGTTCTCCTCCTCGCTCTTGGTGACCATCACCACGGGCGTAGCGGGTGAGATGTCCTTGATGCGTTGCAGCGTCTCGAGTCCGCTGATGCCAGGCATCATCTCGTCAAGGAGGATGAGGTCGAAGGTTTTCTGCCGACACTGGTCGATAGCGTCGGTGCCGTTGCTGACGGTGACTACGTCGTAGCCTTTTTTCTCAAGGAAAAGGATGTGGGCCTTGAGAAGCTCTATCTCGTCGTCTACCCACAGTAATAATCCGTTGCTCATAGCTTTTTCTTTTTAGGGGGTGTTGCCGCGGCAGAGCCGCGACTTACTGAACCTAAGGGGGTTAGAAGCCGTCGAAGTCGAAGTATTCGTCGTCGTCCTCGAGGGCAGGCTTTTCGTTGGTCGAGGGGGTGTCGGGAGCGAGGATGAGGTCATCCTCTGTGTCGTCGGTGGCATCGTCGGTGATGATGAACGAGTTGTCGTCGTCGGTGGCGGTGCTGTCGTCGTCAGTGATGATAAACTCGTTGTCGTCGGCCGGTGCTTCTTCTGCAACAGGCTTTGCGTCCTCGACAGGAATAGCGGGTTGCGTCGGCTCAA
>CAMORS010000064.1 GCA_946624005.1 uncultured Prevotella sp. | reverse complement strand
TCAAGCTGCTGGAACACGACACGGCGGTGGAAGAGTTAATATCGAGGTGCGAGGTGCGAGGTGCGAGGTACGAGAAAAGTGATAAATCGAGGTGCGAGAATAGTGATAAATCGAGGTGCGAGAATAGTGATAAATCGAGGAGCGAGAAAAGTGATGTGGCAGGGATTTTTGCTGCCCGCGACAAAGCTTCGGCACGCGTCTTCGAAGAGACAAACACCGACTCGGAGACGGCTATCATGGATGCCAAATACGGCTTCATCAACGGTGCACTGACCGAGGCGGGCTTCCTGACCGGCACGAAGGAAGACACCTACCGGCGGACGCACATCATCGACAATATCTTGTCGAACAAGTTCCTGGGCTTCCCCATCTTCTTCCTCATCCTGTACGTGATGTTCCAGACCACCTTCTCGCTGGGACAGTATCCCATGGACTGGATAGAGAACGCCGTGGCATGGTTGGGCGAAAAGATAGGCAGTAACATGCCCGAGGGGCCAGTGCGCTCGATGCTGGTTGACGGCATCATCGGTGGCGTAGGCTCGGTCATCGTCTTCCTGCCGCAGATTCTGATTCTCTACTTCTTCATCTCGCTCATGGAAGACTCGGGCTATATGGCCCGTGCTGCCTTCATCATGGACCGCCTGATGCACAGGATGGGGCTGCACGGCAAGTCGTTCATCCCGCTCATCATGGGCTTCGGCTGCAACGTGCCGGCCGTGATGGCCACACGCACCATCGAGAGCCGTCGCTCACGGTTGATCACGATGATGGTGCTGCCCTTCATGTCGTGCTCCGCGCGCCTACCTATATATATTATGATCGTGGGAACGTTCTTCGCCGTGCAATACCGCACGTGGGCGATGCTCTCGCTCTATGCCATCGGCATCGTGATGGCTGTCGTCGTGAGCCGGCTGTTGTCGCTGTTCGTCATCAAGGGCGAGGACACCCCGTTTGTCATGGAGCTGCCGCCCTACCGCATGCCCACAGCGAAGGCCATCGGCCGCCATACGTGGGAGAAGGGCAAGGAATATCTGAAGAAGATGGGCGGCATCATCCTTGTGGCCAGCATCATCGTCTGGGCGCTGGGCTACTTCCCCCACAACGATGCGCTCTCCTCGCAGCAACAGCAGGAGCAGAGCTATATCGGACGCATGGGACAGGCCATCGAGCCGGTGTTCCGCCCGCAGGGATTCAACTGGAAGCTCGACGTCAGCCTGATAGCCGGCGTAGGAGCCAAGGAGATTGTTGCCTCGACCATCGGTGTGCTCTACAGCAACGACGACTCGTTTGCCGACGACGACACGTTCAGCGAGAACGAAGAGAAGTATTCGCGCCTTCGCCAGCAGATGGCGGCCGACGGCATCACGCCGCTCACGGCCTACTGCTATCTGCTCTTCATCCTGCTCTACTTCCCCTGCATAGCCACCATCGTGGCCATCAAGAACGAGACGGGCTCGTGGCGCTGGGCTACCATAGCGGCCGTCTATACCACCGCCGTGGCCTGGCTGGTGTCGGCCGCGGTCTATCAGGTGTTTAGTTAGGAGTTCGGGAGTTCAGGAGTTCAGGAGTTCAGGAGTTCTGACAATACTGTTGTGGTGGTATTCATCTACTTCCCACGTTAACATTTCGCCCTGCATAAATCTTAAAAAATAACAACAAAAAGTTTAAAGGCTTTCTTGCGCGAGTTTTCGCTAAACGACTGTTAGTTAGTCGTTAAGAAAAACGCGTCACGGCAAAAACAACCAAGTTGGGCTTATCGAAAAAGATGTAAACGCTCTTTCGAGGCCCAACTTTTTTTCGTAACTTTGCACCCGAAAAGTTCAAAGACCTATTGTTTTGAACTAAAAATAAACTCAAGAATATGATGCAGAAAAAAATTATATTGTGTGTATTGTTGTTGCTGTTTTCGTTCGTGATGCCTACTGAAGCCGGACGGAAGAAGCCACGCAAGCGCACCCAACCCAAACCAAAGACTGAAGTACGTATACAGGAAATTGACAACTACGACTTTCTCTATACCGGCGGCGAATACGACGACGACTATTATTACGACATGGAAGCCACCGAAGACTTGATGGAAGAAGCCTTCAAGCATATCGGCGCCCGCTACCGCAGCGGTTCGAAAGGCCCCAACACGTTCGACTGTTCGGGATTCACCAGCTATGTATATGGAAAGATGAACATACAGATAGGCGCATCGTCGCGCGACCAGTATGCACGCAACATCCCCATCACGAAGAGCGAGTTGCAGACGGGCGACCTGGTGTTCTTCACCTCTCCTGGTAGCGGCCACGGCGTTGGTCATGTGGGCATTGTTGTTGATGTCAACCCCAACGGCACGTTCAGTTTCATCCACGCCAGTAGCCGCGAGGGCGTGAAGGTGAGCCAGTCGACCGATGGTTACTACGCTCGCAGATATGTTGGTGCACGACGTGTTAGGTAAGCTCAGACTTTTTCTCGCCATCCTTCTGGTGGGCAGCTCGGTGGGTTGCTCGTCGGAGACGCGTAGCTCTTCTCGTGGGTACGAGGAAAGGCTACGGGTAGGCGAGCTATGCTCGGGAATGCGAGGTACGAGATACGAGGATAGTCTAAGCGCAGGAAGTAATCACGTACCTCGCACCTCGCACCTCGCACCTCGAAAAAATAAAGACACCCTCACTTTCGCCTTCGTGGGCGACATCATGATGGGCACGACCTTCCCCTCACGGCAGTTGCCGGAGAATGGCGGAAAGGATCTCTTCCGCGACGTGAAGGATATTCTGCTCAGCGCCGACATTACCGCCGGCAACCTGGAGGGAACGCTCTGCGACGGCGGGACGACAACGAAGAAGGTGTCCAGCATCTGCTATGCCTTCCGCACACCCACTTCTTATTCGCACTACCTGAAGGATGTCGGCTTCGACTTCCTCAGTATGGCCAACAACCACGCTCACGACTTCGGACAGGAGGGCATCCGCTCTACCGAGCAGCAGCTCAAGGCGAACGGCATTGCATACGCCGGTATCGGTGGTCGGCAGGAATATGCCATCATCGAGGTTCCCGCCCTGCAAGACAGCATGTCACGCTCCCCGGAAAAGACACTGAAGATAGGCTTCTGCGCCTTTGGCCATAACTCCTACACCATCATGCACACCGACACGGCCACCGTCGGACGCATCGTTCGCAAGCTGCGCCAGCAGGTGGACATCCTCGTGGTGAGCTTCCATGGTGGTGCCGAAGGAGCCAAAGCATCGCATCTGCCGCAGGGCAAGGAGCTCTTCCTGGGCGAGAATCGTGGCAATCTGCGACTGCTGGCCCACCAATGTATCGACCTCGGAGCCGACATCGTCTATGGACACGGTCCGCATGTGCCCCGCTGCATGGAGCTCTACAAGGGAAAGATCGTGGCTTACAGCCTGGGCAACTTCTGCACGCCGCGCAGCGTCAGCCTGAAGGGCATCTCGGGCTATGCTCCTATCTTGGAGGTGAAGACAGACAGAGAGGGCAATTTCATCGAAGGGCAGATTCATTCGTTCATCCAGCAACCAGGTGTCGGACCGCGAAGCGATTCGCAGAATCGTACCGCACAACTGATACGCGACCTCACTGCCAGCGATATCCGCAACTCAAGTATCACTATCGACAACAACGGAAAAATACTGAAGAATAACAAATAGTATTTCTACGACAACGGATCATACTGGCTTGCGGATGTTTTTTCGAACAACGAATTTCACGAATTTCACGAATTCATTTTGTATTTTGCTCGCTTATTCGTAACTTTACATAAGCCACTCCCGCTCGAAAATAAAAATAAAACCCTTTTTATTTTGTATTTTGCTCGCTTATTCGTAACTTTACAGAAGTTACTCCCGCTCGAAAATAAAAATAAAACCCTTTTTATTTTGTATTTTGCTCGCTTATTCGTAACTTTGCAGTCCAATACGTAACGGTATGATAGACAGAGCAACGGTAGACAAGATTATGGACGCTGCGAACATCGTAGACGTGGTGTCCGAGTTTGTGACGCTTCGCAAGAGCGGCGCCAACTACAAAGGACTGTGCCCGTTCCACAACGAGCGCACACCGTCGTTCTATGTCTCACCGGCTCGCGGCATCTGTAAGTGCTTCTCCTGCGGAAAGGGAGGCAACCCCGTTGGCTTCATCATGGAGCACGAGCAGATGACCTATCCCGAGGCACTGCGCTGGCTGGCGAAGAAATACAACATCGAGATTAAGGAGCGCGAGCTCACCAACGAAGAACGCGAGGCGGAGAGCAAGCGCGAGTCGATGTTCATCGTCAACGAGTGGGCTGCCGACTATTTCGAGGACATCCTCCACAACCATGTCGACGGAGTGGCCATCGGCATGCAGTATTTCCGCAAACGAGGCGTGCGCGACGATATCATCCGTAAGTTCCGCCTCGGCTTCGACCTCCCCGACGGCTATGCCCTGCCGCGCGAAGCCAGGAAGAAAGGCTATCAGGAGGAGTTCCTCACCGAGACGGGCATCTGCTACCGCAGGGAAAACGACAACCAGCTGGTAGACCGTTTTGCCGGTCGTGTCATCTTTCCCTGGATAGGCATGAGCGGAAAAGTGGTGGCCTTCGGCGGACGAAAGCTCGATGCTGCCACGAAGGGCGTACAACAGAAATATGTCAACTCGCCCGACTCGGAGATCTACCACAAGGAGCAGCAGCTCTACGGCATCTACCAGGCCAAGAAGGCCATCGCCAAGGAGAACCTCGTCTATATGGTGGAAGGATATACCGACGTCATCGCCATGCACCAGTGCGGACTGGAGAACGTGGTGGCCAACTCCGGCACGGCACTCAGCGTCCACCAGATAAGGATGCTACGCCGCTTCACGCCCAACATCGTGCTGCTCTACGACGGCGACGAGGCGGGCATCCATGCTGCCATGCGCGGTACGGACATGCTCCTGCAGGAGGGCATGAACATCAAGGTGCTGCTGCTGCCCGACGGCGACGACCCCGACTCTTTCTCGCGTAAGCATACCGCGCAGGAGTTTAAGCAGTATATCGAGGAACACCAGAAAGACTTCATCCAGTTTAAGTCGGACCTGATGCTGCGTGGTGTCAGCGACCCCATCAAGCGGTCGGAGGCCATCAACAGCATCGTACGCAGCATCAGCGTCATCCCCGATCAGATAGTGCGTGCCACCTACATCACCGACTGCTCTCATCGCCTGGGCATCAACGAGGCGACCCTCATCTCGTCGATGAACAAGATGATCAGGGAGGGGAAGTCCGCCACCAGGAGCCTTCCCAAGGGAGATGAGCATCATTACGCCCAAGAGCAAAACACACCAGCACAGCATGCTACGCCCCTCGCCACTCAGAGAGGGAGCGAAGGCGAGGCAGCCATCGAGTCGATGCTCATCCGCACCATCATACGTCATGGCGGCGAGACGCTCTACGACAATGTGGAGACAGACGACGGCGCGACCATCAGCCTCACCGTGGCTCAGTACATCAACTTCAACCTCTCCACCGACGGTCTCTCGTTCAGCAACCCTATATATAATAAGGTATTGGAAGAGGCAGCCCGCTACACGACTGACGACAACTTTGACAGTGCCACCTACTTCACACGCCATCCCGACGTGGAAATCAGCTCGCTGGCCACCGACATGCTCGTCGACCCCGTACAGCTCAGCAAGAGCCTGCAGATGCGGAAGGAGGAGAACTCGCTGCAGAATCACATAGAGCATCTCATCCTCGACTTCCGGCTCAACTATGTAGACTCCCACATGAAAGATGTGCAGCGCCAGATTATTCTCAATGCCAGCGATCCGGAACGCATGGTGCAGCTGATGCAACAATACAAAGATCTGCAAGAGGTGCGCAACCAGCTGGCCAAGAAGCTCGGCAGCAACATCCTTGTTTGAGTGAGGAGTTGAGGGGGTAAAAAATGAATCGTAAATAGTAAATAGTAAATCATTAAATAGTAAATTAAAAAAGTGTATTACATAGAAAAAACATTCGACGTCTCGGCTTCGCACCATCTGAAGCTCGACTACGACAGCAAGTGCACCAAGCCTCACGGCCACAACTGGCGCATCACCATCTATTGCAAGTCGGCAGAACTCAACCAGAACGGTATGGTCGTCGACTTCAGCGAAGTGAAACGACTCATCAAGCGTGTCATCGACCACCAGGACCTCAACGAGGTGCTGCCCTTCAACCCCACGGCGGAGAATATCGCCCGTTGGTGTACTGAGCAGATAGCCACCTGCTATAAGGCTCGTGTGCAGGAGAGTGAGGGCAATGTGGCCATTTATTCAATTGACAATTGACAATTGACAATTGATAATTGAGAATTGAGAATTGACAATTGATAATTGAGAATTGATGCGGGTTAACGAGATTTTCTATTCGTTGCAAGGCGAAGGCCACCACACTGGCAGGGCGGCCATCTTCGTACGTTTGGCGGGATGCAATCTCGCCTGTCCTTTCTGCGACACCGATTTCCGCCACTTCAGCGAGATGTCGGAACAGGAAGTTGTTGAAGCTATCCTTCAGCTCCTTCCCAAGGTCGTGGTGCATACTGGTGAATCACGTAGCACCGCTCTTCCCATGATTGTCCTCACCGGAGGCGAACCGACGCTCCAGGACACAGCACCCCTTATCGAGCAATTCCACCGAAAGGGATTCTTTGTCAGCATGGAGACAAACGGCACCCACCAACCACCCGCCAACATCGACTGGATAACGTTCTCACCCAAGACGCCTAAGATGGGCAACTCTCGCCAGCCCGCAGTACTCTCACGATGCAACGAGCTGAAGCTGGTCTATACCGGCGATGACGAGGAACCCGGTCTCTTCGACCACTTCCCCGCCGACCACTATTACCTCCAACCATGCGATACGGGCGATGACCAGCAGAACATCCACATCCTGAAAGCCTGCATCGCCTACATCCAAGCTCACCCCCGATGGCACCTCTCCCTGCAGGTACACAAGATTGCCGGATTTAAATAGCTCGCCTCATCATTCTTCATTACCTAAATGCTCTACTTCCACTGGATATTCATACTGCTCTATGTCCTCATCGTCGTGGCATCGATGCTCGCCGTACTGATGGACAATCGCCAACCGGCCAAGACGATGGCATGGGTGCTGGTGTTGGTGTTCTTGCCAGTGGTAGGCATCATTCTCTACTTCTTCTTCGGGCAAAACACCAGGAAGGAAAAGCTCATCTCTGAGAACAGCCTCGACCAGCTCACCAAACGAACCATGTTTGAGTATGTAGAGCAGAAGAATCTCGTCATCCCCGACGAACACCGCACGCTCATCAAGCAGTTCACCCTGCAGAACTGGGGCTTCCCCTTCAAAGACAACACTGTCAGCATCTTCACCGACGGCTACCAGATGTTTCATGCGCTCTTGCGCGACATCGCCCACGCAAAGCATCACATCCACATCGACACCTACATCTTTGCCGACGACGAACTGGGCAACCTCATCGCCGACGCTCTCATCGACAGGGCCACTCAGGGTGTGGAGGTGCGCGTCATCTACGACGATGTAGGCTGCTGGAAGGTCGATACCGATTTCTATGAACGTATGCGCGAGGCTGGCATCGATGTACATGCCTTCATGCCCGTGAAGTTTCCGGCTTTCACCAGCAAGGTGAACTACCGCAACCACCGTAAGATTTACGTCATCGACGGACAGACGGGCTACATCGGAGGCATGAACATTGCCACTCGCTATGTCCGTGGGCGCAAAGTCAAACAAGAAAGGCCCACCCCCTGGCGCGACACCCATCTGCGCCTTCAGGGTCCTGCCGTCTA
This sequence comes from uncultured Prevotella sp., assembly GCA_946624005.1. Taxonomy (GTDB): domain Bacteria; phylum Bacteroidota; class Bacteroidia; order Bacteroidales; family Bacteroidaceae; genus Prevotella. The sequence goes on along the minus strand of CAMORS010000064.1, from coordinate 7,843 downwards.
CGGACTGCAGCGTGCCTTCCTCGTCGACTGGTACTTCGTCGACCGGACGCTCATCACCAACCGAAGCTACTACCCCCCCGTCAGCCACCATTCAACCACCAACGACTGCCTCATACAGACGGTCACCAGCAGTCCTATCACCTCATGGCCCGACATCATGCAGGGCTATGTGCGCATCCTCCTTGAAGCGAAAAGCTACGTCTTCATCGAGACTCCTTATTTCCTTCCCACCGAGACGGTACTCTTCGCCATGCAGACAGCCGTGTTGAGTGGTGTCGACGTCCGGTTGATGATCCCCTTCCGCACCGATACCCAACTGGCGCAATGGGCCAGCCGTACCTATGTCCGTCAGGCTGCCGAAGCTGGGGTTAAGGTGTATCTCTACCAGGCAGGCTTCAACCACTCGAAGCTTCTCGTCAGCGACGACAACCTGTGCACCTGCGGTTCTACCAACGTCGATTTCCGCAGCTTTGAGAACAATTTTGAGGGCAATGCCTTTATTTACGACAGGGATATGGCATTGCGCATGCGTGATGTCTTCGAACAAGACATGACCAGATGTCTGCTCTACGACGACCTGCAACAAAAATGGCGTCCCGCCTTTGTGGAACGCCTTTGGGAATCTGTCGTACGCCTTCTTTCACCCCTTCTCTGACATCGTCAGCCCTCTTTCCGACGACGGAACAAGACGGAGGCAATAACTGGTGCACCCACCAGGGCTGTGACGCTGTTGACAGGCAGTGCCCCTTCGAAGCCGGGCAGACGGGCCAACAGGTTGCAGAGCAACGCCAGCGCACCGCCAGCCAGCATCGTGGCAGGCATCAGCAACCGATGGTCGCTGGTGCGGAAGATGGCCCGTGCCAAATGGGGCACAGCCAGTCCGATGAACATAATAGGCCCGCAGTAGGCCGTGACGATGGCCACCAAGACACCACTGCTGACGATGACCATCATCTGCGCGCGGTGCAAGTTGAGTCCTAAGTTGCGTGCATACTCATCGCCCAACAGCAGGATGTTCATCGTCTTCACCAACAGCATGCTCAACGGCAACAGGATGCACATCAGCGTGACGAAGAGCAACATCTGGTCGCCAGAGACGCGTGAGAAGCTGCCCAACCCCCAAACGACGTATGCCTTGACATCTTCTTCGGCCGAGAAGAACTTCAGCACGCCGATGATAGCCGTTGCCAGATAGCCTATCATCACACCGACGATGAGCAGCGTGACTTTGCTCTTGACATGACGCGCCACAAACATGATCAAGGCCATCACAGCCAGAGCGCCCACGATGGCAGCCACCGACATGGCGGCATCGCCCAAATAGCCCAGCCTGCTCAGTGCCACACCGCCCAGCGAACCGCTGAGCAGCACCACAAAGGCCACGCCCAAAGAGGCACCGTTACTGATACCCAAGACCGACGGACCGGCCAGCGGATTGCGGAACACCGTCTGCATCTGCAGGCCGCTCACCGCCAGTCCGGCACCGGCCACAAGGGCTGTCAACGCTTGTGGCACACGCGAACTGATGACGATATTCCGCCATATTTCCGAGTCGGCCGTGCTGCCCATGAGGATGCGGCAGATGGCATCCATCGGGATGCGCACCGTACCCAAGAAGAGGTTCAGCACGAAGAGCAGCACGATGGCCAGCAGGATGAGCAACAGGTAGAGGGTGTTCGATCTCATTGCAGCAGTCGGTAGAAACGCGGTTGATAGTCTTTCGGCATCACTTCGGGATGGAAGATGGCCACAAAGTCGCTGAGCACTACATCAGGCATGACGGGCGATATCTCGTAATAGGGCGTCTGCTTCATGTTGCAGTAGATGACGTGCCGCTCCTTGAAAGCCTTGAACAACTCGTTGCGGGGCTCACTGGCCTTCAGCGCCTCGTAGCTGAAGTCGCCCGGGAAGCTGTTCAGGATGCGCCAGTAGTCGGCATTGGCTGCCGTGGCATACATCTTCTCATATTCGATGGGCACACCGCCCGTGTTATCGTCTTTCATCACATATTCGGCTCCCGCATCACGGAAGATTTGCGCCAGGTAGTTCTTGCCGCCCACGGCAAACCAGTTGCCGCCATGCATCTCGCCGCTGAAGACGGTCGGGCGCTCCTTCGTCTGCGCCACACGTTCCTTGATGGTATTGTAGCGATGCTCGATGCTGTCGAAGAGTTCGTTAGCCTGACGTTCCTTTCCGACAAACATTGCGACATACTTCACCCACTCGGCCTGTCCCAGCGGGTCGAGTTCCTTGTAGCCAAGGTGGGGGATAAGGGTGATGCCCGTCTCCTTGATGGCATCGTAGCCACCGCGCTTAAAGGGCGAGATAAAGATGACGTCGGGGTTGGCAGCAAGGATAAGCTCGGGATCGAAGTTTCCCTCCATGCCGATCTTCACCATGCTGCCGTCTTTGACGCGGCGGTGGATATCCTCATCGAAGAGATTCTTCGTACCGGTAATGCCCTTCACCACGTCATGGGCGTCGAGGGCCGTGAAGTTGGACAGCTGCAGCATCGTCATCACGATGGTGCGCTCGATGGGCACCTCCACAACAGTATAGCCTTCGGGCACATCGGCAGCCTTCGTCCCGCGCTGCACCAGTGCGAAATGGTAGGTGGCAGGCATCTTGTCCTTGTCTTTCTGCGGGTCAGCAACATCCACCAGGCGTGTACCGTCAGCAAGGGTCTTCACGCTGAATCCCTTGGCATATTTCAGGTTGACAACAGTAGCCGACGACTCTTCGTCCTGCACCGACTGGGTGCCGGCAGCCTGTCGGCCATTCTCCTTGCACGAAAGCGAAGCAAGCAACATGAGGCCTGCTGCAAAGAATGTGATATACTTCTTCATCTTGATTTAATTTGATAAAAACGCCAATTCGCGTGCAAAGGTATAGAATATTCTTTGAAAAAAGGCAAAAGGAGCCGACAAAATAGTTAAAAAAACACAAGTCCGAACGATGATAGCTCCGAAAAAGCGTATCTTTGCATGTACTTCGCAAAACGTGGAAGCACGTCTGCTTCTCGATAGCAGATAGTAAATCGTAAAAAACAGTAAAACCGCAAATACAATGGCTGGCCGAAAGAATCCCTTCTTCTCGTTCCTGAACCACAACAAATACTGGATTGTGGTCATCATCGGTGTGCTCATCGTCGGCGTGCTCGACGAGAACAGCTTCTACAAGATGCTGAAAAACAACATGGAGATAGCCGACCTGAAAGAACAGATCGACACCTACAACAAACAGTATGAGAAAGACGAGGCTCAGCTGCGCGAGCTGCGTCGCAACCCGAAAGCTATCACGAAGATAGCCCGCGAACGCTACTTCATGAAAGCCGACGACGAGGACATCTTCGTGCTCAGCACGGAGCTGCCCAACAAGGGGTCGGTCATCACGACAGAAACCGTCAAGACACCGGAGGCCACACCTACCAACGCCACCGACACAGCAAGACCGCAGCCCTCAGAGGCAAACGCACACAACAACCATAGCACCACACCACAGCCATGAGACAACTCACCAAACTTCAATCGGCCATCTTCATGGCGGGCGGCCTGCTCATGGTGGTGGGCGCCGGTATGTATGTTTTCGGAGTGCACAAACCGGCCGCGTGGATCTTCACCCTCGGGGCCATCGCCTTCGCTGCCATGCAGATGCAGCAGCAATACGACGGCCGCAGCTTCGTCATCCGTCGCCTGCGCCGCATCATGACGCTGGCCGACATCTGCTTTGTCGTTGCCGGACTGCTCATGATAGAGAATGCCTACAACTTCCTCTTGCCCACGTTCATCAACCACCTCCATAATGGTATGAACGCGTACATTATTTATATAATGGGCAAGTGGGTGGTGCTCTTGCTCGTCGCTGCCATCCTCGAAGTGTACACCATCCACCGCATCAGCAGCGAGTTGGAGAAAGAAAAGTGATTTAAAAAACCAAAAAACCACAGGCTTTTGTTTTAAATAGCATGAAATTTTTTTTATACTTCAAATATAGATTGTACATTTGCAGCAATAATGCACATCGCCTATGAATAGAATCGTCTACGCTATCCTCGCTTTGGCAGCGCTCACATCGTGTGCCAACAGCTACAACATACAGGGAACATCGAACGTCTCGATGCTCGACGGACGCATGCTCTACCTGAAGGTGTACCAGCAAGACAACATGAAGAATGTCGACTCCTGCGACGTTGTTCATGGACAGTTCCACTTCACCGGTACGGTAGACACCACGCGAATGGCCATCCTCTTCATGGACGACGAGAGCATCATGCCAATGGTCATCGAGGGAGGCGACATCACCATTCGCCTCGACAACATGCAGCAGAAGGTGAGCGGAACACCACTCAACGACAAGCTCACACAGTTCAACGACGACTACAACAAGCTGCAAAGCCGCCTCAACGACCTGGGACACAAACAGACACAGGCCATCATGAATGGCGACGACGAGATGGAGACCAATCGGAAGCTGGCTGCCGAGGCCGACGAGATAGCACAGGAGGAAGACAAACTGGTGACATCGTTCATCGCCGAGAACTTCGACAACGTGCTCGGTCCGGGCGTATTCTTCATGATCACCGCTGGCTACCAGTATCCCATGCTGCAGCCTTGGATAGAAGATCTGTGGAGCAAAGCCACCGACTACTTCAAGAACGATGCTTACGTGAAGAGCTTCTACGAGAAAGCCCGACAGAACGAAGCCATCATGAACGGTACGGCAGAGGCTCCCCTACCCCAGCCTTCCACCCTCCCGCAGGCTCCTACGCCCAACGAGATGGCAGCACCTGCCGACTCGCTGCGTTAGTTTCTATTTATTCCGTCAGGTCGACGTCAGAAAAAGCGTCGACCGCCTAAAACCTCTACGACATTGAAAATCAAGATTGAAAACGCCACCATCGTGAACGAAGGCCGTCGCCACACAGGGTCTGTCGTCATCGAGAATGGCCACATCGCCGACATCAGCGACGCCCCCACAGCACCCCATGCGCACTGCGACCAGACGGTCGATGCCACGGGGTGCTTTGTTTTACCCGGTATCATCGACACACATGTGCACTTCCGCGAACCGGGACTCACCGCCAAGGCCGACATCGAGAGTGAGAGCCGCGCAGCAGCCTATGGTGGCGTGACGTCGTTCTTCGACATGCCCAACACCGTCCCGCAGACGACCACCCTTGAAGCACTTGACGAGAAATTCACCCTCGCCCGGCAGAAGAGCCACATCAACTACTCGTTCTTCTTCGGAGCCACCAACGACAATGCCGACCTGGTCCCCCAGCTCGACCCGCACCGCCTGCCCGGCATCAAGCTCTTCATGGGCAGCAGCACGGGCAACATGCTCGTCGACCGGCAGGAGGCGCTCATGCAGATATTCGAGCAGGCACCCCTGCCCGTCGTCGCCCACTGTGAGGACACGGCCATCATCAACCGCAACGTTCAGCACGCCGCTGCAAAGCCCGACCTCCCCATCGCCCTTCACCAGCTCATCCGCAGCGAGGAGGCCTGCTACGCCTCGTCACTCCTCGCCGTCAGCCTGGCAAAGACCTTCGGCACCCGCCTGCATGTGGCCCATGTCTCCACAGCCCGCGAACTGGAGCTGTTCGGCGAGTTCAGCAACATCACGGCAGAAGCCGTCGTGGCCCATCTGCTGTTCACCAACCGCGACTACCAGCGGCTGGGGGCGCTCATCAAGTGCAACCCCAGCATCAAGGCTCCCGCCGACCGCGATGCCCTCCGCCAGGCCCTCACCGACGGGCGCATCACCACCGTCGGCACCGACCATGCACCCCACCTGCTCAGCGACAAGCAGGGAGGAGCCCTGAAGGCAACGTCGGGCATGCCGATGATCCAGTTCTCGCTCGTCTCCATGCTCGGATTGGTCGACGAAGGCGTCTTGACGCTCGAACGCCTTGTCGAGCTGATGTGCCACAACCCCGCACGCCTCTTCGAGGTGCGCGACAGAGGTTTCCTCCGCCCAGGCTATAAGGCCGACATCACCATCGTGCGGCCCAACGCCCCATGGACACTCACCGAAGATCTCATCCAGAGCAAGTGCCACTGGAGCCCCTTGACGGGAACACAGTTCAACTGGCGCGTGGAGCACACCTTCTGCAACGGACTGCCCGTCTATCAGCAGGGCCGCTTCAACGACACCGTCCGCGGCGAAGAAATCAGCTTCCGCTAACCATCATCACCCATCACCCATCACCCATCACCCAACACCCATCACCCAACACCCGAAAAATGATCTCCCGCGTTATTCTCATCCTGTTGGCCATCATCCTCTTGCCCGATGCCTACTTCCATTTCCGTTACCTGCGGCGCAAGCGTTGGTACGGTCCCTTCGCAGCCTTTCTGTGGTGGTTGCCCGCAGCAGCAATGGCCGTCTTCGCCTTGAGTCTGGCGGCTGGCGACGATTTCGCTCCCCACGACGCCACCGTCCTGTGGTGGTTCATGTTGCTCATGGGCATCCTCATCGTACCGAAACTGCTGTACGCCCTCTGTTCGTTCATCGGATTCGTCTGTTGCCGGATAGTCCGCAGCCGTCACAACTGGGGCAACCTCATCGGCTTCTTTGTCGCCCTGGCTGGCATGGGAGCGATGCTCTACGGTGCCACCATCGGAACGAAGAGCCTGAAGGTGAGACAAGTGGAATACACCTCGCCATCCTTGCCACAGGCTTTCGACGGCTACCGCATAGCCCTTTTCAGCGACACGCACCTTGGCACCTACGGCGACGACACCGGGATGATAGAGCAAGTGGTGGCTGCCATCAACCAACAGAAGCCCGACATCATCTGCTTCGCGGGCGACCTGCAGAACATGCAGCCCTCCGAGCTGGATGCCTTCCAGAGCATCCTCAGCCAGCTGAAGGCTCCCGACGGCATCTTCTCCGTCATGGGCAACCACGACTATCCCGTCTATATCAAGGCCGACTTCGCCACCGAAGCGCTCAACGAGAGTCTCATCAAGAGCAAGCAGCGCAGCATGGGATGGCACCTGTTGCTCAACGACCACCTCACCATCCACCGGCAAGCCGACTCCATCGTCGTCGCCGGTATGGAGAACCACGGCGTGAAGCCGCATCCCCGCAAGGGCGACATCAAGAAAGCATTAGACGGCGTCAAGCCCGATGCCTTCATCCTCATGCTCCAACACGACCCCGCTGCCTGGCACAGCACCATCCTTCAGAACGACATCGTGCCGCAGCTGACGCTCAGCGGTCACACCCATGGCGGCCAGCTGTCCCTCTTCGGATGGTCGCCAGCCTCTTTGGTCCACAATGAGTGGCGCGGCCTGTACAACGACGACATAGACCATCAGCTCTACGTCACCTCGGGCGTTGGCGCATTGGTACCCTTCCGGTTGGGCATGAAGCCCGAAGTGGTGGTCGTCACCCTGCGCAGTGGCACCTAAACGTAGGGGCGGAACGGTGTTTCCGCCCAAACGCGAGGGGCTAACGTGGTTTTTTTTTAACACGAATATACACGAATACACACGAATACACACGAATATTTTTAAACACGAATTTCCAGAAATTATTCATGAATTATCCAAAAATTATTCATGAAAAATTCGTGGGTCATTCATGATAATTCATGTTGAAAAAAGAAAAACACGAATTTCCACGAATTAGCCGTGAATTACTCATAAATTATTAATGATTATTTGTGTTTATTTATGCTCATTCGTGTTGAAAAAATAACTCTCAAAAATTAATGTTTAACCTTTAAAGCTATGAAGAAAGAAACCATTAAGTTTGTCATCCAGCTCGTCATCAGCATCCTGACGGCTATCGCAACGACCCTCGGCGTTACCAACTGCATGTAACCCCTCCCAGC
>CAMORS010000063.1 GCA_946624005.1 uncultured Prevotella sp. | reverse complement strand
TGCTATATGTCATGATGGAATGTTATTAAATAAATGTTTCGGAAATAATGATTTGCGGATCGCTGACTTTTGGCACCGCCTTTTCTTGCATTTCATTACTCATCGTCTGGTACTCGTCAATAAGTTCGGACAAAGTCTGTTTCAGTTTGGCTTCGTCTGTCTTGATTTGCACTTTGTCACCCTTGTAGGGCTTGGAGAGGTCACGCAAGCGGCGAGGCAACTGGGTGTATATACCTTTATTGATATAGTTGGTGAGAATATGACATTGCACCTTTGTCGTGTTGTCTGAGATTGCTTGCGTGATTCGGCGTAAGAAGTTAAGTGCCGTCTTTGAGATATTGTCGAGGTCAGTTCGATTGATGGAAGCATCGTCTGCCGCCTCTACATATTCCTTCGTATATTTGCCCAATGCACGATTCACATGGTCGTAATTCTTGCTGTCAGGCAGGAAAGGAGCAGCTTGCTCTTCTGGCTTGGCCTTCAGATATTTGACAGCCTCTAAGAAATCGATAGGCTTTACAGTCTTATCGGTGGCCAGATAGAACTCTGTCTTCACGTCGGACGACACATAGATGATTGACTTGTCTGTATGCTGGCCTGTGCTGCGGGCCACACGGCTCTTCAGTGGCAACTGCTTCACCTTGTCGTAAAGTTCGCGGTTGTTGTGATAAACCTCGCGCAGTTCGCGAATCAAAGCCAGTTTCTCGTCCATCGAGTCCTTCACGTTGCTGTCGAACATCTTGAACTGTTTTACTATTTCCTCCCTGGAGTATATCTGCACATCCTCACCAAAGGCAGAATGGAAACCCTGTAACTTGACAAGCGCGTTCTCATAGAGTTTGATTTGTTCATTGCCCTGAGGTGAGGGATAGAACATATAGTTATAGATAAACTCAGCCACAGACCCGATACGATTCACACGTCCGATGCGCTGCATCAGCCGGGAGGCATTCCAAGGGGAGTCATAGTTGACAATGATGTGGGAGCGATGCAGGTTGACACCTTCTGCCAGTACATCAGATGTCAGAATGATGTTGTACTGGTCTTTCTGCTCCTCGCTGTTGGCATCGAAATTCTCTTTGATAATAGATGCCTTCTTGTCGCGGTTGTCGGCAGTAATCGTCAATACGTCTGTTCTGCCTAATTCGTTCTCTAATCGACCTTTCAGATAGTTCAGCGTGTCAACACTTTCGGAGAACACAACCAGTTTGCCAGAGACATTACGCTCATCGAAGAACTCATGCTCCAGTCTGTCACGGAAGAGGTCAAACTTCTGGTCATCGCACTCTTGTTGCCAATCAGCATTGAGGGCTTCCAGAACCTCCTTGTCATGCTGGAGCATTTCAATGAAATCCGGCTCGAAATCTTCTGACTTATACAGGATGTCACTTTCCTGATAGCCTTTCTTCATGGCCAGTTCTATAATCTGGTCAAGTTCCATGCCTTTGGCCTGCAACTCCTTCACATTCAGTTCTGGGGCTATAATCACTTTGTTTTCAGCAAACATCTTCAGCATGTCATTCGTGATGCGAAGCAAGGTCGCCAGCGAGAGTTTGAAAGCATGGAAACTACTTTCCAATCGCTTCACCATGTGGACACGATAGATGCCTGCCAATGTCTGACCAACATGGACTGCATTGCGATACTTAGCCCGATATTCTGGCTTCAGAAATTCTACTGCACGGTAACGTGCATAATGCAGATGAGGATTAAACTTATCGTCAGAAAGAACATTCAGCGTATAGAAGAAACGCCTGCTGGTATCAGCATCCATCTTATACTCCAATGAGATAGGAGGTTGTGGCTTGGGGAATATAATACCCTGCGCCTGCAAGTCTTTCTTGTATTCAGGGTCGTTCTCAATGTTGTGACGAGTACGACGGACTGTCACCTTGTCGATGATTTTTTCGCGAATGGCCTCATAAATTTTGTCAACATCGGCTGTCACATCACGGGTCTCGCGTTCCTTCATCAAGATTCTGTAAGCCTTAATGTATTCTGCAAAGAAACCTTTCAGATTCGGAATACCGTCAATCGTGCAATTCTGACTGTCCTGGAACAGCAAAAGCAGATTAAGCAAGTCGTCAGGACGGTTGTTCAACGGCGTTGCAGAAAGCAGCATCACCTTCTTGCGCTGATTCTTCAGCAAGCCTGCATTGACACAATCTGCTTTACAAATCTTTTGCAATTCATCGTATTTACCAGCGCCATCATTACGGAAACCATGTGCTTCATCGACAATAATCAAGTCGAATTCTTCTTTCGCCTTGTACTGCTCTTTTCCTTCTAACACACTTGACAGTTTACCATTGGTAATGAATTGCGCCTTACGGAATATGCCAAACAACTTAAAGGTGTTTTCCCAGTTCTCACGCAAGGCAGGAGGGAATACCACCAGAATGCTGGTATTCTTGCCATTGGCCTCTATGAACCGCTTGGCTATCATGGTGGCAATCATCGTTTTTCCAAGACCCACCACATCAGCAAGGAACAGACCGTTATGGCGCATCAGCATCTGGAAACCTTGAATCACCGCATCCGTCTGGTACTTCAGTTCCATCACGCCATTAGGCAGCTGAATTGAAAAATCATCCTCAATCTGGTCGCCAAACGTATCAATGAGTACTTTCAGATAGATTTCGTATGGTGTAGGCTGATAGCCTAAATAGGTCTTTTGCTTGATACTTTCAACATCATCTATCGTCAGCGTAACGGCTTCTTCCCACAACTTCTTAAACTCAGAATGGCAGTAGTCCACATCATCGAAGTCCTTCATGGCAACATTCAGTTCGTATCGAGGAGACCGTGAAGTGCCAAGTCCTGAATCTGAAATATTGGAAGACCCCATGATTACCCAGCCATCACTATTCTCATTGTGATTTTGCGGAAGGCAGAGATAAAACTTTGCATGGAGATTTTTTGTCGCATGAATTTTCATCTGAAGTCTGCCGTCAACCAGATCCTGACACATCTGCAAGATGCCCTCTTCTACTTCTGGTGCATAACGAGCATTGATAATATCCTGACGGAACTCTTCATCATAGACCATCTTTGCCTTTTCCTCGTTTTCTAACATCAGCATGGCCTTATTGTGGCGACGGAAGATGTCATCGATGTTGATGCCGACTAATATTTTTATTTCCTCGACATCATTCAGTTCTTTGCGTAGTTTGAAATAACCCGAAGAACGGAAGAAGCCTACAACTGCCAGAAAACGGTCAAAATTGGCCATATTGCCCGCAATACCTTTGAGTTTTTCAAAGAGCGTATTGCCAGAATCGTTATTAAAAAATTTACTGCTCATTGTATTCTTCTTGACTCGGATTTATCAAAGACCTGACATCTATCATTAACACTCTTGCAATTTCGTTTAATTGTGCAATAGATGGTTGAGTTTTATTCTGGCACCATCTGGAAATGGTATGCTCAGTTTTGCCCAACTGCTCTGCCAGCCATCGGCTGGTCTTTCCTTTTTCTACGAGGACAACCTTCAAACGGTTTAACGCCTCTACTTTTTCATTATTTGCCATACAAAGTTCATTATTTGAGCGCAAATATACACAAAATAATTGATATTACCTAATTAAATGAAGAAAACTACAACTTTTTAGCAAAAAAGGCTCAGATGAGACTTTACAATTTAGGACTACGCTTCTTTTTCTTCTTTTGCATTCTCCTTCTGAATTCTTCTTCAGCTGGGTCATAGACGGGGTTAGAGGTATCGAACAATCCCAAAGAATGGATTCCTATTGACGGTTCGTTATGCACTTGTCGCTCAGAACGAGTATTTTCTCTTGGCTGTTCCATCTGGATTTGGTGTAATTGGCTGTTAAATGTAAATGATAAATATAATACCTTTTTTTGAGATGCTTCTTCGGCAATTCGTTGCAGATTGTTGAGTTGAAAACCAGTCAGTTTGAATTGCGTCGTTCTGCCTTTTCCTTGTCCCTGAAATTAAAAAAGTTTAACTGTCTGAGATAGCTCAAGCGGGTTCTTGCTCTGGCAAGCGGCATGGCCGAGTCCGATTTAGAGACCTAACTCTTGCACCAATCCGCATCAAGTTGCCATTTCCCTCCATCCTTTGATTCCCCATTATTCCCTGTTTTGCCTTTTATTTACGGTCATTCTGCGTTAATCTTCCAAAATCGCTTTCTTTTTACAAGCTTTTTTCGTAACTTTGCCCCCGAAATGCGTAATTGACAATAAATGAAGGAATTTGTTATATCTGAAGTCAAGGCCGAGACCGCTGTCTTGGTGGGACTGATTACCAAAGAACAGGACGAGGCAAAGACAAAAGAATATCTCGACGAACTGGAGTTCCTGGCCGATACGGCCGGGGCTGTCGTCGTGAAGCGGTTCACGCAGCGCGTGGGCGGCCCCAGTCAGGTGACCTATGTGGGCAAAGGAAAGCTACTTGAAATCAAGGAATATGTAGAACAGTGCCAGAAAGCCTACGAGGAATGGCTGAAAGATCAGAGAAGAGAGGAGAGAGGAGAGAGGAGAGATGATGTTCTCGATGCTCGTGAAGCACCCCAGCCGGTGGGTATGGTCATCTTCGACGATGAGCTGTCGGCCAAGCAGATACGCAACATCGAGGCGGAGCTGAAGGTGAAGATCCTGGACCGCACGACACTTATCCTCGACATCTTCGCCATGCGTGCACAGACGGCCAACGCCAAGACGCAGGTAGAGCTGGCGCAGTATCGCTATATGCTGCCCCGTCTGCAACGCCTGTGGACTCACCTCGAGCGTCAAGGCGGCGGCTCGGGCAGCGGAGGCGGAAAGGGCAGCGTGGGTCTGCGCGGACCGGGTGAGACGCAGCTCGAGATGGACCGCCGAATCATCCTGCAGCGTATCACTTTGCTCAAACAGCGCCTGAAGGAGATCGACCAGCAGAAGACGACACAGCGCAAGAACCGCGGCCGACTGATCCGCGTGGCCCTCGTGGGCTATACCAACGTGGGCAAGTCGACCATCATGAACCTCCTGGCCAAGAGCGATGTCTTTGCCGAGAACAAGCTCTTCGCCACGCTCGACACGACGGTGCGCAAGGTGGTCATCGAGAACCTGCCCTTCCTCTTGGCCGACACCGTGGGATTCATCCGCAAGCTGCCCACCGACCTGGTCGACTCGTTCAAGTCGACACTCGACGAGGTTCGCGAAGCCGATTTGTTGGTGCATGTCGTGGACATCTCGCATCCCGACTTCGAAGAGCAGATACAGGTGGTCAACGCCACGCTGAAAGACCTCGGGTGTGCCGACAAGCCCCAGATGGTGGTGTTCAACAAGATAGATGCCTACACGTGGGTGGAAAAGGAGGAAGACGACCTGACACCGCCCACCCGCGAGAATATCACGCTCGACGAACTGCAGAAGACGTGGATGGCCCGCATGGGCGACGACTGCCTCTTCATCTCCGCCCGCGAGAAGACGAATATCGAGGGGCTGCGCACGTCGTTCTACAACCGCGTACGGCAGCTGCATGTGCAGAAATATCCCTACCACGATTTTCTTTATGATATTGAAAATTGAGAATTGAACATAGTCCATTAATCATTGAGAAATAGATTGTCTACTCAAAAATAAGAATAAATATGGAGTACAGACTACTGAGAGACGAAGAGATTAGCATCCTGGAGAATAACGGATGTACGGCAGAAGACTGGACAGCCATCAACGTAGCTGACGATTTCCACCCGAACCATCTGCGCAACGTATCGTTCTATGGCGAGGTGTACCTCGGTGTGTTTGAGAAGAACATCGAGATAACACGCGGCTTCCACAAACATACCGGCATCCGCAATGCCACGCTGCGCAACGTCGTCATCGGCGACAACTGCCTCATCGAGAACGTCGGAGGCTATATCAACAACTATACCATCGGCGACGACTGCCTCATATCGAACCTCTCGGTGATGGAGACCACCGAGGGAGCTACCTACGGACAGGGCAACCTGATCAGCGTGCTGAACGAGGCGGGCGACGGCAATGCCATCCTCTTCTCCAACCTGAACAGCCAGTTTGCCGCTTTTATGGTGAAACACTTCCACGACAAGGCCATCAAGGAATGCATCCGCCGACTCATCAACGAGGACATCCAGCGCACCACACCCGAGCGTGGCACCATCGGCAACAACGTGAAGATAACGAGTACGAAGGAGATAACGAACACCGTCGTCATGGACAACTGCGAGATCAGCGGGGCCTCGCGCATCAGCGACTGCTCCATCATGAGCGGCCCGAACGACAGCGTGTACATCGGAACGGGAGTTATCTGCGAAAACTCTATCATCTCCAACGGGTCGAGCATCCTCAACAGCGTGAAGATACAAGACTGCTTCGTCGGCGAGGCATGCCAGCTGAGCAACGGCTTCACGGCGTCGCAGAGCGTCTTCTTCGCCAATTCGTATATGTCGAACGGCGAGGCCTGCGCTGCCTTCTGCGGCCCCTTCTCGGCCAGCCACCACAAGTCGAGCCTGCTCATCGGTTGCCAGTTCTCGTTCTACAATGCCGGGTCGGCCACCAACTTCTCCAACCACGCCTACAAGATGGGCCCCATCCACTATGGTTTTCTGGAGCGCGGAACGAAGACGGCCAGTGGCGCCTACGTGCTGATGCCGGCCAACATCGGTGCCTTCTCGGTGTGCTTCGGCAAGCTGATGCACCATCCCGACACGCGCGACCTGCCCTTCTCTTACCTTATCTCGTACAACGACGACATGTATCTCGTTCCCGGACGCAACATCACCACCGTAGGACTCTACCGCGACATCAAGAAATGGCCCAAGCGCGACAAGCGCACACAGGGTTCGCAGAAGAGCATCGTCAACTTCGACTGGCTCTCGCCCTACACCGTGGGTGAGATTGTCCGCGGCAAGCGCATCCTCGAACGGCTCCGTCTGGCCTCGGGCGACAACGTCACTCGCTACAACTATCACGAGTATATCATCAATGTGTCGTCGCTCCGCAAGGGTATCAAATACTACGACATCGCCCTGCGCATCTACATGGGAGCCGTCTTGAAGCGTGCCTTGAAGGGTGGCTACTTCGGCGAACCGACCACGAAGACGGGGCGCGGCAACTGGACAGACCTCTCCGGACTGCTCCTGCCCGAAACAGAAGAGCAGCGGCTCATCGAGGACATCAAGAGCGGACAGCTCAAGACGATACTCGAGGTGATTGACCGCTTCGAGGAGATCAACAGCCACTATCGCGAATACCAATGGGCATGGACCTACCGGCTCATCACCGACTATTACGGTCTGAAGGAGATAACCGACGAGGATGCTGAGCGCATCCGCCAGGACTATATCGCCGCCCGCCGGGCCTGGATAGCCGAGATTCGCAAGGATGCCGTGAAGGAATACGAGATGGGCGATGTGGAAGAAGAAGTGTTCAAGAACTTTGTCGGTCAGCTCGACCACGAAATCGACTACGAGGACTGACGCTTCCTGAATCTCTCACATGTCAACCAGACCATCCGCGAAACAGGTAATGTCTGAACTCCTGTAACTCCTGAACTTCTGTAACTCCTGAACTCCTGAATAACAAACCCTTAATAATAACAAAATGAAACTTAAACTAATGATTGCCGGCCTCTTGGCGCTCGGAATGAGTGCTCAGGCCAAAGACTACAAGTATCAGACCTTCGAGGGCGATATGACGCAGACGCGCATCTACACCCTTGACAACGGTCTGAAGGTGTATCTCTCCGTCAACAAGGAGAAGCCTCGCATCCAGACCTTCATCGCAGTGCGTACAGGATCGAAGAACGACCCTGCCGAGACAACGGGTCTGGCTCACTATCTGGAACACCTGATGTTCAAGGGCACTGATAAGTTTGGTGTAACCGACCCCAAGGCCGAAGCCCCGCTGCTGGACGATATCCAGGCTCGCTACGAGGAGTATCGCCTCATCACCGACCCCGAACTGCGTCGGCAGAAGTACCATGAGATCGACTCCGTCAGCCAGCTGGCCGCCAAGTATTTCATCCCCAACGAGTACGACAAGCTGATGTCGGCCATCGGAGCAGAAGGAACGAATGCCTACACATCGAACGACGTGACGTGCTATGTGGAGAACATCCCCTCGAACGAAATCTCCAACTGGGCCAAGATTCAGGCCGACCGTTTTCAGAATATGGTCATCCGCGGATTCCACACCGAGCTGGAAGCTGTCTACGAGGAGTACAACATCGGTATCGCTCAGGACTCGCGCAAGCTCTGGGAGGGCATCAGCGCCATGCTGTTCCCCACCCATCCCTATGGCACGCAGACCACCATCGGTACGCAGGAGCACCTGAAGAATCCGTCGATTACCAATATCAAGCAGTACTTCAACCACTGGTATCGCCCCAACAACGTGGCCATCTGTATGGCTGGCGACCTCGATTTCGACAAGACCATCGCCATCATCGACCGTGAGTTTGGCGCTTGGAAACCCGGTGCCGACGTACGTCAGCCGGAATTTCCGGCCATGAAGCCCTTCACTGCTCCCCGCGACACCACCGTCATGGGACTGGAAGCAGAGACGCTGTGGATGGGGTGGCGCTTCGATCGCGGCAACTCTCTCCAGGTGGACACCCTCGACGTCATCGGCGAGATGCTCAGCAACGGCACAGCCGGACTCATCGACCTGAACATCAACCAGCAGATGAAGATGCTCGGAGCATGGGCTGGCAGCGAGGCCCTGCGCGACTATTCGGCCTTTATCATGGGCGGAACACCGAAGGAAGGACAGACCCTCGACGAGGTGAAGCAGCTGCTCCTCGGCGAGCTGAACAACCTGGCCAATGGCAACTTCTCTGACGACCTGCTCCCCTCGGTCATCAACAACGCCAAGCTGTCGTACTACAACTCGCTCGAAAGCAACCAGGCCCGGGCACGACTGTTCGTCAACACCTTCATCAACGAGATTCCCTGGGAACAGCAGGTGGGACGTCTCGACCGTATCTCGGGCATGACGAAGCAGCAGATCATGGACTTCGTGCGCCGTCATCTGCGCGCCGACAACTATGTGGCTGTCTACAAGCGTCAGGGTGAAGACAAGTCGCTCAAGAAGATCGACAAGCCCGCCATCACGCCTATCCCCACCAACCGCGACCTCGTTTCGCAGTATGTCAAGGACATCCAGAACACACCCGTGGAGCCCATCCAGCCGCGCTTTGTCAACTTCGCGGAAGACCTCACTTTCGGCAAGACGAAGAAGAACATCCCCGTCATCTACGTGCAGAACACGGAGAATGGACGCTTCACCCTTGCCTTCCGCTACGACTTCGGCGAGGAGAGCAATCTGAAGTATGCCTATGCCAGTCAGTATCTCGACTATCTCGGCACCGACAAGCTCAGCAACGAACAGATCAAGCAGCAGTTCTACAAGCTGGCCTGCAACTATAACATCTCTTGTGGAGCCCGCAACATCAACGTGACGCTCAACGGACTGAGCGAGAATATGCCTCAAGCTCTGGCTCTCTTGGAGAACCTGCTCCAGAACGCCAAGGTCGATCAGGAAGCATGGAACCAGTATATACAGCTGGAAGAGAAGAGTCGTGCCGACCAGAAACTCAACCAGCAGTCCAACTTCCAGTTCCTCGTGCAGTATGGCATCTACGGAAAGTATAACCCCTACCGCAACATGCTCTCCATCGACGAGATGAAGCAGACCAACCCGCAGGAGCTGCTCGACCTGCTGAAGAACCTCTCGAAGTATGAGCATACCTTATTATATTATGGCCCGATGTCGATGAACGAGCTGACAGCCGCTGTCACGAAGGCCCACAAGACGGGCAAGAAGTTCCTTCCGGCTCCCGAAGGTCGCCACTATACGATGACCGAGACACCGCAGAACGAGATTCTCATCGCTCCCTACGAGGCCAAGAACATCTATATGCGCATGTATCACAACGAGCTGCGCCCGTGGCATCCCGAGGAAGCTCCTGTCAATGCCCTGTTCAACGAATACTACGGCGGCGGCATGAACACCATCGTCTTCCAGGAGCTGCGCGAGGCTCGCGGACTGGCCTACAACGCTTTTGCCGCCTATGTAGAGCCCAGTCGGAAGAACGACCCGGAATATTTCTTCACGCATATCATTACCCAGAACGACAAGATGATGGACTGCGTGCGCCAGTTCCACGTCATCCTCGACACCATCCCGCAGAGCGAGACAGCCTTCAAGATTGCCAAGGATGCGCTGACCAAGCGTCTGGCCACCCAGCGCACCACGAAGTTCGGTCTGATCAACAAGTGGATTCAGTGCCAGCAGCTTGGTATCGACTACGACATCAACCGCAACATCTACAATGCCATCCCCACGCTCACGCTGCAAGACATTGTGCGCTTCGAGCAGCAGAACATGGCGCGCAAGCCTTATCGCTACATCATCCTCGGCGATGAGAAGGAGCTCGACATGGAGTCGCTCGGTAAGATTGGCCCCATCCGCCGCGTCACGACTGAAGAGATTTTCGGTTACTAATCAAAGACCGTCGACGTTACAAACGAAAGTGCCCGCAGCGAAAAAGCTGCGGGCACTTTCTATATAGGGCTGGCCTGTCTCTTTCAGGCTGTTGTCAGTTGGCCTGTTCGGAGAAGAACTTGATGCGCACCAGGCGTACCTCGTCTTCCGAATAGTATTCGCCGAGCTCGTCCATCGCCTCGTCGAGGCTGTCGGTGTCGCTCTCGCGGAAATAGTCGTAGATGTCGTCGATGTGGTCGTCGTCCATGATGTCCTCGAGGAAGTAGTCGATGTTGAGCTTCGTTCCGCTATAGACGATGGCCTCCACCTCGTCGAGGAGCTGCTCGAACTCCAGTCCCTGCGCCTTGGCAATGTCGTCGAGGGCCACCTGGCGGTCGATGCTCTGGATGATCTTCACCTTGAGGACCGACTTCTTCGCGACGGTGCGCACGCGGAGGTCTTCCGGACGCTCTATCTCGTTCTCGTCGCAGTATTTCTTGATCAGTTCGACAAACTCCCGACCGAACTTCTTTGCCTTACCGGCACCGACACCTTGAACGTTCTGCAGTTCTTCGAGTGTAACGGGGTACATCGTAGCCATCTGTTCGAGCGAGCTGTCCATAAAGATGACGTAGGGGGGCAGGTTCAGCCGGTTGGCCGTTGAAGTGCGAAGCTGTACGAGCATCTTGTAGAGCGTCGGATCGAGGGCGCTGCCGTGGCCGTCGCCACCTTCTTCGTCGTCGTCCTCGTTGAACTCGTTGTCTTCGACAATCATGAACGATGTGGGGTTCTTCATGTAGCGCTTGCCGGCTGCCGTCAGTTTGAGCAGTCCGTAGTTTTCCACATCCTTGCGAAGGAAACCGGCAATGAGTGCCTGTCGGATGACGGGGTTCCACAGCTTGGGATCTTCGTCTTCACCAGCACCGAACTCTTCGAGCTGGTCGTGCTTATGAGCAACGATGTCGTCGGTGGGACGACCGGTGACGAAGTCGATGACATAGTCGGTGCGGAAGTCCTCCTTGATGGTCTGAATGGCCTGCAGGACAATCTCGAGAGCCTTCTGTCCTTCAATCTTCGTCTTCGGATGCAGACAGTTGTCGCACGAGCCGCAGTTGTCTTCGGGATAGGCTTCGCCGAAATAGTGGAGCAGCATCTTGCGGCGGCACACCGACGACTCGGCATAGGCGGCCGTCTCCTGGAGCAGCTGGCGGCCGATGTCTTGCTCGGCGACAGGCTTGCCTTCCATAAACTTCTCCAGCTTTTTCAGGTCTTTGTACGAATAGAAAGCGATACACTTACCCTCGCCGCCGTCGCGTCCTGCACGTCCCGTCTCCTGATAGTAGCCCTCCAGGCTCTTCGGGATGTCGTAGTGGATGACGAAACGCACGTCGGGCTTGTCGATGCCCATACCGAAGGCGATCGTGGCCACGATGACGTCGATGCGCTCCATGAGGAAGTCGTCCTGCGTCTGCGAGCGTGTGGCACTGTCCAGTCCGGCGTGATAGGGAGCGGCCTTGATGTTGTTGGCACACAAGACGGCAGCCAGCTCTTCCACCTTCTTACGGCTCAGGCAGTAGATGATGCCGCTCTTGCCGCTGTTCTGCATGATGAACTTGACAATCTGCTTGTCGATGTCGTTGGTCTTCGGGCGCACTTCGTAGTAGAGGTTCGGGCGGTTGAACGAGCTCTTGAACTCCTTGGCCCCGACGATGCCGAGACTCTTCATGATGTCGGTGCGCACCTTGTCGGTGGCGGTGGCGGTGAGGGCGATGATGGGTGCCGGGCCTATCTCGTTGACGATGGGGCGTATGCGGCGGTATTCCGGTCGGAAATCGTGTCCCCATTCCGAGATACAGTGAGCCTCGTCGATGGCATAGAACGATATCTTGCAGCCTTTCAGAAACTCTACATATTCCTCCTTCGTCAGCGATTCGGGGGCCACATAGAGCAGCTTTGTCTTTCCGCTGACGATGTCGGCCTTCACCTGGTCGATGGCCGCCTTGTTGAGCGATGAGTTCAGATAGTGGGCCAGGCCGTCGTGCTCGCTGATGCCGTTGATGACGTCCACTTGGTTCTTCATCAGCGCGATGAGGGGCGAGATGACGATGGCCGTTCCCTCCATCAAGAGCGAAGGCAGCTGGTAGCACAGCGACTTGCCGCCGCCTGTCGGCATGAGCACGAAGGTGTCGTTGCCGGCCAGCACGTTGCGAATGATGGCTTCCTGGTCGCCTTTGAACTGGTTAAACCCGAAATATTCCTTCAGTTTCTTTGATAGATCTATTTTTTCTGTCATAAAAAGCAGTTCCTCCTTTACATTTTTTATATGGTATGGCAGCAAGCGCAATGCGCGGACCATGTGGGGGCTATGCGCTCTGCTGCAGTTGCTGCGTGCGCTCCAGTTGCTGCTTGGCGTAGTCGAGCGTCACGGTGAATGTCTTCTTTCTTGTCGATGGCACCTCGTACATGGCGTCCATCATCACACTCTCCACGATGGAGCGCAGGCCACGCGCACCGAGCTTGTATTCAACAGCCTTGTCGACAAGGAAGTCGAGCGTCTCGTCGGGGAAGGTCAGCTGGATGCCGTCCATCTCGAAGAGCTTCTCGTATTGCTTGACGATGCTGTTCTTCGGTTCCACAAGGATGCGCCGGAGAGCCTCTCTGTCGAGCGGATTGAGGTAAGTCAGCACGGGCAGACGGCCGATAATCTCCGGGATGAGCCCGAACGACTTCAGATCCTGCGGCTGGATATAGCGCATGAGGTTTTCTTTGTCGATGCGACGGACGTTCTGCACGCTGTTGTAACCCACCACGTGTGTGTTCAGTCGCTGCGCGATCTTGCGCTCGATGCCGTCGAAGGCTCCTCCGCAGATGAAGAGGATGTTGCGAGTGTCTACATGGATATAGTCCTGGTCAGGATGTTTGCGTCCACCCTTTGGCGGTACGTTGACAACGGTTCCCTCGAGCAGTTTCAGCAGTCCTTGCTGCACACCCTCGCCACTGACATCGCGTGTGATGCTGGGGTTGTCCGACTTGCGCGCTATCTTGTCTATCTCGTCGATGAAGACAATGCCTCGTTGTGTGGCCTCAACGTCGTAGTCGGCCACTTGGAGCAGTCGCGAGAGGATGCTCTCCACGTCCTCGCCGACATAGCCTGCCTCGGTGAATACCGTGGCATCGACAATCGTGAACGGCACGTCGAGCAGGCGGGCGATGGTCTTGGCCAGCAGCGTCTTGCCCGTTCCGGTGCTGCCCACCATGATGATGTTGCTCTTCTCTATCTCCACGCCATTGTCGTCAACAGGCTGCTGCAGGCGTTTGTAGTGGTTGTAAACGGAGACGGAGAGATAGCGCTTGGCGTCATCCTGGCCGATGACATACTGATCGAGATAATCCTTAATCTGCTTCGGCTTTGGCACGTCTTTCAGGGTGAATGGCTTTTGCTTCTTTCCTGCGTTAAGTATTCCTGATTGCTGTACGATTTGATAAGCTTGCTGGATGCAGTCGTCGCAGATGAAGCCGTTGATGCCTGTCACGAGCAGCTTCACCTCTTTGTCGCTCCTGCCACAGAAGCTACACATATTCTTCTTCATTTCTTCTTGATTAATACTTCGTCAATCATTCCGTATTCCTTGGCTTCCTCGGAGGTCATCCAGTAGTTGCGGTCGGAGTCGGCCCACACCTTCTCGTATGGAGTGTGCGAATGGTTGGAGATGATGGTATACAGTTCCTTCTTGAACTTCATGATTTCCTTGGCTTCAATCTCGATATCCGAGGCCTGTCCCTGCACACCACCGAGCGGCTGGTGTATCATCACGCGGCTGTGGGTCAGTGCCGAGCGCTTCCCCTCGGTGCCGGCAACGAGCAGCACGGCGGCCATCGAGGCAGCCATGCCCGTGCAGATGGTGGCCACATCGCTCTGGATGAACTGCATCGTGTCGTAGATGCCCAGTCCGGCCGTCACGCTTCCGCCAGGCGAGTTGATGTAGATAGAGATGTCCTTGCCGGGGTCTACCGAGTCGAGGTAGAGCAGCTGTGCCTGCAGGGTGTTGGCCGTATAGTCGTCTATCTGTGTGCCGAGGAAGATGATGCGGTCCATCATCAGTCGTGAGAACACATCCATCTGTGTGACGTTCAACTGGCGTTCCTCCAGGATATAGGGATTGAGATACTGTGCCTGAGTGCTGACGACATCGTCTAAAACCATGCCGTTGATGCCCAAATGCCGGGTTGCATATTTTCTGAAATCGTTCATTATCAGCTGTTTATTGTTGTTATGTACATATTATTGCGGCTGGCTGTTGGCTCAGCTGCGGATAAAGTAGATACAAAATTACAAAAAAAACTTGGAACGGCTATACTTTTTAAGATTTTTTGTGTGAAAATGTTTTCATGGTAACTACTCAGCACCCCTACGATCGGGCAAATTTGAAATTCGTCCGAACGTAGGGGGGCTGAGTAGTTACTGCAAAAAGTTACGCCAGGCGATAGTATGTACCAGACGTTGTTCCGAAATGCGGTACTGCCATGAGATTTCTACGGAGCTGTTGTATGGATAAACATTTCTACGGAGTTGTTGTAGGGGCGGAACAGCGTTTCCGCCCGCTAAGGAGAAGAGGAGGGGGCTCCCTACGTGCTGTTGCGGGCGGAAACGCCGTTCGCCCCTACGTTAGCGCCAATGTAGGAGGTAGCGCCATTCTTTGCAAGCAAAGCGTCCCAAGGGCCGAGCGCCCGAGCTATGCTCGCCTACCCATAGCCTTTCCTATCGTGACACCCCCGTTCAGCCGAATTTGAAATCCCCATCATCACCTCCCGTTCAGCCGAATTTGAAATTCGGCTGAAGTGAGTCGGGGATTTGCAATCACCTTCATCATCCTTCAACACCTAAGCGCCAATGCAGGAAGTCTCGCATCCCATTATTATATGCCCCCCCAACACCTCACCAAAACGCTCCAAAACCCATTGTTTATGCGGGTTTCAGATGGTGAGGTGTTCGCGAAACACCTCACCACACATCTCACCACACACCTCACCATCAGTGAACCTCACCCAGCCTCCCCAAAGGGGAGGGGTCTCACGTGGCAAATGTAGGAGGCGACGCATCCTTGCGTCGCAACAGCGCATAAGAAGCAATGAATGGTGGGGTCTCTGGTGAGGTCTCTGGTGAGGTGTTTCTCCATCACCTCACCATCGGGAAGGCC